>NZ_JBEXYC010000052.1:0-49971 GCF_040630835.1 Kitasatospora sp. NPDC005751
GGGTGTGCTCACCGTGCTCTCCCCAGGCACGACGGCGGCGCGTCGGCCAGAATCGGCACATGAGTTCCCCGACCGCCCTCGGCGTCTTCCTGCGTTCCCGCCACGCCCGGCTGCTGCCCCAGGAGGTCGGCCTGCCCGGCGCGGGCGCCCGGCGGCGGGTCGCCGGCCTGCGCCGCGAGGAGATCGCCGAACTCGCCGGGGTCAGCGTCGACTACTACACCCGGATGGAACAGGGCCGGGTCCGCAACGCCTCGCCGGCGGTGCTCGACGCGCTGGCCCGGGCGCTGCGCCTGGAGGAGCAGGAGACCCGGCACCTGCACCGGATCGCCCGCCCGGCCGCCGCCACGCGGCGGGCCGCGCCGGCGGCGGAGGAGCCGCAGCGCGTCCGGCCGATGCTGCGGACCCTCCTGCGGTCCCTCCCGGAGCTGCCCGCGCTGGTGATGGGGCAGCGGATGGACGTGCTGGCCTGGAACCGGGCGGCGAGCGCGCTGTTCGGCGACTTCGCGGCCCTGGAACCCGCCACGCGCAACATCGCCAGGATCACCTTCCTGCACCCCGAGTCCCGTTCCCTGTACGCGGACTGGGACGAGTGCGCGCGGGGGAACGTGGCCCATCTGGGCATGGAGGCGGGCCGCCGGCCCGACGACCCGCGACTGCGCGAGCTGATCGGTGAACTCGCGATGAAGAGCCGGGAGTTCCGTACCTGGTGGGCCGAACGCCCGGTGCGGGACAAGACGTCCGGGGTCAAGCGCTTCCACCACCCGGTGGTCGGCACGCTCGAATTGGCCTACGAGACCCTGCGGGCGGCCGACGACCCGGCCCAGGCGCTGATCACCTACGCGCCCGAGCCCGGCAGTCCGTCCGAGGACGCCCTGCGACTGCTGCTGGCCTGGACGGCGCAGCAGACCCCGGCCGACCACCCGGCCCCACCGACCGGCACCGCCCAGGGCCGCCCGTCGGACGACCACGCCCGGCGCGAGGACCACGCCCGCTAGGCACCGGACAGGCCGGCTCCCGGCCCGCCCCCACCCCGGCCCGCCACTGGCTCCAGCGCCGTCGCCATCCCCGTCACCAACGCCGACCCGGCGGCCGCTCATGCCCCGATTGCCCGAAAGGGCAACCGCCCGGCGCCTTCGGGCAGGGGTCGCCACCGGCCGCGCAGGCCGTTCCTCCGCCGCAACTCCGGCCTGGTCACCGCCCGTTCCCACGGATCGCGACGGCGGCCGCGAGCCTCCTCCGGAGAAGGGTTGACACCACAAGTTGGTCTAGTCCACCGTAGGGGAAGCAAGTTTGACGAGGTGGGAAGTCCCGGCGATGCCCCGTGCCGGACACGCGAGTTGGCCGACGCCGCCGCATGTCCACCGAGGGCGTCAACGACGCGTCGGGGGCTTCGAACACAAGAAGGAGGAAGGAATCCCGGCCCCGTCCCCGCGGGAAACGGGCGGTCCGTCCCTGGATGCGACAGCCCCGAGGGCCCGACCGGGCCCGCCACCCCCGCAGGAACCGCACGCGCGCTGAGCGCCGCCGGGAACCGCGAGACCCGCAACCTCCCCGCTGTCCGAAGCCCCGTCGCCCGACACCCCGATCAACCACCCTCCGCCCTCTCCCCCTTCACCTTCACCCTTCACCCGACCGGCGCCTTCGGCCGCGCTCTCCCAGGAGCCGTCCGCCGCCGGCCGTTCGTGGCCACCGCGCCCCGAACCGTCCGCGCCCGAGCACGCGTTGCCGCCGGTCGGCCGTCCTCCGACGCCGCCCTGCGGCGATGCCGCCGTGCGCGCGGCGGAACGGGAACGGCGGTGCGTACGGGCGCAGGAGCCGCCCCGTGAACCGGCGCCGCGTCCCGGCCGCAGTAGTTTCCCGACCTCTGGAGTGATTGCATGCCGAAGCCTGACGGATACCTGTATCGGGCCGCCTCCGACACCCCGTACTTCAGCAACGACGGCGAGACCTATCTCGCCAGGACACCGCTGAAGGACATCGAGAAGGCGCGGCCGCTGCGCGTGCTCTCCGAGGAGGACTACTCGTTCTGGCAGACGTACGGCTACGTCGTCGTCCGGGAGGCGATCCCGGCCGAGGCGGCGAAGCGGCTGCTGGACTTCGCCTGGGACTTCCAGGGCCTGGACCCGGAGCGGCCGGAGACCTGGTACGAGGAGCGGGAGTTCGCCGACGAACTGGCCCAGCACCTGCACATCTACGGCTTCGTCGAGGCCTACCAGCACCAGCTGATCTGGGACAGCCGCCAGGCGCAGCGGGTCTACGACGCGTTCGTCGACGTCTGGGACTGCGAAGAGCTCTGGGTGACGCTGGACCGGCTCAACCTCAACCCGCCGAACGTCGGCAACCGTGACCGCGCGCTGATCGAGGCGACGGACAAGGGCTTCGACATCGAGCTGCACTGGGACGTCGACACCACGCTCGGCATCCTGCCGCAGCGCGTCCAGGGGATCATCGCGCTCAACGACACCCGGCCGGACCACGGCGGCTTCCAGTGCAACCCCGAGCTGTTCCGGCGGTTCAACCAGTGGCAGGCCGCTCAGCCGGCCGACCGCGACCCGATCCGGCCCGCCGTCGACCGTGCGGAGTTCCCGGTCGTGCGGCCCGAGTTGAAGGCCGGCGACCTGCTGATCTGGAACGGCCTGCTCGCCCACGGCGTGGCCCGCAACACCTCGGAGCAGGGCGTCCGGGCGGTCCAGTACCTCTCGATGATGCCGGCGCTGGAGGAGCACGAGGAGCTCAAGGCCTCGCGGATCGCCTCCTGGCGCGACCTCTCCACCCCGACGTGGAACAAGACGCTGGTGGGCGACCCGCGGAAGCACGAGTCGCTGCGCTACGGCAAGGCCGGGCTGAGCGACCTCGGCGCCAAACTGCTGGGCCTGGAGTCCTGGCACGCCGAGCAGCGCACCGGACCGGAGACCGAACCGAACACCGCACAGCACACCGCACAGCACACCGTCCGACACAGCACCCCGGACGGCGACGCGTGAACCGGGCCGCCGGCGTGGACAGGATCTGCCTGACCCTGCCCACCAACCGGGCCTGCGCCGACACCATCGCGTCGATCGGCGAGGAAGCCGCCTACGCCGCCGCGCAGTTCGGCGTCGAGGTGCACCTGCTGGTGCTGGACTCCTCCGACGAGCCGACGTTCGCCGTCCACGCCAAGGCCGTGGACGCGCTGCCCGGGGCGGCGGGCGTGGTCGTGCACCACCTCGACGAAGCCCGGCAGCGGACGTTCCTGCGGCGGGTGATCGACGCCGCCGCGGTCGCCGAACCGGCCCGGGTGCTCGACCTGATGCTGCCGGACGCCGTCTCCTACGGCGCCTGCACCAACCGGGCGTTCCTGATCGCCGCCGCCCTCGGCTGCCGCTCGGTCCACCGCCGGGACTCCGACAGCCACTACCAGGTCCTGGACGGGAAGCCGGTCTTCCCGATCCACCACGAGCTGCTGTCCCTCGGGAAGCGGGCGGCCGACGCGGCGGCCGGCGTCACCGAGAACGCCCTCGACCCGGCGCACGCCGAGAAGCCGGTGGCGATGGTCGGCGGCTCCTTCGTCGGTGAACTCTCCGTCGACATCGGCGAGATCCGCGAGCTGGACCCGGCCGTCTACGACGAGGTCGTCGCGCTCTGGGCGCCGGCCGGGGCGTCGGAGGAGGAGAAGCGGGAGCTGGTCGACGACTCCTTCGTCGGCGGTGGCACCGACCCGTTCACCGAGGACCGCGCCGTCCTGGACCTCCCGGACATCTGGCGGGTCGACATGTGCAACATCGGCTTCGACCACGCGGTGTACGAGCGCCTGCCGCTGCCGTCCGCGACCGACACCATCGGCAGCGACTACTTCCTCCTGCACGTGGTGCGCGACGCCACCCTGCCCGGCGTGGTGCACAACCGGCACATCGTGAACTACTACACCCCCGAGCGCCGCACGGGCGCCGGATTCACCGCCTACCAGCTGCGGTTCACCAAGTTCCTGCTGTCGATGCTCTACCTCTACCCGGTGTACTTCGACATGGAGGCGGCGGGCGGTGCGCTGCTCGACGACGAGCACCGCGTACGGGTCGCCGTGATCGCCGACTCCGTCCGGCGCAGCATCGGGACGGACCGGACGGAGAACGTCCGCCGGCTGTCCGTCCTGGACGGCGCCTACCGCCGACTCGGCGGCAAGTACGCCGAGTTCGCCGACCATCTGCTCACCCTGCGGGACCGCCTGCTCGACGAGGCGCAGGCGGACACCGAGGACTTCGCACTGCTGATCGGGGCGTGGGGTCCGCTGGTGCGGGCGTGCAAGGCCACCGGCCCCGAGCAGCTGGCCCGCTGACCGGGCCTGGAGCTATCGACGATGTCTGAGAACACACTTCTGCGCGCCGCCCTGGCGGCCGCGACCGACGACCGGATCTACTACGACCTGGACGGGATCGAGGGCCAGTACACGGCGCTGCTGCGCGAACTGCCGGGCATCGCCGTCCGCTTCGCCATGAAGGCGTGCCCGGTGGACGAGGTCCTCGCCCACCTGGCGGAGCTGGGCGCCGGCTTCGACGCGGCCGGCCCGCAGGAGATCGCCCAGGCCCTGCGCACCGGCGTCCCGGTCGAGCGGATCCACTACGGCAACACCATCAAGTCCGATCGCAACATCGCCGAGGCGTACCGGCTCGGCGTCCGGGACTTCGCGACGGACAGCCTGGAGGACGTCGCGGCGCTCGCCGTCCACGCCCCGGGTGCCCGGGTGTTCTGCCGGGTCGCCACCACCGGGGACGGCGCGCTCTGGGGCCTGAGCCGGAAGTTCGGCTGCTCACCGGCGGACGCCGTCCTGGTCCTGGAGGAGGCGCGCGCGGCGGGGCTGACCCCGTCGGGGCTCTCCGTCCACGTCGGGTCGCAGCAGATGACCTCCGACGCCTGGCAGAGCGCGCTGGACTCGCTCACCGCCGTGGTCGAGGAGCTGGACCGGCGGGGCATCCTGCTGGACCACGTCAACCTCGGCGGCGGCCTGCCCGCCCTCGGCGTCCTCGACAAGCGGGGCCGGCCGCTCGACCCGCCGGTGGACAAGATGTTCGCCGTACTCCGGGAGGGCATGCAGCGACTCCGGGAGGTGTCGGCGGCGCCGCTGGACTTCCTCCTGGAGCCGGGGCGCCACCTGGTCGCGGACCACGGCGCCATCCGGACCCAGGTCGCCCGGCTGACCTCCCGGCAGCAGCTCGACGGCGAGCGGCAGCACTGGCTCTACCTGGGCTGCGGCAAGTTCAACGGCCTGTACGAGATGGACGAACTGCAGTACCGGATGGAGTTCCCCGCCCACCCGCGGGACTCCGCCACCGAGGGCGGCTACATTCCGGCCGTCGTCGCGGGCCCGACCTGCGACAGCGACGACGCGTACACCGACGACGACGGCCTCGTCGCGGTGCCGGCGGCCGCCGCCTCCGGGGATCCGGTCTGGATCTTCTCCTGCGGTGCCTACGCCACGGCGTACACGACCCAGGGCTTCAACGGGTTCGAGCCGCTCCCGTACACCTGCGTCCGCCGGACCGACAGCACCGGCCGCCCCGCCCCTGCGCCTACCCGCACCCCCGTTCCCGTCTCCGAGGGAGGTCCCGCATGATGGCCGACGAGATCGCCGAGGGCGTCCGCGTCCGACTGCTGGCCGCCGACGACTGGGACGAGGTCGTGGCACTGGAGGCCCGCGCCTACAGCGCGAGCGGTCTGTCCGAGGGGCGGGCGGCGCTGGAGTCCCGGGGCCGGGCCTCGCCCACCACCTGCTTCGCGGTGGAGCACCGGGGGCGCCTCGGCGGCTACCTGCTCGCCCTGCCCTACCCGCTCCACGCGTGCCCGGACCTGAGCCGGCCGGAGGCCGCCGGCGTCCGGTCCACCAACATGCACGCGCACGACCTGGTGATCGCCGAGGAGCTGCGCGGCCGGGGGCTCGCGCCCCTGGTGCTCGGCCACCTCGCGCGAACGGCCCGGCTGCGGCGGTTCGAGACCATCTCGCTGGTGGCCGTCCGGGGCAGCGAGGTCCTCTGGGCCCCGCTGGGCTACCGCGCCGAGCCGGAGGTCGAACTCCCGGCGAGCTACGGCTCCCAGGCGGTCTACATGTCGATGTCCCTGCGCACGGCTCCCCCCGCCGCGCCTCCCCTCCCGGCGGCTCCCACCCCCACGGCCCTGCTCGCCGCAGCCGGCTCCGGGGCGCCGCCGCACCCCCACGGCCCGTTCCCCGGGTCGCCCCTGAAAGACGAAGTGGTTCGATGAACATGCTCCGCCTGCGCGACGACTACCGCCGAGCCCAACTGGCCATCGCGGCCCTGTTCTGCTTCCTCGGCTTCCAGTACGCGACGTGGGTCTCCCGCCTGCCCGCGCTGAAGAGCCGGCTGGACCTGAGCGAGGCCGAACTCGGCCTGCTGCTGATGGTCTGCGGGGTGGGCGCGGCGGTGTCCTTCCCGCTGGTCGCGGCGCTGATGAAGCGGCTCGGTTCACGGCTGCTCGCCACCCTGTCGGCGCTCGCCCTGGGCCTGGTGCTGCTCGGACTCACCGTGGCGCCCAACTACCCGGTGACCCTGGTGGTGGCCTGCTTCGACGGCATCGCGGTCGGCTGCCTGAACGTCGCGATGAACGCGCAGGGCGCCGCCCTGGAGGTCAAGTACCGGCGGACGGCGATGTCCAGGCTGCATGCCACCTTCAGCGCCGGCTCGCTGCTCGCCGCCCTGCTCGCCTCCGGCGTCAACGCCTTCACCACCACCCTGTCCGTGCACTTCGGCCTCGCCGCCGTCGTCCTCCTGCTGCTCCTCGGGCTCGCCCAGACGGGCATGCTGACGGATGACCAGAAGGCGGCCGCGGAAGCGCCGGAGGCCGCCGAGCCGCAGGCGCCGAAGAAGCGACGCGGGCTGACGCTGCCCTCGCGGGTGACGATCTGGATGGGCCTGGCGATGGTGTTCGGCACCATCACCGAGGGCGCCATGAACGACTGGTCGGCCCTCTACCTGAAGGATGTCGTCAACGCGGCGCCCCAACTGGCCCCGCTGGGCATCGCCGTCGTCTCGGTCATGATGGTGGCGGCCCGGATCTTCGCCGACGGCTGGCGCACCCGCTTCGGCGACGGGCGGATCGTCCGCGTCGGCAGCCTGCTGGCGGGCGGCGGCCTGGCGCTCGCGCTGCTGGCCGGCGGGGTGGTGCCGACACTGCTCGGGTTCGCCTGCGTGGGGCTGGGCGTCGCGGCCGTGACCCCGTGCATCTACGTGGCCGCCGCCCGGCAGGGCTCGGACGCGCTGGCGCTGGTCGCCGCCACCGGGACGACGGGCCTGCTCGCGGGGCCGGCGGTGATCGGCTTCATCGCCAACGGCAGCAGCCTGGTGTGGGGCATGGCCGCGGTGGCCGCGTCCGCCGCCGTCGTCTCACTCTGCGCGACGCAGATCCGCTGGCCCGCGCTGGGCGGCGCGGACGACGCGGACGACGCGGAGCCCGCCGCGCCGGCCTCCGCCGGCCCCGACGGCCTCGCGCCGCCCGAGGCCGCCCTGCGCGAGGCCTGAGCCCGCCGGGGCACCGGGTGGGATCCCACCCGGTGCCCCGGGCCCGACCACCGGCTACCCCGGGGCCGCCCACCGGTGAAACGCGGTGGAACCGGACCGGCCCCGATGGCTAGGGTCGAGGGATGACCACTCGCACCTTCCGCGTCACCGTCCGCGGCTCCTTCGACGGCCTCGACGCCGACCAGCACGCCGAACTCCTCGCCCGCGCGGCCGAACACGACGTGCTGTACGCGTCGTTCACGCCCGAGGGGCACCTCAGCTACGACCTCGCCTCGCGCCCCGCCTTCACCTTCCGCTTCCTGGACTCGGGCGAGGCCGAGGAGGACATCCTGGAGGCCGCCGACCGGGCCGAGGGGGCGGCGAAGGCCTGGCTCGACGAACACGGCTACGGCTACAAGAACCTCCGGTCGCAGGCCGAGGACCTCTCCCAGGCCGCCGTCGGCAAGCGCCAACGCCGAGCCGCCCGCACCGCCTGATCCCACCCCGCACGATCCCGCACCCCCCGCTCCGCCACCTCCTCGACGGCTCAGTCCGCAGCTATACTTGAGCAGTCAAGGAGGTGGCAATGAGTTCCACACTGGACGCGGCCCTGCGCCTGGTCCGGGCGCAGGCGGCCCTGGTACGGCGGTTCGACGCGACCCTGAGCGGCCTGCACGGGGTCAGCCTGGCCGATTTCACCCTGCTGCTCCGGCTGGGCCAGGCGCCCGGGGGCCGGATGCGCCGGGTGGACCTCGCCGAGGCGCTCGGCCTCACCGCCTCCGGCGTCACCCGGGGGCTCGCCCCGCTGGAACGCATCGGCCTGGTGACCCGCGAGCCGGACGCCCGGGACGCCCGGGTCGCCTACGCGGCGCTCACCGACACCGGCCGCACCCTGCTCCGGGACATCCGCGCCACCGCCGAACGCGTCGCCGACGAGCTGTTCGCCGCGCCCTCCTGGAGCCCGGAGGACGTCACCCTGTTCGCCGGCCTGACCACCCGCCTCGGCGGCACCGGCCTCACCGACCGCCCCCTGACCACCGACCCACCGCCGTCCGCCTGAGCGGATCATGACCGGGTCGTCCCATCTGTCGGGCACCGGGATCGCGGACCTGCTGACCCAGGCGGGCCCCTTCCTGACCGGCGCACTCGGCGCCCACGGCACCGCCCTCCTCACCCGCGCCGAGCAGGCGGCGGCCGACGCCACCGCCAACACCGGCCGCCGACTGCTCCAGCGCCTCCGGCAACGTGGCGACGCGACCGAACGCCCCGCCCCGGAGGCCCCCGATGGACCGAGTAGACCGGACGGACCGGATGGACCTGACCGACCCGCCGCTGCTCTGCCACTGGACGTCCGCCGAGGGCACCTCCACGCTCGCCGTCCACCGCACCCCTGCCGGGTGGGAGTTGCTCGCGGCCTCCCCGTACGTGTCCGAGTCGCTGCCGTTCGACACGGCCGACGACGTCCGCGCGCTGGCCCGTGCCCTCGTGGAGCTGCCGTCCGGCCCCGAGCCGTTCGAGGCCGAGTGGTACCTCGCCGCCCCCGACAGCGAGGGCGACCAGGGCCACTTCGCCACCCTCGCGTGCGGCCTGGACCTCCGCGCCGGCCACCGCCCGTACCTCGCCTACCAAGCGGTGCACCGGTTCGGCTCCTTCAGCATCCCCGGTGCGGACCTGTACTGCGACGACCTCCCGCTCGACCGGCTCCGCCACCAGGCCGCCGCACTCCTCGCCGCACTCGCGACGCCCTGGCGAACCGGCCCCCGGCAGACGCCGGAGGGCCGGCCGCACCCGCGACCGGCCCTCCTTGCCCCGCCTCCCGGCTACGCCGTCCGGCGCAGCAGCGCCAGGTACATCGCGTCGGTGCCGTGCAGATGCGGCCAGAGCTGGACGTCCGGGCCCTCGCCCAGCGACGGCACGCCGGGCAGCAGCGGGCGGGCGTCGATCCACTCGACCCGGCCACCCTGCTCCCGCAGCACGTCGTCCACCACGGCCCTGGTCTCGGCGAGGTGCGGCGAGCAGGTCGCGTAGCCGACGACGCCGCCGATCCGGGTGGCGTCGATGGCGCCGCGCAGCAGGTCGCGCTGGAGCGGGCCGAAGGCGGCGACGTCCGCCGGCCGGCGGCGCCAGCGCGCCTCGGGGCGGCGGCGCAGCGCGCCGAGGCCGGAGCAGGGGACGTCCACGAGCACCCGGTCGAAGCTGTCGGCGCGCCACGCGGGGCGGGTGCCGTCGGCGGCGATCACGGTGTACGGGCCGGGGTTGCCCTCCAGCGTGCGGGCCACCAGCCGGGCCCGGTGCGGCTGCTTCTCACTGGCCACCAGGGCGGCGCCGCGCTGGGCGGCCAGGGCGGCGAGCATCGCGGCCTTGCCGCCGGGGCCGGCGCAGCCGTCCAGCCATACCCGGTCCGGGCCGTCGAGCGGCGCGGCGGCCAGGGCGAGCGCGACCAGCTGGCTGCCCTCGTCCTGGACGCCGGCGCGGTTCTCCCGGACGGCCGGGAGCGCGCCCGGGTCGCCGCCCTCGGCGAGCCGGAGCGCGAACGGGGACCAGCGGCCGGGCTCGGCCTCGGGCAGCGTCTCGGCGAGGTCGGCGACGGCGATCCGGCCGGGGCGGGCGACCAGGGTGACCTCGGGGCGCTCGTTGTCGGCGCGCAGCAGCTCCTCGATCGCGGTGCGGTCGGAGGCGTCGGGCTGCCAGCGGCCGAGCGAGTCCCAGAGGGCGGCGACCACCCAGCGGGGGTGCGAGTGGACGACGGCGAGGTGGTCCTCGGCGTCCTTCTCGTACGGCGGGGCGACCTTGGCGATCCAGGCGTCCAGGTCGTGGGCGCTGATCCGGCGCAGGACGGCGTTGACGAACTTGGCCTTGCCGTCGCCGAGGACCACCCGGGCCAGCTCGACGGTCGCCGAGACGGCGGCGTGGCTGGGGATGCGGGTGGTGAGCAGCTGGTGGGCGCCGAGCGACAGGACGTCCAGGACCGGCGGGTCGACCTTGCTGAGCGGCCGGTCGATGCAGGCGGCGATGACGGCGTCGTAGGTGCCCTGGAGGCGCAGCGTGCCGTAGACCAGCTCGGTGGCGAGGGCGGCGTCGCGCCGGTCCATGCCCTTCTGCTCGGCTTCGCGCAGGAGGGACGGCAGGATCAGGTTGGCGTAGGCGTCGCGCTCGTCGACGGCCCGCAGGGCGCGGAACGCGACGATGCGCGCCGGGTCCTTCTTGGGACGACGGTGCGGACGGGGCGCGCGGCCGGCGCTGGGAGTGCTCAAAAGGTGCCTCAAAGTGCTGCGGTGGTTATCGAACGAACAGTATTCCCCATGGTCCGGGGAGACTCGTCGCCCGGGGAGACTCGTCCGAAGGTACACCCCGGCCCCGGCCCGTGCCGGACCCCGGACCCGCGCCGTACCGCTCCCGCGCCGGGCCCGGCGGCCCCGCCCGGGCGAGGCGGGACCGGCGGCACGGCATTCGGCGGCACGGCATCCGGCACGGAAGCGCTGTCCCGGCGGAAGCGCCGTCCTACGGGCGCGCGGCGTCCTCGAAGCGCTCGCCGGACTCGATCCGCGCCCCCCGGGCCCAGTCGGCCGCGCGCATCGGCTTCTTGCCCTGCGGCTGCACCTCGCCCAGCTCGATCTCGTGGCTGCCGGTGCCGACCCGGATGCTGTCCTTGCCGACGGCCAGCTCCCCGGGGGCGAGCGCGGAGGCGTCCGCCAGCAGCTTCACCGGGCCGGAGACCTTGAGCCGCTCACCGCGGAACAGCGTCCAGGCGCCGGGGGCGGGGGCGCAGCCGCGGACCACGCGGTCGATCCGCAGGGCGGGGTGGGCCCAGTCGATCCGCGCGTCCTCGACGGTGAGCTTCGGCGCGAGCGTGATGCCCTCGGCGGGCTGCGGGACGGCGTGCAGCGAGCCGTCGGCGATCCCGTCCATGGTGGCGGCGAGCAGCCGGGCGCCGGAGTGCGCGAGCCGGTCGAGCAGCTCGCCGCTGGTGTCGGCCGGGCGGATCTCCTCGGTGATGACGCCGTAGACCGGACCGGAGTCCAGGCCCTGCTCGATCAGGAAGGTGGACGCGCCGGTGACCTCGTCGCCGGCCAGCACCGCGTGCTGCACGGGGGCGGCGCCGCGCCAGGCCGGGAGCAGCGAGAAGTGCAGGTTGACCCAGCCGTGCGTGGGGATCTCCAGCGCGCCGGGGCGCAGCAGCGCGCCGTACGCGACCACCGGGCAGCAGTCGGGGGCGAGTTCGGTGAGGCGGGCGATGAACTCCGGGTCGCTGGGCTTCACCGGCTTGAGGACCTCGATCCCGGCCTCCTCGGCGCGCTGGGCGACGGGGCTGGCGACCAGCTTGCGCCCGCGGCCGGCGGGGGCGTCGGGGCGGGTGACCACCGCGACGACCTCGTGCCGGTCGGAGGCGAGCAGGGCGTCCAGGGCGGGAACGGCGACCTCGGGGGTGCCGGCGAACACGAGGCGCATCAAGGGCCTTTCTGGTAGCGGGAATTCCGTAGGAGCGGCGACCGGGGTGGTCAGCGCGCGGAGCCGAAGGTGCTGTGCGGGGAGACCCGGACGACGGGCGCGGGGCCCTCGCCCCAGTCCGCTTCGCGGATCGCCTTCAGCGCTTCCTTGCGCCGCTCACGGTCGAGGCGGTCGATGAAGATGATGCCGTCGAGGTGGTCGGTCTCGTGCTGGATGCAGCGGGCGAGCAGCTCGGTGCCCTCGACCGTGACCGGATCGCCGTACATGGTGAAGCCCTTGGCGACCACGCCGTACGCGCGCCTGGTGTCGTAGCGCAGGCCGGGCAGCGAGAGGCAGCCCTCGGGGCCGTCCTGCTCCTCCTCGGTCAGCGACAGGTCGGGGTTGATCAGGTGCCCGGTGACGCCGTCCACGTGATAGGTGAACACCCGCAGGGAGACGCCGAGTTGGGGAGCCGCCAGACCGGCGCCGGGGGCGTCGAGCATGGTCTCGGTGAGATCCCGGACCAGGTTGCGCAGTTCCTTGTCGAAGGTGGTCACCGGCTGGGCGGTGGCCCGCAGGACGGGGTCTCCGAAAATGCGGATCGGCTGGATCGCCACGGCGTACGGGCTCCTGTCCGTCGGGGAGTTGAGGAGTGCGGGAGGTGCGGGACTTCGGCGTTCGGGTGTCGGGCGTTCGGCGTGCCACGGGCGGGCCCCGGGAGTTCGGGCCACGGACCGGTCACCGACCGGTCACCGACCCGCCCACGACCGCCCGACGGGCCGACCACCGGCCAAGTCTATGCAATCGGATCGCGGCACCGCCCGCCCCTCCGCACCGCTCCCGCGCAGGCCTTCGGCTCCCGGCACCGTGTTCTGGCATATCCCGAGTCGGCCCGGCTGCGTGACCCCGGCGGGCGGTCCGGCGTTGGTCAAGTGAGATTGACCGGGGCCGGAACGCGCGGGACATCACGTTCCGGCCGAGCTGAACCGTACGGAAGGTGGCACGTAGGCCATGGCCGAGCAGATCAATCACGACGCCCGGGCGCGGGCGAGCCTGCACCTGCTGGTGCGGGACATCGAGCGGGTCCGGCGGCAGGTCGACGCGCTGCGGACGCTCACCGCCCAGCTGGGCAACGTCTACCGTCCGCGCCGCCCCAGTACTTCGGCCGGGTTCGTGGTGTACGGGCGGGCGCCCGCGCCGACGGTGCGGCTGGCGCAGGAGCTGCGCGAGAGCGTGGAGACGCTGGTCGCGGCGGCGGTCGAGTTCGACCGCGCGCTGGGTTTCTCCTGGGACTCGGTGGGCTCGGCCCTCGGGGTCACCAAGCAGGCGGTGCACCGGCGCTACGGGATGCGCCGGCCGACCAGCGAGCTGCTGGCGGCCGGCGGGGTGCCGGCCGGCGGCGTCCCGGGGGTGCCCGGTCCGACCCGGCCGGACCGCTCCGAGGAGCTGCCGGCCGCCGCTCCCGCCCCGACCGGACTGGCCGCGACCGTCCCGGCGGCCCGCCAGGGCGGCCTGGACCGCAGCGCCCTGGACCGGGCCGTACTGGAGCGCGCGGCGGCGCACGACCGCCCTACCCACGACCGGGGCGCCCTGGACCGCCCCGGCATCCCCCTGCGCGGCTGAGCCCGACGGCAGCCCGTGCGGTCCGGCCGATCACGCCGAACCGCACGGGCCCCGCCCGGCCGAAGCCACCCGAACCACCGGCCCACACCCGCCGACGCCACCCGAGACCCCGGCCCACACCCTCCGGACCACCCGACCGCCCCCGGACCTCACCCGATGTCCGTCGGATCGATCCGCACCTTCACCGCCTCCGGCGTCCGCAGCGCGATCCGCGCGATCTGCGCCGCCTTCAGCGCCGTCGCCAGCGCCGCGCCCTGCCCGGGCGGCACCCGCAACAGCGCCCGCTCCTGCTCCTCCCCCCGCAGCGCGGGCGCCGGCACCGGCCCCAGCACATCCGCCTCGGAGGGCAGCCGGATCAGCCCGAGCAGATCCGCCACCGCCGCCGGGCTGCCGCTGACCGAGGCCATCCGCGACACCGGGGGGAAGTGCAGCTGCGCCCGCTCCTCCAGCTCCATCCCGGCGTGGCCGAGCGGGTCCCAGCGGACCAGCGCCTGCACCGGCCGGGCGGTCGGCTCGGCCACCACGACCACCGCGCCGCCCTCCGTCGACGGCTTCACCAGCGCGGCGGCGGTCAGCCAGAGCCGCAGCGTCTCCTCGCCGGCCCGCAGGTCCGGGCGGCCGAGCAGTGCCCAGCCGTCCAGCAGCAGGGCGGCCGCGTAGCCGCTGCCGCCCTCCACCACCGGCTCGGCGCCCGGGGTGGAGATCACCAGGGCGGGCTCGGCGGGGACGGTCGCCAGCACCGCGTCCCGCCCGGAGGTCCGGACCGGGATGCGCGGGAACGCCTTGCCCAGCTCCTCCGCCGTGCGCCGGGCGCCGATCACCTGGGCCCGCAGCCGGAACGAGCCGCACTCCTGGCAGTGCCAGTCGGCCGCGCCCTCCCCGCACCACCCGCACTGCAGCGGCGCGTCGGCGGCCGAGGCCTCCAGCGGGCCCTCGCAGCGGCGGCAGCGCGCCGGCGTGCGGCAGTTCCCGCAGGACAGCCGGGGCACGTAGCCGCGGCGCGGCACCTGGATGAGCACGGGGCCGCCGCTCGCCAGGGCCTCCCGGGCCACCTCCCAGGCCACCGAGGGCAGCCGGGCGGCCTGGGCGGCGGCGTCCCGGTGCTGGTCCTGGTCGGTGACGGTACGGACCCTCGGCGCCACCTGCCGGACGGTCTCCCGGTCGGCCACCAGCGGCCGGGCCCAGCCGGTGCTGACCAGCTGCGCGCCCTCGACCGTGACGGCGTGCCCGCCGAGCAGGACGCCAGCGCCCTCCTCCGCCGCGCGCAGCAGCGCGACCTCCCGCACGTGCGGGTGCGGGCTGCGCGGATCGCTGTGGCTGCTGTCGCCGTCCGACCAGACGACCACCAGCCCGAGGTCGTGCACCGGCGCGAACATGGCGGCGCGGGTGCCGATGGCGGCGCGCACCGAGCCGCGGCTCACCGTGAGCCAGCGCCGGTAGCGCTCGCGGGGGCCGAGGTCGGCCGCCAGGGTCGCGTGCATGCCCTCCCCCAGCAGCTCGGTCAGCGCCTGGTCGACCCGCGCCACCGACCGGCCCTCCGGCAGCACGACCAGTGCGCCCCGCCCGCTCGCCAGCGTGGCGGCGACCGCCCGGGCGATCTCGTAGGGCCAGCCGGGGCCGGGCAGCGCCGTCCAGACCGCGCGCGGCTGGCCGCCGGCGGCCAGCGCGGCGAGGAAGTCGGGCCCGGCGGGGTAGCGGGACCAGCCGCCGGGCTGTGGTGCCCCGGGCAGCGGGCCGGGCGGCGGCGAGGGCTCGGCCTCGGCCTTGGCGTGCCGGGGCGGTACGGCCAGCTGGAGGACGTCCGCCAGGGTGCCGGCGTACCGGTCGGCGACGGTGCGGCAGAGCCGGAGCAGCTGCGGGGTGAGGACCGGTTCGGGCGAGAGCACCTGGGCGAGCGGCGCCAGCGGACCGGGGAAGTCGCTCTTCTCCAGCCGTTCGACGATGAACCCGTCGTGCAGCTCCCCGCCCTCGCGCTGGCCCTTCACCACCCGCGCCCCGAAACGCACCCGCACCCGGACGCCGGGCCGGGCGTCGTCCGCCATCGCGGCGGGCACCTCGTAGTCGAAGAACTTGTCGATGGTCAGGACGCCCTTGTCGACCACCACCCGGGCCACCGGCAGGTGCTCGGCCCGCTTGGCGCCGTGCCACGTCCGGGGCTTGGCCCGGCGGACCGTCTCCCGGATGAAGGCAAGCTGCTCCGGCGCCGCCCCGGCCTCGTCACTCCCCTGCGTGCTGCTCATCGCTCCCAGTACTACCAGGTCACACCGACATCACGCCCGCACCGGCCCCCGACCGGGGAACGCCGCAGGCGGCGCCCGCCCCCGTGTCGGGGCGGCCGCCGCCTGCGGTCCGATCGGTCGGGCCGACCGCGGGTCAGTCCTGTACGGCCTTCTTCAGCTGCTCGACCCGGTCGGTCCGCTCCCAGGTGAAGTCCGGCAGCTCACGGCCGAAGTGGCCGTACGCGGCGGTCTGCGAGTAGATCGGGCGGAGCAGGTCCAGGTCGCGGATGATCGCGGCCGGGCGAAGGTCGAACACGTCGGTGACGGCCTTCTGGATGGTGAGCACCGGCACGGTCTCGGTGCCGAAGGTCTCCACGAAGAGGCCGACCGGCTCGGCCTTGCCGATCGCGTACGCGACCTGCACCTCGGCGCGGCTGGCGAGGCCGGCGGCGACGATGTTCTTCGCCACCCAGCGCATCGCGTAGGCGGCCGAGCGGTCCACCTTGGACGGGTCCTTGCCGGAGAAGGCGCCGCCGCCGTGCCGGGCGAAGCCGCCGTAGGTGTCGATGATGATCTTGCGGCCGGTGAGGCCGGCGTCG
Source organism: Kitasatospora sp. NPDC005751 (assembly GCF_040630835.1). Classification (NCBI taxonomy): domain Bacteria; kingdom Bacillati; phylum Actinomycetota; class Actinomycetes; order Kitasatosporales; family Streptomycetaceae; genus Kitasatospora; species Kitasatospora sp. NPDC005751. The sequence goes on from NZ_JBEXYC010000052.1 coordinate 16,354, forward strand.
CCCATCGGGCCGCCGATCTCGAAGCGCCCGGTCGGGTTGACCAGCAGGCGGTAGCCCTCGGTCACGAGCTTGATGCCCTGCTCGGCGAGCGCCTTGAGCTCCGGCTCCACGACGAACTCGCGGATGTCCGGGGTGAGCAGCGAGTCGAGGTCGATGTCGCTCGCGTGCTGCGAGGAGACGACCACGGTGTCGAGGCGGACGGCCTTGTCGCCGTCGTACTCGATGGTGACCTGGGTCTTGCCGTCGGGGCGCAGGTACGGGATCGTCCCGTTCTTGCGGACCTCGGAGAGGCGACGCGAGAGGCGGTGCGCCAGGGTGATCGGCAGCGGCATGAGCTCGGGCGTCTCGTCGGACGCGTAGCCGAACATCAGGCCCTGGTCACCGGCGCCCTGCTTGTCCAGGTCGTCCTCGTCACCCTCCACCCGGGCCTCGTACGCCGTGTCGACACCCTGTGCGATGTCGGGCGACTGGGCACCGATGGACACCGAGACGCCGCAGGAGGCGCCGTCGAAGCCCTTCTTGGAGCTGTCGTAGCCGATCTCCAGGATCTTGTCCCGGACGAGCTGCGCGATCGGCGCGTAAGCCTTGGTGGTCACCTCGCCGGCCACGTGCACCTGGCCGGTGGTGATGAGCGTCTCCACGGCGACCCGGGACGTCGGGTCCTCTCGCAGGAGAGCGTCAAGGATGGTGTCGCTGATCTGGTCAGCGATCTTGTCGGGGTGTCCCTCGGTCACGGATTCCGAGGTGAACAGGCGGCGAGACACAGCGCTCCCTGGGGTTGCAGCGGCTGCTGACTGAAGGCCCCCGGCGGACCGGGGACATCCGGAAAGACTTGATTCCTGGAGTGTAACGGTCAGCTACCGGCTATCGGGACTCGATTCCGGAAAAGGAGACCGGTTGCTCACCTCTTGAGATCACTCGGCGACCGGTTGCCACCGCTTCGCGACCAGGTCCCAGACCACGTCGGCGAGCGCCTCCTTCGGCCCCACCGGCACCCCCGTCTCAGTGCCGTCCGAGCCCAGAATCACGGCCTCGTTGACGTCCGTGCCGAAGGCCTTGCCGTTGCCGACCTCGTTCACCACCAGCAGGTCGCAGCCCTTGCGGGCGAGTTTCGCGCGACCGTTCGCCAGCACGTCGTCGGTCTCCGCCGCGAAACCCACCACCAGTTGGCCCGAACGGGGCCGGTGGGCGGAGAGCTCGGCCAGGATGTCCGGGTTGCGGACCAGCGCGACCGGGGCCGGCTCGACCCCCTCGATCTTCTTGATCTTGCCGCTGGCGTACTCGGCCGGGCGGAAGTCGGCCACCGCGGCGGCCATCACCACCACGTCGGCGTCCGCCGCCGCCTTCGTCGCGGCCTCCCGCAGCTCCAGCGCGGTCGAGACGTGCACCACGTCGACCCCGGCCGGGTCGGGCAGCTCCGCGTTGGCCGAGAGCAACGTCACCCGGGCGCCCCGCGCCGCGGCGGTCGCGGCCAGCGCGTAGCCCTGCTTGCCGGAGGACCGGTTGCCGAGGTAGCGCACCGGGTCCAGCGGCTCGCGGGTACCGCCGGCCGACACCACCACGTGCCGGCCGGCCAGGTCGGCCGCGGCCGCGCCCCGGCGCAGCAGCGCCCGGCAGGCGTCGAAGATCGCGGACGGCTCGGGCAGCCGCCCCTTGCCGGTGTCCTTGCCGGTCAGCCGCCCGACGGCGGGCTCCAGCACCACGACGCCCCGGCGGCGCAGCGTGGCCACGTTCTCCCGGGTCGCCGGGTGCTCCCACATCTCGGTGTGCATCGCCGGCGCCAGGACGACCGGGCAGCGCGCGGTCAGCAGGGTGTTGGTGAGCAGGTCGTCGGCGAGCCCGTGGGCCGCCTTGGCCATCAGGTCGGCGGTCGCGGGGGCGACCACAACGAGGTCGGCGCTCTGCCCGATCCGCACGTGCGGCACCTCGTGGACCCGCTCCCAGGTCTCGGTGGCGGCGGGACGGCCGGAGAGCGCGGCCCAGGTGGCCTCGCCGACGAAGTGCAGCGCGGCCTCGGTGGGCACCACGGTCACCTGGTGGCCGGATTCGGTGAACCGCCGCAGCACCTCGCACGCCTTGTAGGCGGCGATGCCGCCGCTGACGCCGAGGACGACGCGCGGTGCGTCCGACCGGTCCGTGCTCGCGCTCATGCTTCCCACTCTCTCCTCGCTCGGGACGTGCTCACCCTACGACCCCCCGCCGGCCGGCGGCACGGTGCACCCCGCACCGCCCCCGGGCACGCCGAAGGGCCCGCCGGAACGGATCCGACGGGCCCTTCGACAGAACAGACAGGGAGACCGGCTCAGGCCGCCTCGACCGCCTCGGCGGTGAGCATGCCGGCGTTGATCTCGCGCAGCGCGATCGACAGCGGCTTCTCGTGCACGTGGGTGTCCACCAGCGGGCCGACGTACTCCAGCAGGCCCTCACCGAGCTGCGAGTAGTACGCGTTGATCTGACGCGCGCGCTTGGCGGCGTAGATCACGAGGCTGTACTTGGAGTCGGTGGCCTCAAGCAGCTCGTCGATCGGCGGGTTGATGATGCCCTCGGGCGCGGTCATGGAAGAGGACACGCGAAAACCTTCCGAAAGGTGGAAAAGACAGACAGGTCAGACTACACCGAGCAAGGCTAGCAGTTCGGCCGCTACCTGCTCGACCGAGGTGTTGACAAGGCTCGTGTCGAACTCCGTCTCGGCGGCCAGCTCGACCTTGGCCGCCTCCAGCCGCTTCTCGATGACGTCCTGCGGCTCGGTGCCCCGGCCGGTGAGCCGGCGGACCAGCTCCTCCCAGCTCGGCGGAGCCAGGAAGACCAGCTGCGCCTCGGGCATCGACTCGCGCACCTGGCGGGCGCCCTGCAGGTCGATCTCCAGCAGGACCGGCACGCCGGCTTCCAGCTTCTCCAGTACGGCCTGGCGCGGGGTGCCGTAGCGGTTGCCCGCGAACACGGCCCACTCCAGCAGCTCACCGTTGGCGATCAGCTTGTCGAACTCGTCGTTGTCGACGAAGTGGTACTGGACCCCGTGCTGCTCGCCGGGCCTCGGGTGGCGGGTCGTCGCCGACACCGAGAGCCAGACTTCGGGGTGCTGCTTCCTCATATGAGCGACGACCGTGCTCTTGCCGACCCCCGAGGGGCCGGAGAGCACGGTCAGCCGCGGACGCTCACTCATGCACCGATTATCCCGGATCGCGGACGCTCCCGGGACCACGGGGGCACGGTCAGGCGGCACCGCCGCCGAACTCCCGCTCCAGGGAGGCGATCTGGTTCGTGCCGAGGCCACGGACACGACGGCTCTCGCTGATGCCGAGGCGCTCCATGATCTGCTTGGCGCGGACCTTGCCCACGCCGGGGAGGGACTCCAGGAGCGCGGAGACCTTCATCTTGCCGATCACGTCGTTGTCGGCCTTGCCGGCCTTGATCACCTCGTGCAGGGAGGCGCCGGAGTGCTTGAGCCGATTCTTGACCTCGGCGCGCTCCCGGCGAGCCTCGGCGGCCTTGGCGAGCGCGGCGGTGCGCTGTTCAGGGGTAAGGGGCGGAAGAGCCACGCCGTTCACCTCAGGGTGTGGAAGGAAGGGATTGAGCTATGACTGGTTTGGTTCCCAGGACACCGGCCGCAGGGGAACCTCACGGCTCTGACCTGCGAGAGCAACGGGAATCGCCGCTCTTCGATGACCTATCGCCGGACACTACCCGGATTGCGGCGCCACGTCAGGAAAAGAACACGAAAAGTCCTGGTCAGCCAAGGCCGACCAGGACTTTCCCGGGCAAAATGACCGCGATTGCGGACCTTTGGCACCACCGATGTGACGGCGCTCACGTCAAGTCGTGAGGCCCCGCGCCACCCCGTCACGCCATCGCGGCACATCACGCCACCTCCGCGGCGACGCTTCGGGTGCCACCGAAAGCGCTGCGGCGCCCGCTACTTCACCGCGTCCGCGTACTCCTGGACGAAGCGGTCCGCCGCCTCCCGCAGGGCCGCCGGCGACGGGCCGCGCCGCAGGACGTCGCGGCTGACGCTCGGCACCACGTTGCGCACCGAGGCGCCGAACACCCGCGGCAGGTCCGCCATCGTGGCGCCCTGGGCGCCGATCCCCGGGGCCAGCAGCGGGCCGTTGATCGCCAGGTCGACGCCCGCGTCGGCCAGCGTCGCGCCGACCACCGCGCCGAACGAGCCGAGCGGCTCCGCGCCGGCGTTCTCGGCGGCCAGCTGCCGCAGCACCGCGGCCGCCACCGGCTCGCCGTCCGCGCCGGTCGCGCGCTGCACCTCGGCGCCCTCCGGGTTGGAGGTGAGGGCCAGCGCGAACACCCCGGTGCCGCCTGCCGCCGCCAGGTCGAGCGCCGGCCGCAGCGAGCCGAAGCCCAGGTACGGGCTGACGGTGACGGCGTCCGAGAAGAGCGGGCTGCCGGGCGCCAGGAAGGCCTCCGCGTACGCGGCCATGGTGGAGCCGATGTCGCCGCGCTTGGCGTCCATCAGGACGAGCGCGCCGGCCGCCCGGGCCTCCTCGACGGACCGCTCCAGCACCGCGACGCCCCGGGAGCCGAACCGCTCGAAGAAGGCGGCCTGGGGCTTGAGCACGGCCACCCGGTCGGCCAGGGCCTCGACCACGGTGCGGCTGAAGGTCTCCAGGCCCGCCACGGAGTCCTCCAGCCCCCAGGCGGCGAGCAGGGAGGCGTGCGGGTCGATGCCCACGCAGAGCTGGCCGCGGGTGTCGAGGGCGTGCCGCAGGCGGGCACCGAAGGGGGCGAGGGTCATGACGTCCTTCCAGGGCGTAGCACGGGGGTGAGGGGGTCCGGCGGGGGTCAGGAGGCCTTGGCGCTGCCGACGGCGGCCGCCAGGTCGCGGAAGCCGCCGGCCCGGACGCGGGCGGAGAGGCCCTTGTGGATGCGCCGGCACCAGAACGGGCCCTGGTAGATGAAGGCGCTGTAGCCCTGGACCAGGTCGGCGCCGTGCACGATGCGCTGCCAGGCGTCCTCGGCGGTCTCGATGCCGCCGACCGAGACCAGGGTCAGCCGGCCCTCGGTCCGGGCGCGCAGGCGCTGCAGCACCTCCAGCGCGCGGGCCTTGAGCGGGGCGCCGGAGAGGCCGCCCATGCCGATCTCCTCGATCCGGGCGGCGCTCGCGCGCAGGCCCTCGCGGCCGATCGTGGTGTTGGTGGCGATGATGCCGTCCAGGCCCAGCTCCAGGGCGAGGTCGGCGACCGCGTCGACGTCCTCGTCGGCCAGGTCGGGGGCGATCTTGACCAGCAGCGGCACGTGGTGCGCGGTGGAGCGGTCGGCGGCCTCGCGGACGGCGGCCAGCAGCGGGCCGAGGTGCGAGACGGCCTGGAGGTTGCGCAGGCCCGGGGTGTTCGGCGAGCTGACGTTGACCACCAGGTAGTCGGCGTACTGGGCGAGCCGCTCGGTGGACTTCACGTAGTCGGCGATCGCGTCGGCCTCCTCGACCACCTTGGTCTTGCCGATGTTGACGCCGACGACCGGTGTGGAGCTGGTGTGCGGGCGTGCGGCCAGCCGGGCGGCGACCCGGGCCGAGCCCTGGTTGTTGAAGCCCATCCGGTTGATCAGCGCGCGGTCCTCGACCAGGCGGAACAGCCGGGGCGCCGGGTTGCCCGGCTGCGGCTCACCGGTGACGGTGCCGATCTCGACGTAGTCGAAGCCGAGCATCGACAGGCCGTCGATGCCGACGCCGTTCTTGTCGAAGCCGGCCGCCAGGCCGAACGGGCCGGGCAGGTCGAGGCCGAGGGCGGTGGTGCGCAGCGCCCGGTCGCGCGGGGCGAGCACCAGCCGGACGAGGGTGCGCAGGCCGGGCACCGAGGAGGCCAGCCGGACCCAGAAGAAGGCCAGGTGGTGGGCCTTCTCGGGGTCCATCTTCTTGAAGACGAGGTCGAACAGGAGCTTGTACACGGCGGGTCCCAACAGAGGATCGGGCGCGGCCCGTCGGTCGAGGGGCGGCGGCGGGCGACGGGTGGGCATGGCAGTGGGGGGCACCCGGCGGTCGGTGCCCCCCACTGCGGTGGTACTACTTCGCGCGACCGGCGTTGATCAGCTGGGCGTGCTCCTGGAGCGACATCACCCCGACCTCGTCGCGCAGCAGCGCGTCGATGCCCTGGACGGCGGCGCCCATCGCCTGGACGGTGGTCAGGCAGGGCACCGAACGGGCGACGGCGGCGGTGCGGATCTCGTAGCCGTCGAGACGGCCGCCGGTGCCGTACGGCGTGTTGATGATGAGGTCGACCTCACCGTCGTGGATCAGCTGGACGATGGTCCGCTCGCCGTTCGGGCCCTCGCCCTCGCTGTGCTTGCGCACCACGGTGGCGGGGATGCCGCCGCGCTGCAGCACCTCGGCGGTGCCGGCGGTGGCGAGCAGCTCGAACCCGAGGCCGACCAGCGCGCGGGCCGGGAAGACCAGGTTGCGCTTGTCCCGGTTGGCGACGGAGACGAAGACCTTGCCCTTGGTCGGCAGCGCGCCGTAGGCACCGGCCTGCGACTTGGCGTACGCCGTGCCGAAGACCTTGTCGATGCCCATGACCTCGCCGGTGGAGCGCATCTCCGGGCCGAGCACGGTGTCCACGCCGCGGCCGTAGATGTCGCGGAAGCGGCTCCACGGCATCACGGCCTCCTTGACGGAGATCGGGCAGTCGGCGGGCAGGGTGCCGCCGTCGCCCTCGGCCGGGAGCAGGCCCTCGGCGCGCAGCTCGGCGACGGTGGCGCCGAGCGAGATCCGGGCGGCGGCCTTGGCCAGCGGCACCGCCGTGGCCTTGGAGGTGAACGGCACGGTGCGGGAGGCGCGGGGGTTGGCCTCCAGCACGTACAGGATGTCGCCGGAGAGGGCGAACTGGATGTTGATCAGGCCGCGGACGCCGACGCCGCGGGCGATCGCCTCGGTGGAGGTGCGCAGCCGCTTGATGTCGTAGCCGCCGAGGGTGATCGGGGGCAGCGCGCAGGCCGAGTCGCCGGAGTGGATGCCGGCCTCCTCGATGTGCTCCATGACGCCGCCGAGGTAGAGCTCGGTGCCGTCGTAGAGCGCGTCGACGTCGATCTCCACCGCGTCGTCGAGGAAGCGGTCGATCAGCACCGGGTGCTCGGAGATCAGACCGGCGTGCCGCTCCAGGTAGGAGGCGAGCGAGGCCTCGTCGTAGACGATCTCCATGCCGCGGCCGCCGAGCACGTAGGACGGGCGGGCCAGCACGGGGTAGCCGATCTCGTCGGCGATCGCCTTGGCCTCCTCGAAGGAGAAGGCGGTGCCGTGCTTGGGGGCGGGCAGGCCGGCGTCGCGCAGCACGCGGCCGAAGGCGCCGCGCTCCTCGGCGAGGTCGATCGCCTCGGGCTGGGTGCCGACGATCGGCACGCCGTTGTCCTTGAGCGCCTGGGCCAGGCCGAGCGGGGTCTGGCCGCCGAGCTGGACGATCACGCCCGCGAGCGGTCCGGCCTGCTGCTCGGCGTGGACGATCTCCAGCACGTCCTCCAGGGTGAGCGGCTCGAAGTAGAGCCGGTCGGAGGTGTCGTAGTCGGTGGAGACGGTCTCCGGGTTGCAGTTGACCATCACGGTCTCGTACCCGGCGTCGGCCAGCGCGAAGGAGGCGTGGACGCACGAGTAGTCGAACTCGATGCCCTGGCCGATGCGGTTCGGGCCCGAGCCGAGGATGATCACCGCGGGCTTGGTGCGCGGGGCGACCTCGTTCTCCTCGTCGTAGGACGAGTAGAAGTACGGGGTCTTGGCGGCGAACTCGGCGGCGCAGGTGTCGACGGTCTTGAACACCGGGCGGATGCCGAGCGCGTGCCGGACCTCGCGGACCACGTCGGTCCGCAGGCCGCGGATCTCACCGATCTGCAGGTCGGAGAAGCCGTGCCGCTTGGCGTGGCGCAGCAGCTCGGGGGTGAGCTCGGCGGCCTCGGCCAGCTCGTCGGCGATCTCGTCCAGCAGGAAGAGCTGGTCGACGAACCACGGGTCGATCTTGGTGTACTCGAACACCTCCTCCGCGGTGGCGCCGGCCCGGATGGCCTCCATGACGGTGTTGATCCGGCCGTCGGTGGGGACCACGGCCTTCTCCAGCAGCGCGGTCTTGTCGCCGACCGGGCCGGCCCAGGTGAACTGGGAGCCCTTCTTCTCCAGCGAGCGGAGCGCCTTGTTGAGCGCCTCGGGGAAGTTGCGGCCCATGGCCATGGCCTCGCCGACCGACTTCATGGTGGTGGTCAGCGTGGCGTCGGCGCTCGGGAACTTCTCGAACGCGAACCGCGGGACCTTCACCACGACGTAGTCGAGGGTCGGCTCGAACGACGCCGGCGTCTGCTCGGTGATGTCGTTGGGGATCTCGTCCAGGGTGTAGCCGACGGCGAGCTTCGCCGCGATCTTGGCGATCGGGAAGCCGGTCGCCTTCGAGGCCAGCGCCGAGGAGCGCGAGACGCGCGGGTTCATCTCGATGACGATGACCCGGCCGTCCGCGGGGTCGACCGCGAACTGGATGTTGCAGCCGCCGGTGTCGACGCCGACCTCGCGGATGACCGCGATGCCGATGTCGCGCAGGATCTGGTACTCGCGGTCGGTCAGCGTCATCGCCGGGGCGACGGTGATCGAGTCACCCGTGTGCACGCCCATCGGGTCGAAGTTCTCGATCGAGCAGACGACCACGACGTTGTCGTTCTTGTCGCGCATCAGCTCCAGCTCGTACTCCTTCCAGCCGAGGATGGACTCCTCCAGGAGCACCTCGGTGGTCGGCGAGAGGGTCAGGCCCTGGCCGGCGATGCGGCGCAGGTCCTCCTCGTTGTGCGCGAAGCCCGAGCCGGCGCCGCCCATGGTGAAGGAGGGGCGGACCACGACCGGGTAGCCGCCGAGCGTGTCGACGCCGGCCAGCACGTCGTCCATGGTGTGGCAGATCACCGAGCGGGCGGACTCGCCGTGGCCGATCTTGGCGTTGACGGCCTCGACGACGCCCTTGAAGAGCTCGCGGTCCTCGCCCTTGTGGATCGAGTCGACCTTGGCGCCGATCAGCTCCACGTTGTACTTGGCCAGCACGCCGTTGGCGTCCAGCGCGATCGCCGTGTTGAGCGCGGTCTGCCCGCCCAGGGTCGGCAGCAGGGCGTCCGGGCGCTCCTTGGCGATGATCTTCTCGACGAACTCCGGGGTGATCGGCTCGACGTAGGTGGCGTCGGCGATCTCCGGGTCGGTCATGATCGTGGCCGGGTTGGAGTTGACCAGGATGACCCGCAGGCCCTCGGCCTTGAGCACCCGGCAGGCCTGCGTGCCCGAGTAGTCGAACTCCGCGGCCTGGCCGATGACGATCGGGCCGGAGCCGATGACCAGGACGGACTTGATGTCGGTGCGCTTAGGCACGCTGGCCCTCCATGAGCTCAACACTGTCGTTGTCGTCGCCTCGCATGAGCTCGACGAACCGGTCGAAGAGGTACGCCGCGTCGTGCGGGCCGGCCGCCGCTTCCGGGTGGTACTGCACGCTGAAGGCGGGCACGTCCAGTGCCTGGAGGCCCTCGACCACATCGTCGTTGAGGCAGACGTGGGAGACCTCGACCCGGCCGAACGGCGTGTCGCTCACCTTGTCCAGCGGCGCGTTCACGGCGAAGCCGTGGTTGTGCGCGGTCACCTCGACCTTGCCGGTGGTGCGGTCCTGCACCGGCTGGTTGATGCCGCGGTGGCCGTACTTGAGCTTGTAGGTGCCGAAGCCCAGCGCCCGGCCGAGGATCTGGTTGCCGAAGCAGATCCCGAAGAACGGGGTCCGGCGCTCCAGCACGCCCTGCGCCACGGCGACCTGGTGGTCGGCGGTGGCCGGGTCGCCCGGGCCGTTGGAGAAGAAGACGCCGTCCGGGTCGACGGCGTAGATGTCCTCCAGCGTGGAGTTCGCCGGCAGCACGTGCACCTCGATGCCGCGCTCGGCCATCCGCTGCGGGGTCATCGCCTTGATGCCGAGGTCCAGCGCGGCGACGGTGAACTTCTTCTCGCCGACGGCGGGCACCACGTACGGCTCGGTGGTGGCGACCTCGGGGCAGAGGTCGGCGCCCTTCATCTCGGGCGACTGCTGCACCCGGGCCAGCAGCGCGGCGTCGTCCGCCAGCGCCGGGCCGGAGAAGATGCCGCAGCGCATCGCGCCGCGCTCGCGCAGGTGGCGGGTGAGGGCGCGGGTGTCGATGCCGCTGATGCCGACGACGCCCTGGTTGACGAGCTCCTCGTCGAGCGGGCGGCGCGAGCGCCAGTTGGACGTCACCCGGGCGGGGTCGCGCACGATGTAGCCGGCGACCCAGATCCGGCGGGACTCGTCGTCCTCGTCGTTCCAGCCGGTGTTGCCGATCTGCGGGGCGGTCATCGCGACCACCTGGCGGTGGTACGACGGGTCGGTCAGGGTCTCCTGGTAGCCGGACATGCCGGTGTTGAAGACGGCCTCGCCGAAGGTCTCGCCGATCGCGCCGTAGGCCTGGCCACGGAAGATCCGGCCGTCCTCCAGGACGAGCACGGCGGGGACGCGGTCCCGCCGTTGGCGCTGCGTGGTGGGGGCAGGTGCGGTCATTGAGCGGCCTCTTCCGTCTTCGTCTGCGTACGTGTTGCGAGGTGGGCGATCGCCTCGACCCAGGCGGCGTGCTCGCCGGGGTGGTCGGCCCGGAACCCGGAGTCCAGCGCGGTGCCCTCGTGCGTCCAGGTGACGACGAGCAGTCCGGACGGCACGACCTTGCCGGCGATCCCGGAGTCCGTCCGGGCGCCGGTCAGCTGCTCGGCCGGGATCCAGAAGTCGACGTCGCCGGGGCGCTGCACCAGCAGGCCGTCCGCGCCGAGGGTCAGGTCGGCCCGGCTGCGGGTGCCCAGGCCGTGCGCGACGACCCGGTCCAGCCAGTTCCCGGCGGTGGTGGTGCCGTGGTACCGGCCGCTGGTCTCCAGGATGGTCCGGCCGGCCCGGGCCGGCACGGCGGGCAGCGGCGGGATGCCGGACTGCAGGGTGCGCCGCCAGTTCCAGCCCTGGCGCATCAGCCAGTAGACCAGCCCGATCACCAGCAGCAGGCCGATGGCCCAGCCGATGTACCCGGGCCAGTCGGTGACCCTGGCCTGCTCCTGGGCGAGCCCGGTGAAGGCGCTCACGCGAGCCCGCCCTGCTCGACCAGCTCGCCGGCGAGCACCGTGGCGGTGCCGCGCAGGAAGGTGGCGTGCACCCGGCCGGGCAGGTCGAGGCCACGGTAGGGGGTGTTGCGACTGCGGGTGGCGAAGCTGTCGGGGTTCACGGCACCACGGTACGCGGGATCGAACAGCACCAGGTTGGCGGGCTCACCGACCGAGACGGGTCGTCCGTGGCCGGTGAGGCGACCGATCCGGGCCGGTCGGTGCGACATCCGGTCCGCGACGCCCTCCCAGTTCAGCAGGCCCGTGTCGACCATGGTCTGCTGCACCACCGAGAGCGCCGTCTCCAGACCGACCATGCCCATCGCGGCCACGGCCCACTCGCAGTCCTTGTCCTCGGACGGGTGCGGCGCGTGGTCCGTCGCGACGGCGTCGATGGTGCCGTCCGCGAGCGCCTTGCGCAGCGCCTGGACGTCGGCCGCGGTGCGCAGCGGCGGGTTCACCTTGTACACCGGGTCGTAGGAGCGGACCAGCTCGTCGGTGAGCAGCAGGTGGTGCGGGGTGACCTCGGCGGTGACGTTCCAGCCCTTGGCCTTGGCCCAGCGGATGATCTCCACCGAGCCGGCCGTCGAGACGTGGCAGACGTGCAGGCGCGAGCCGACGTGCGCGGCGAGCAGCACGTCGCGGGCGATGATCGCCTCCTCGGCGACGGCCGGCCAGCCACCCAGCCCGAGCTCGCCGGAGACCTGGCCCTCGTTCATCTGGGCGCCCTCGGTGAGCCGGGGCTCCTGGGCGTGCTGGGCGACGACCCCGTCGAAGGCCTTCACGTACTCCAGCGCCCGGCGCATGATCACCGCGTCGTCGACGCACTTGCCGTCGTCGGAGAAGACCCGCACCTCGGCGGCCGAGTCGTGCATCGCGCCCAGCTCGGCGAGCTTCTTGCCCTCCAGGCCGACGGTGACGGCGCCGACCGGGCGCACGTCGCAGAAGCCGGACTCCTGGCCGAGCCGCCAGACCTGCTCGACCACGCCGGCGGTGTCGGCCACCGGGAAGGTGTTGGCCATCGCGTGCACGGCGGTGAAGCCGCCCATCGCGGCGGCCCGGGTGCCGGTGAGCACCGTCTCGGCGTCCTCGCGGCCGGGCTCGCGCAGGTGGGTGTGCAGGTCGACCAGGCCCGGCAGGACGATCAGGCCGGAAGCGTCGATCTCGATGTCCGCCTCGACCGCCAGGCCGGTGCCGATCTCCTTGACCACGCCGTCGGCGAGGTGGAGGTCCTGCGGGGCGCCGCCGAGGATCTGGGCGTTGCGGATCAGGTAGGTGGTCACTGAGCGGTCTCCACGGAGTCGGTGCGGGGGGCGGCGTCGGCGAGCGTGGCGCCGCCGAGCAGCAGGTACAGGACGGCCATCCGGACGGAGACGCCGTTGGCGACCTGCTCGACCACGGTGCAGCGCGGCGAGTCGGCGACCTCGGCGGTGATCTCCATGCCGCGGACCATCGGGCCGGGGTGCATCACGATGGCGTGCTCGGGCAGCTGCGCCATCCGGCTGCCGTCCAGGCCGTAGCGGCGGCTGTACTCGCGCTCGGTCGGGAAGAAGGCGGCGTTCATCCGCTCGCGCTGGACCCGCAGCATCATCAGCGCGTCCGTCTTGGGGAGCACGCTCTCCAGGTCGTAGCTGACCTCGCAGGGCCAGTTCTCGATGCCGATCGGCAGCAGCGTCGGCGGGGCCACGAAGGTGACCTGGGCGCCGAGGGTGGTGAGCAGGTGGACGTTGGAGCGGGCCACCCGGCTGTGCAGGATGTCACCGACGATGGTCACCCGCCGGCCGGCGAGGTCGCGGCCGAGGCCGGCGTTGAGGTGGCGGCGCATGGTGAAGGCGTCGAGCAGCGCCTGGGTGGGGTGCTCGTGGGTGCCGTCGCCGGCGTTGATGACGCTGCCGTGCAGCCAGTCGGACTGGGCCAGCCGGGCCGGCGCGCCGGAGGCGTGGTGCCGGATGACGACCGCGTCGGCGCCCATCGCCTGGAGGGTCAGCGCGGTGTCCTTGAGGCTCTCGCCCTTGGAGACCGAGGAGCCCTTGGCGGAGAAGTTGATGACGTCGGCGGAGAGCCGCTTCTCGGCGACCTCGAAGGAGGTCTTGGTGCGGGTGGAGTCTTCGAAGAAGAGGTTGACGACCGTTCGACCACGGAGCGTAGGCAGCTTCTTGACGGCCCGTCCGGAGAGCTGGGCCAGCTCCTCGGCGGTGTCCAGGATCAGCAGCGCGTCGTCGCGGGTGAGGTCGGCGGCGGAGACGAGGTGGCGCTTCACGCGGGTTACTCCGGGAGGTGCGGTTCGGACGGCCGGGCGGCCAGGGCCTGCGAGCTGCGCTCACTGCGCGGGGGACGCGACGCGTCCGCGTGGTCGCGGTCGCCGACCAGCACGGCGTCCACGCCGTCGCTGTCCGCGAGGCGGACCTGCACGGCTTCGCGCAGCGAGGTGGGGAGGTTCTTGCCCACGTAGTCGGCGCGGATCGGCAGCTCGCGGTGGCCGCGGTCGACCAGGACGGCGAGCTGGACGGCGCGCGGGCGGCCGATGTCGCTGAGCGCGTCGAGCGCGGCGCGGATGGTGCGGCCCGAGAAGAGCACGTCGTCGACCAGGACGACGAGCCTGCCGTCGATGCCGCCGGCCGGGATCTCGGTGTGCTCCAGGGCCCGGGCGGGCTTCAGCCGCAGGTCGTCCCGGTACATGGTGATGTCCAGCGTCCCGAACGGGATCTCCCGGCCGGTGATCTGGGTCAGCCGGTCGCGCAGCCGGCGGGCGAGGTGCACGCCCCTGGTGTGGATGCCGAGCAGCACGACGTCCTCCGCGCCCTTGGCGCGCTCGACGATCTCGTGCGCTATCCGGGTGATCACCCGGGCGATGTCCGTGCCGTCCAGCACCTGGTGCGGCGGGCGCGGCGTCGGTTCGTGATGTGTGGTCATGCCGAAGCGGACCTCCTTCCCCGCCTCACTGGACGGGCCTTAAAGGATGTCTGGAACGCCCCCGCCGACGCGGCGCGGGCTCCCGCCATCGTACCAGCGCACCCGACGGCAAACCGGCGTCCATCATTCCGCTTCACCGGGTTAACGTCCGCGACGCACCGTGGACGCGGGCCATTCGCACGACTGCCCCATTCGGCTTGACGCAGCTACCTCACTCTACGTAACCTCACAGTGAGTTACGAGACTGGCGTCGAACCCACCGGTAACGACGTCGACAATCGCCCGTGACCCACCACTGAACGCGAAGCAATCTCGTCCGGGGAGACCAATGTCCAGCGACTACGCGAAGCAACTCGGAGGAAAACTCCGAGCGATCCGCACTCAGCAGGGGCTCTCCCTGCACGGTGTCGAGGAGAAGTCCCAGGGGCGCTGGAAGGCAGTCGTCGTCGGCTCGTACGAGCGCGGTGACCGTGCGGTCACCGTGCAGCGGCTGGCCGAGCTGGCGGAGTTCTACGGCGTTCCGGTCCAGGAGCTGCTGCCCGGCGGTACGCCCGGTGGTGCGGCCGAGCCGCCGCCGCGCCTCGTGCTGGACCTGGAGAGACTGACCCAGGTCCCGTCCGAGAAGGCCGGTCCGCTGCAGCGCTACGCGGCGACCATCCAGAGCCAGCGCGGTGACTACAACGGCAAGGTGCTCTCGATCCGCCAGGACGACCTGCGCACGCTGGCCGTGATCTACGACCAGTCGCCGTCGATCCTGACCGAGCAGCTGATCTCCTGGGGCGTGCTGAACCCCGACGCGCGCCGTGCGGTGCGCGAGGAGGAGGCGAGCTGAGGCTCGCCCCCACCGGCTCCCACCGCCTCCCACCAGCAGGAACGGGCAGGGCCAAGCAGAAACGTCACGGCGCGGTGCCCCGGAACGGGGGCCGCGCCGTCGCGCGTCCGGCCCCGGACCGAAGCCGGCCCGGGGCCGCTCCGGCGGCCTCAGCGGACCGTGCCCAGGCTGTAGCCGGGCTCGGCCGCCACGCCCTCCAGCCGCACCGAGGCCGCGGTCGGCGCCCAGCCCTGCCCAGCGCTGGCCCAGGCCCAGGCCGCCCCGCGGAAGGCCCGGTCGGCGGTTCCGTCGCCGGCGGGGTCGGCGGTTCCGTCACCGGCTCCGCAGGCCGCCGCCGAGCCCTGCGTGCCGTGCAGCACCGCCAGCCCCGGCAGCTCCCGGGCCAGCCCCGCGCAGAGCACCGCGCAGACCAGCTCCAGGTCCTCGTCGTTGATCCGCACCACGCCGTCCTCCCACTGGAGCACCCGGGCCGCGGCCGTCAGCCGGCCACCGGGGGCGTCCACCGCGAGGCGCAGCTCGTAGACCCCGCTGCCCGCGCCGACCAGCATCCGCCGGAACACCTCGGCGCCACGCTGGTAGGCCTCCCGGACGGCCCGGCCGTGCTCCTCGTAGAGCCCGCCGTCCAGCAGCAGGTCCGCGTGGCGCAGCGTCAGCCCGTTCTCGCGGGCCCGGACCAGCCGGGGCAGGAAGTCCCCGGCGAGGTCCTCGCCCTGGTAGGCGAGGAGCTGGGTCTGCAGCGGCGGATTGACCAGGTAGCGGTCGCGGGCGCCCGGCTCGGCCGGGTCGAGGCCGTGCAGGAGGCAGAACTCCTCGAAGTCCTGCGGGTGGAACATCCGGGCCCGGACGGTGTCGAAGCCGCGCCGGGCCTCGGCGAGCAGGTCGGCGGTGTCCCGCAGGTAGGTCTCGTAGTCCGGGGCGTCGCAGAGGCGCCAGGCGGCGGCGCGCTCGAAGTCGGCGGCGCTGGTCAGCACCCCGATGACGAAGGCCTGCCCCGCGCCGTCCGCCCGGCGCCGCTCGTGCCGCAGCCGCGCGCGGGGGCGGGGGCCGGCGGCGGAGCAGTCGGGGGTGCGGCGGGCGCGGCCGTTGCGGCTCATCGGAGGCTCCTGGGGCGGTGGCGGTCGGCGGCGGCAGGGGTGCCGCCGACCGTTGTCCTCCCCAGCCCCGGGTGTCGCACACGTACGGCGTGTCACAGGAATGTAACCGACCGTGAGGCGGGGCACGTCACCCGGTCGGCGCAACCCGCCGGACCGCGCCGCACCCGGCGGGCGGCCGGGCGCGGCGGGTCGCGGGACGGCGGCGGTCAGGCCTGCCGCGGCACCCGGGCGAGCTGACGCGACTGGGCGACCAGGCGGCCGGACTCGTCCCAGACCTCGGCGTCCTCCTCGAAGTAGCCGCCGGCCACGTTGCGGGTGGCGTGGGTGACGCGCAGCCAGCCGGGCGCCGGCTTCGCCCGCAGGTGGACGGTCAGCTCGATGGTGGGGGCCCAGCCGGGCATCCCGAGGTCGAAGGTGACCGGCGGCAGCGCGTCGGCGACCAGCAGGAGCAGCAGCGGGTCGGGCTCCCGGCCGTCGGCGAGCCGGAACCAGCCCTGGATCCGGCCGTTGCCGGAGGGCTGCCCGAGCGCCCAGCCGATGGTCGCCGGGTCGAGCCGCAGGTCGAACCGCTCCAGGAGGGCGGCCTGCTCGATCAGCTGCTTGGGGGCGTGCTCCACGCCGACGCACTGGTCCGGCGGCGGCAGCTGCGGCGGCTGGGCGGTGGTCCGCACGTCGCCGCCGGCGTCGGCGAGGTCGCCGTGGGTGGCCACCACGCGCAGCCGCTCCACGCCGTCCTGGCTGAGCGAGGCGGTGCCGGTGGAGAGCGAGCGGCCGGTGCGGAGCACCTCGGTACGGACGGTGGCCGGGCCGGGGTGGGAGGCGGAGAGGTAGTAGCCGCTGATCGAGACCGGGTCGGCGTGGTCGCCGTGCTCCAGCGAGAGGGCGTGGCCCGCCATCGCGAGCAGCAGCCCGCCGTTGACGCCGCCGCCGATCTGCCAGCCGGCGCCCAGTTCGCCGTCGTAGCGGCCCGGCTCGGCCGGGTGCCTGGTGAGGGCGATGCCCTGGTCGAACTCGCTGCGGATCGCCGTGGTCATGGGGGGTGGCCTGCCCTTCGCTGCGGGGTCACCGGTGCGCGTGGGTCACCGGAGCACCAGGTTACTGGCGAGTAGGGTCCCAACATACGCCACCCGGCCCGAACGCACGACGGCCGCCGGACCCTGTCGGGTCCGGCGGCCGTGCGTCGGAGTGCCGCCTACCGGCGGATGCTCGGCTTGAGCTCCAGGAAGCGGGCGAGCAGGCCGTTGACGAAGGCCGGGGAGTCGTCCGTGGAGAACTCCTTGGCGATCTCGACGGCCTCGTCCAGGACGACCGCGTCCGGGACGCCGTCCTCCCAGATCAGCTCGTACGCACCGAGCCGCAGGACGTTGCGGTCCACGATCGGCATCCGGTCGAGCGTCCAGCCCACCGCGTACTCGGAGATGAGGTCGTCGATCCGGCGGGCGTGCTGGACGTACCCCTCGATCAGCTCCATGGTGTACTCACCGACCTGCGGGGTGCCCTCGTCCGGCTTGGGCTCCCGGGCACGGGCCACCCAGTCGGCGAGGACCCGCTGCGGGTCGACCCCGCGGTGGTCGGCCTCGAAGAGGATCTGGAAGGCTCGCGTACGGGCCTTGCTGCGTGCGGCCGACACGGACTTACTTCACCCGGCCGAGGTAGCTGCCGTCGCGGGTGTCGACCTTGATCTTCTCACCGGTGACGATGAACAGCGGCACGGCGATCTCCGCGCCGGTCTCCAGGGTGGCCGGCTTGGAGCCACCGGTGGAGCGGTCGCCCTGGACGCCCGGCTCGGTGTGGGAGATGGTCAGCTCGACCGAGGCCGGGAGCTCGATGTACAGGGGAGCACCCTCGTACATGGCGACCAGGGCCTCGAAGCCCTCCAGCAGGTACTTCGCGGCGTCGCCGACGACGGCGGGCTCGATCGTGGTCTGGTCGTAGGTGTCCGTGTCCATGAACACGAAGTTCTCGCCGTCCTTGTACGAGAACTGCATGCCACGCTTGTCGACGTTGGCGGTCTCGACCTTGGTGCCGGCGTTGAAGGTCTTGTCGACGACCTTGCCCGTCAGGACCTCCTTGAGCTTGGTGCGCACGAAGGCCGGGCCCTTACCGGGCTTGACGTGCTGGAACTCGACGACGGACCAGAGCTTGCCGCCCTCCAGCTTGAGAACCATGCCGTTCTTGAGATCGTTCGTGGAAGCCACGGGCGCACTTACTCCTGGATATAGCTGTCAAGGAACCAAGGGGTGCGTCCTGCCGCCCCCGGCCGCCTCGGGCGGTCGCGGGTCACAGGGCGAGGAGCTCCTTGGTGGTGATGGTGAGCAGCTCGGGCCCGCCCTCTTCGAGGGGGCGCACCACGAGCGTGTCCTCGATCCGGACACCGCCCCGGCCCGGGAGGTGAACCCCTGGACCGACGGTGACCGGCACGCGGCTGTCCAGTTTACCCATGTCCGACGGCCCGAGGCGCGGGGCCTCCCGGATCTCCAGCCCGATGCCGTGACCGACGGGGTGCGGCGAGCTCTCGGTGTGCCCGGCCGCGTGGAGGATCTCCCGGGCGGCCTGGTCGGGCACGTACTGTTCGACGCCCGGACCGAGCGCCTCCCGCCCGGCCCGCTGGGCCCGGAACACCAGGCGGTGCAGTTCGACCTGCCAGGGCGCGGGGGCGGCGCCGATCACGAAGGTCCGGGCGGTCGAGACGCCGTACCCGCGGTACTGGGCACCCAGGACGACGGTGAGGAAGTCACCCTCCTCCACCCGCCGGTCGGTGGGCTGGTGGGACTGCTGGCCGGAGTGGCTGCCGGTGCCGACCGAGACCGGGAAGGCCGCCCGGTCCGCACCGTGGTCGATCATCCGGCGTTCCAGCTCCATCGCCAGGTGCCGCTCGGTCCGGCCGACCAGGATCGACTCCAGCAGTTCGCCGAGCGCCTGGTCGGCGATCTCGGCGGCGATCCGCAGGTCCGCGATCTCGTGCTCGTCCTTGATCACCCGCAGCTGTTCGACCGCCCGGCCGAGGTCGGCCAGCCGGACGCCCTCCGCCAGAACCGCCACGGCGCGGTGCCGGGCGACGGTCAGGTCGTGCTCCTCCACCGCCAGGTCGGCCACCCCCAGCCGGGCCGCGGCCGCGGCGGCCGCCAGCGCGGTGTCGGCGCCCGCCGCCACCGGCACCCGGGTGACGTCCTCGACGATCAGGTGCTCACCGGTGTCGTCCGGCGGCAGGTCGTCCGGCAGCGCCAGCAGCGCCCGCTCCCGGGTGAGCAGCAGCGTCGCGCCGCACGGCGGGCAACCGGTCAGGTACCGCACGTTCGCCGCCCGGGTGATCAGCGCCGCATCGGCCCCGGCCGCACTGCCGTGCTCCCTCAGACGCTCCCGCCGGACCGCGTACGCATCAGACATGCGTCGAGCCTACGGAGCCCCACCCCGATCCGCCCGCCGAGCGGATCCGACCGGACCAGGACGGCCCTGGTCGGACACCCGGCCGGTCCGCCGGTGCGGCGTCGGGCCCCGGCGCCGCACCGGCGCCCGGGCCCCGAGGCCGGTCGACCGGCCGCGCACCCGAACGGACGGCGCGGGCGGCGGACCGGACGACCGGAGCCGCCGGCGGGAGCGCGCGCCGCCCGACGAGCCCCGGCGCGTACGCGGTCGCACGGCCGACCAGCGCCTCCACCGCCCGCCGGGGAATGGGCGGGGCGGAGGCCGTGTTGGACCCCTTGAAAACGACTTCCATTTCGGCGGAAGCCGTTTCCCGACCGCCCACCCCTCGGAGGAGGAGAACCATGGCCCGCAGCGAACTGCGCCCCGTCGTCAAGCTCAGGTCCACGGCCGAGACCGGCTTCACCTATGTGACCCGCAAGAACCGCCGCACCGACGCCGACCGGCTGGTGCTGCGCAAGTACGACCCGGTCGCGCGCCGGCACGTCGACTTCCGCGAGGAGCGCTGACCTCCCCCGTGGGCCCGGCCGGGCCCGCGGACCACGGCGAGGCGGCGCCCACCCGAACGGACCGGGTGGGCGCCGCCTCGTGACACCGCGGTGCCGCGGGCCGTCGGGGCCGACTACTTGGTGACCCCGGCGGCCTCGTCGGCCGCCGCCCCCTGGGCGGGCACCCCGCCGGCCGGTACCACCGGCTTCGGGCTCCAGCGCTGTTCCACGCCGGCGAGGCGCCAGTAGGCGATCGCCGCCCCCCAGACCACCACGAACAGCCCGACGATCGCGTAGCCGACGTTGTCCAGCGAGATGTCCGCGATCCAGCCGCTGACCGGGTCGGTGAGGTCCAGCTTCTCGTGCAGCACGGCGACCAGCTCGATGGTGCCGATGATGAACGCCACCGCGATCGACAGCCCGGTGATGGTCAGGTTGTAGTACACCTTGCGCACCGGGTTGGAGAACGCCCACTGGTACGCGAAGTTCATGAACGTCCCGTCCAGCGTGTCGAACAGGCTCATCCCGGACGCGAACAGCAGCGGCAGGCAGACGATCGCGTACCAGGGCAGCCCGGCGGCCGCGCCGGAGCCGGCCATCACCATCAGGGTCACCTCGGTCGCGGTGTCGAAGCCGAGGCCGAGCACCATGCCGACCGGGAACATCTGGCCGGGCCGCGTGATCGAGCGGGTCGCCCGGTTCAGCACCCGGGCCATCAGACCGCGCGAGTTGAGGTGCTCCTCCAGCTCCGCCTCGTCGAACCGACCGGCCCTCATCGACCGGAACACCTTGAGGATGCCGAACAGCGCCGCCAGGTTGAGCGCGCCGATCAGGTAGAGGAAGACACCGGACGCGGAAGTGCCGACCACACCGAGCCACTGGTGCGTGGTGGACTCGTCGTCCATCAGCGTGCTGGCCAGCTGGGCGCCGCCCGCCACCAGGGCGGCCATCAGGACCACCATCGAGGAGTGGCCGAGCGCGAACCAGAAGCCCACCGAGACGGGCCGCTTGCCGTCCGCCATGAGCTTGCGGGTGGTGTTGTCGATCACCGCGATGTGGTCGGCGTCGAAGGCGTGCCGCATGCCGAGGGTGTAGGCGGTGATGCCCAGGCCCACCCCGAAGACCTGGGTACCGACCTCGTACTTCTCGGGGGCGACCAGGAAGATCAGCGTCCCGAAGGCCACCACGTGCATGGCCAGGATCACCCCCATCAACCCGGCCGTGCGGAGGGTGTCCTCGCGCCGCCAGCGGAAGCTCGGCAGGGCGGAGGACGCCGCGGGAACAGCGGCGGTTTCGGGCAGGGTCATCTTCGGATCACGCTCCAGCACCTCGTGGAAAGACGTTCGTGAGATGCCGTGGCCGGTCTCCTGGCTGACGGGGCTTCCGGATCCGCCTTCCCAGGCGCGCGAGGCGCCCAGTGGCGTCGTGGATACGGACGACTCCCCCGATCACAGTGGCGAGGGCCGCTCCGGACTCCGGACCCTGAGGGTCCGTCACCGGTCTTCCCGAACACCACGGCGGGCAACACCGTAGGGGGCCGCACCTCACCCTTGCAAGGCTGCGCACCTGCGCAGGTGTCCAGGATCACAGCCACGGGCTGCAACAATGTCCGCATGCATCTCGTACCGGCCGACCGCGCGGGCCACCGCACCATCGACGGGCACCGGGTCTGCGAGGCCATCGCCGCGATCGGCGACCCCGGGCACGTCCGGTCCTGGGCCGAGCGGTTCTCGCTGCTCGCCGACCCGGGGCGGCTCGCCCTGCTGCTCGCCCTGCACCGGGCCGGGCCGCTCGCCGTCACCGACCTGGCGGTCGCCACCGGCATGCGCGACCCGGCCGTCTCGCAGGCGCTGCGGCTGCTGCGCACCGCGGGTGTGGTCACCGGCGACAAGGACGGCCGCGTGGTGCGCTACCGGCTCGTGGACGAGGCCCTGCGCCCCCTCCTCGACGAGTGCGCCGCCGCGGACCACCACGAGCACGGCGAGCCCGCCACCGGGAGCGACGCCACCGGCGGCGAGCCCTCCGCACCCCGGGCCGCCGCGGCCGGCTGACCGGCTGCGCCCGCGGAACACCGACCCGGCGCCCCGGGCCGTCGCGCCCGGGGCCCGCCTCACCCCTCTCGCACCAGCCGTTCGAAGCGCTCCAGCGAGCGCCGGGCCAGCGGGTCCGTCGCGGGCCGCAGGGCCCGGTCGAGCAGACCCGCGCCGGGGAGCCGGAACGCGCCGAGGAAGGCGAAGCGGGTGCCTCCGGCCTCGGCGCGAGCCGCCATCCCGCCCAGCAGGAAGCGGCTGCGCATCAGGCACCACCCGGGCGTCAGCTCGACGTCGAAACGGGCCCGCAGCCGGGTGTGGCCGGTCACCAGCGCCTCGGTGCGACCGTCCGCCGGTCTCCCGGCCACGCGGACCGACCGGATGTCCGGCAGCCAGCGCGGGAGCCCCTCCTCCAGGTCGGCCGCGGCCGCCCAGACCCGCTCGAACGGCGCGTCGATCAGCGCCTCCCGGACGGCGGCGCCGGGGGTGACGGCGGCGATCACATGCAGCCGGCGGACCGGGTCGAAGGCCGCCGTCGGCCAGGGGGTCGGTGCGCTCACTGCTGCCACGCCCTTCGAAAGCCGAGCCGGGCCCGGGAGAGCCGGGACTTCACGGTGCCGGGTGCCACGCCCAGCAGTTCTGCGGTGGACCGCTCGTCGAGCCCCTCCAGGTCGCGCAGCACCAGCACGGCGCGGTGCTCCGGCGTCAGCCGGGCGAGGACGTCCTGGATGTCGGTGGCCAGCTGCGGGTCGCCGGGGCGGGGCAGCTCGGAGAGGTCGGCCGGGACGCAGCGGGCGACCCGCCGGACGTGCCGGACGGCCTCCCGCACGGCGATCGAGCGGACCCAGCCGAACAGCGCGGCCGGGTCCTGGAGCTGGCCCAGCTTGCGGAAGACGGCGATCAGCGCCTCCTGCGTCGCGTCGGGGCCGTCGTCCAGCGCGATCGGACCGCAGAGCCGGCGGACGTAGGGCGCGACCAGCTCCAGCAGCTCGCTGACGGCCAGTTGGTCGCCGCGCTGGGCGGCACGGACCAGGCCGGCGAGCCGGTCGGCGGTTCGGGTGTCGGGACCATCCACACCCGCATCAGAGGCGCCGGACCGGCCGGACGTTCCCTCCCTCCCCCGACTTCCCGCTGTGACGCTCGTCACGGGAACCTCCGGCCGGGCGCGCCGCTCCTGCGGGGTGACCCACCGTCGGAACCCCCGGAGGACCACCGTGAACCGTCACCGTACCGCCGCCCTCGCCGTCGCCGGCCTGCTCGCCGCCGACGCCCTGCTGCACGTCTACTGGGCCACCGGCCGCACCTGGCCGGCCGCCGACCCGGCGTCACTCTCCCGGGCGGTGCTCAACGCCGAGGTGCCGTTCACCCCGCCGGTCGCCCTGCCGCTCGCGGCGCTGCTGTTCTCCGGCTCGGCCCTGGTGCTCGCCCGCGGCGGCCTGTTGGACGGCGCGGCCCGCCGGCTGCCGACGGTGGCGCTGCGCTGGGGGCCGCGCGCGGTGGCCGCCGGACTGCTCGCCCGCGGGCTGGCCGGGCTGCTCTGGGCCACCGGGGTCGGCGTCGACACCGGCTCGGCCTTCTACCGGCTCAACCTGGCCTTCTACACCCCGCTCTGCCTGGCCGCCGCGGCCGCCGCCCTGGCGGTCGCCCGTACCGGGGCGGACGGCTGACCGCGCCCCTCCCCCGGCAGCCCCGCGACCGCCCGCGGGGCACCGGGCAGCCGGCGCCGCCTCAGGCCCGCTGGCAGGTGGGGCACCAGAAGAGGTTGCGCGCGGCGTGCGCCTCGGTCCGGACCTCGGTGCCGCAGACCAGGCAGGGCATGCCGGCCCGGCGGTAGACGTAGACCTCGCCGCCGTGGTCGTCCACCCGCGGCGGACGGCCCATCGCCTCGGGGGTGTGCTCGGGTCGGACGGTGTCGATCCGCCCCGCGCCGACGCCCTCGCGCATCAGCGCGACCAGGTCGGTCCAGACGGCGTCCCACTCGGCCCGGCCGAGGTCGCGCCCGGCCCGGTGCGGGTCGATGCCGTGCCGGAACAGCACCTCGGCGCGGTAGACGTTGCCCACACCGGCCAGCACCTTCTGGTCCATCAGCAGTGCCGCGATCGTCGTCCGGCTGCCGGATATCCGCCGCCAGGCCGGCTCCGGGTCGGCGTCGGCCCGCAGCGGGTCGGGGCCGAGGCGCGCCGCGACGGCGGCCTTCTCGACGTCGGTGATCAGCGCACAGGTGTTGGGACCGCGCAGATCGGCGTAGGCGTCGTCGTTCGCCAGGCGCAGCCGGACCAGGCCGACCGGCTCCGGCGCGGGGCCCTCGCCGAAGGCGAACCCACCGTAGAGGCCGAGGTGGACGTGCACCCAGGCGTCGTCCTCGAAGCCGAGGAAGAGGTGCTTGCCGATGGCCTCCGCCCCGGTCAGCACCTGTCCGTCGACCAGCTTCGCGCCGTCCGCGAACCGGCCCTGCGGGCTGCTCGCACGGACCGGGCGGCCGCCGAAGGCCCTGGCGTTCTCGGCGGCGAGGCGGTGGATGATGTGGCCTTCCGGCACGGGCGTCAGCTCCCCCGGGTGTGCGACAGGATGCCCCCATCATCGCAGCCCGCACCGACAGGCCCGGCCGGCCCGCCGGCCGTCGCGGGCTCCCGGAAGGCGGTACCGAATCCGCGCCGGGGCAGCGCCGGAGCCGCCCGGAACAGCCCCGGGCGGCGCGGGCCTCAGCGGACCGGGATGCCCATCAGCCGGGCCAGGATCACCCGGTCCAGCTCGGCGGCGGTGGCCGCGACGTCCAGCTGGGAGTTGTCGATGATCGGCAGCCCGGAGTTGTACCAGCCGGCCATCCGGCCGTGGATCCGGGCCACCTCCTCGTCGCTCAGCCGCCGGTTGCCACTGCGCCGGGCGTTGCGGCTCAGCACGGAGTCCAGACTGGGCAGCAGCACGACCGGGATCATCCCCGGGCCGATGTGCCGCTTCCAGCCGCCGAGGCCGATCGCCGGGCGGTCCGGGAAGACCGCGTCGTCGATGATGCAGGAGATGCCGTTGGCCAGGTAGTTGCGGCAGGCGAAGCCGCAGGTGCGGCGGGCCAGCCGGTACTGCGCCTCGGAGGCGTTGTTCCAGCCGGACTGCGGGTTGGCGAAGCCGGACTGCACCCACTCGCGGACGTCGTCGAGGCTGATGTGGGCGGTGGGCGTGGGCCGCCGCTCGGCCCAGTGCCGGGCGACGGTGGTCTTGCCCGCGCCGGCCGGTCCGATCAGCAGCACGGCGAGTGGCCCGGACGGCAGGTGCGGCTGCGCGGGGTGGACCGGGAGCTGGACGGGCGCGCCGGACGGCAGCAGGAAGTGCCCGGTGGCGCCGGCCGGAACCGGCGCGGGCGCCGCGGCGGTGGGAGCCGACGGCGGCACGGGCCGCGCCGGCGCGGGCGGTGCGACGGGGGCCGCCGGGGTGCCGGCCGGCGGCACGACCGGGCGACCGGCGTACGGGGGCCGACCGGCGGGCTCGCGCGCGGACCGGTCCGCGCCGTGGCGGACGGATTCGGCGTGGGCCGCCGCCCGCGGCACTCCCCGGGACGCGCCCGGCGCGCCACCGGCGGGCGGTGCGACGGTGGCACTGCCGGAGTACGGCGGGGCCGGCGGAGCGACGGGACGTGGGGGGACTTGTCCACCCCCGGCGTACTGCGTCACGGTCACCTCCCGACTTCTTTCAGCGGGGACACTACACGGCGGTCCCGCAGCGGGCACAGTCCGCCGCCGGGCCGCTGACGAGGGCCGGGGTACCGGATCGGGCCGGCCGGGGCCGCGCCGATCCGGTACCCCGGCCCCGGGTGTCAGCGTGCGGTGAGCTGCCCGGCGAGCGCCCGCAGTGCCAGCTCGTACGAGCCCAGGCCGAATCCGGCGATGGTGCCGGAGGCGACCGCGGCGATCACCGAGGTGTGCCGGAAGGTCTCCCGGGCGTACGGGTTGGAGATGTGCACCTCGATCAGCGGCGCGGTCCGCTGGGCGGCGGCGTCGCGCATCGCGTACGAGTAGTGGGTGAAGGCCCCCGGGTTGATCACCACGGGCACCCCGCCGTCGGCCGCCTCGTGCAGCCACTCCACCATCTGCTGCTCGGAGTTGGTCTCGTGCACCTCGACCTCGAAGCCGAGCTCCTCGCCGAGCACGGTGCAGCGCTCGACCAGCCCGGCGTAGGAGGTGGCGCCGTAGACGTCCGGCTCGCGGCTACCCAGCCGGCCGAGGTTGGGGCCGTTGAGCACCATCACCCGGGTCACGAGGAGACCTCCGCGTAGGCGGCGACCAGCAGGGACGGGTCGGGGCCCTCCAGCATGGAGGTCCGGCCGAGGCCGTCCAGGACGATGAAGCGCAGCAGGTCGCCGCGCGACTTCTTGTCGATCTTCATGGCGTCCAGCAGCTTCGGCCAGGCGTCCGCGCGGTAGCTCAGCGGCAGGCCGACCGAGGCCAGCACGGTGCGGTGCCGGTCGGCCGTCTCGTCGTCCAGCCGGCCGGCCAGGCGGCCGAGTTCGGCGGCGAAGACCATGCCGATCGAGATCGCCGCGCCGTGCCGCCACTTGTAGCGCTCGTTGCGCTCGATGGCGTGGCCGAGGGTGTGGCCGTAGTTGAGGATCTCGCGCTGGCCGGACTCCTTGAGGTCCCCGGAGACCACGTCGGCCTTGACCTGGACGGCCCGCCGGATCAGCTCGACGGTGTGCGGCCCGGCGGGGCTCCTGGCGCCCTCCGGGTCCGCCTCGATGAGGTCCAGGATGACCGGGTCGGCGATGAAACCGCACTTGATGACCTCGGCGAGACCGGAGACGTAGTCGTGCCGGGGCACCGTCTCCAGGGTGTCGAGGTCCGCCAGCACGCCCACCGGCGGGTGGAAGGCGCCGACCATGTTCTTGCCCTCGGCGATGTTGATGCCGGTCTTGCCGCCCACCGCCGCGTCCACCATGCCGAGCAGCGTGGTGGGCATGGAGACCCAGCGCACCCCACGCAGCCAGGTGGCCGCGACGAAGCCGGCCAGGTCGGTGGTGGTGCCGCCGCCGAGGCCGACGATCACGTCGCTGCGGGTGAAGCCGGTCTGGCCGAGCACCGACCAGCAGTACGCGGCGACCTCGGCGCTCTTGGCGTCCTCGGCGTTGGGCACCTGGAGGACGATCGCCTCGTAGCCCTCGCCCAGCAGGTCCTCGCGGATGGCGTCGGCCGTGGCGGCCAGTCCTTCGGGGTGGATCAGCGCGACCCGCTTGGCGCGGGTCCCGATCAGCTGCCCCAACTCGCCGAGCAGCTGGTGTCCGATCAGCACGTCGTACGGGTCGTGGCCCGCGCTGCCGCCGACGTGAATCCTGACGATGTCACTCATGGGGGGTCTTCAGCTCCAGTGCTTCCATTACGGCGTCCGCGACCTGCCCGGGGGTGCGGCCCGCGGTGTCGACGACGGCGGTGGCCACCTCCAGGTACAGGGGCCGACGCGCCTCCATCAACTCACGCCAACGCGCCCGCGGGTTGACCGCGAGCAGCGGCCGCGGCGCGTCCAGCCCCACCCTCCGGACGGCGTCCGCCGGCGGGACCTCCAGGAACACCACCGGCAGCTCGCGCAGCAGCGCCCTGGTGGCCTCGGCCATCACCGCACCGCCCCCCAGCGCCAGCACGCCGTCGTGGTCCCGGGCGGCGCTGCGCACCGCGGCCGCCTCCAGCTCGCGGAAGTGCGGCTCGCCCTCGTCGATGAAGATCTCCGGGATCGGCTTGCCGGCCGACCGTTCGACATCGGCGTCGGTGTCCCGGAAGGCGACGCCCAGGCGCTCGGCGAGGTCCCGTCCGACGGTGGACTTGCCACTGCCGGGCGGGCCGACCAGCACCACCAGGGGCGCGCTCATCGGACGATCAGGTTGTCCAGGTACCCCTGGACGTTGCGGCGGGTCTCGCTGACGTGGTCGCCACCGAACTTCTCGTTCACCGCGTCCGCCAGCACCAGCGCGACCATCGCCTCGGCGACGATCCCCGCCGCGGGCACCGCGCACACGTCGGAGCGCTGGTGGTGGGCCTTGGCCGGCTCGCCCGTCCGCACGTCCAGCGTCTGCAGCGCGCGCGGCACGGTCGCGATCGGCTTCATCGCCGCCCGCACCCGGAGCAGCTCACCCGTCGACAGGCCGCCCTCGGTACCGCCCGACCGGCCCGACGTCCGCTTGACGCCCTCCGGGGTCGGCACGATCTCGTCGTGCGCCTGCGAACCCGGCACCCGGGCCAGCTCGAAGCCGTCGCCGACCTCGACGCCCTTGATCGCCTGGATCCCCATCAGCGCGGCGGCCAGCCGCGCGTCCAGCCGGCGGTCCCAGTGCACGTGCGAGCCGAGGCCGACCGGCACGCCGTAGGCCAGCACCTCGACGACCCCGCCCAGGGTGTCGCCGTCCTTGTGGGCCTGGTCGATCTCCGCGACCATCGCCTTCGACGCGTCGGCGTCCAGGCAGCGCACCGGGTCCTCGTCGAGGCGCGCCTCGTCGGAGGGCAGCGGCAGCACCCCGGCGGGGGCCTTGGCGCCCGCCAGCTCCACCACATGGCTGACGATCTCGATCCCGCAGGTCTCCTTGAGGTAGGCGCGCGCGACCGCGCCCAGCGCGACCCGGGCCGCCGTCTCCCGGGCGCTCGCGCGCTCCAGGATCGGCCGGGCCTCCTCGATCGAGTACTTCTGCATGCCCGCCAGGTCCGCGTGGCCCGGCCGGGGGCGGGTCAGCGCCTCGTTGCGGGCCAGCCCCGCCAGCACCTCCGGGTCGACCGGATCGGCCGACATGACCTGCTCCCACTTCGGCCACTCGGTGTTGCCGACCATCACGGCCACCGGGCTGCCCATGGTCTCGCCGTGCCGCACGCCGCCGAGGAAGGTCACCTCGTCCTGCTCGAACTTCATCCGGGCGCCACGGCCGTAGCCCAGCCGTCGGCGCGCCAGCGCCTCGGCCACCACCGCGGTGGTCACCGGAACACCGGCGGGCAGGCCCTCCAGCGTCGCGACCAGTGCCGGACCGTGCGACTCCCCCGCCGTCAGCCAGCGCAACGTACCCAACGGAGCTCCTTCATCAGCGGACCGGTCACGGCACTTGCCATGGCCTGCCCGGGCGTGCTTCCTCTGTCCCTGGATCCTTTCATGCCGTCGGCATGCCCGGGAGCAGAGTCCGGGTGACGGACAGCAACCGGTCGACCCTCGGACGCGGTGGCCGGCGGAGCACCCGGGCCCCGCCGGGAGGACGGCCGGACCCCTCGCCGCGGCACGGCACGCCGGGGTGGCACGACACGCTGGACGGGCATGTCAGGTCGAGCCGGCACGACGCGCCAGAGTGGCACGACACGCCCGGGCGGCACCGCCCGCCGCCCCGCGCGTACCGCGTCAGCGGCCGGCGAGCGCCGCCTCACCCGCGGCCCGGATGGCCGCCAGCGGCCCGGGCGCGCGGCCGGTGAACCGCTCGTTCTGCAGGACCGCCTGGTGGACGAGCAGGTCCAGGCCGCCCAGCACGGCGGCGCCGCGCTCGGCGCAGGCGGCGGCCAGCGCCGTCGGCCACGGGTGGTAGAGCACGTCGAACAGCGCACCGGGCGCGGCGGGCAGCCCGGCGGCGAACGCGTCCGTCGCCCCCGCGGGCGTGGTCGACACGGTGAGCGGCTGCGCGAGCGCCTCCGCCCCCCGCTCCCAGTCGGCGGTCCGCACGGTCACCCCCAGGCGCTCACCCAGCTCGGCCATCTCCCGGGCCCGCTCGGCGCTGCGGACGTAGACCGTCACCTCGCCGGTGCAGATCTGGGCCAGCGCCGCCAGCGCCGACGAGGCGGTGGCCCCGGCACCCAGCACCGCCGCCCCCGCCACCTCGGTGATGCCGCGCTCGCGCAGGGCGTTGACGAGGCCCGGGATGTCGGTGTTGTCACCGGTGCGCCGCCCGTCGGCGGTGAAGACCACCGTGTTCACCGCGTCGACCGAGCGCGCGGTCGCGCTCACCTCGTCGAGCAGCGGGATGACCGCCCGCTTCAGCGGCATGGTGAGCGACAGGCCCGCCCACCGCTCCGCGTCCAGTCCGGCGAGGAAGCCGGGCAGCCCGGCCTCGTCCACCTCGAAGGCGTCGTAGCGCCAGCCGTCCAGCCCGAGCGCCGCGAAGGCGGCGCGGTGCAGGTGCGGCGAGAGCGAGTGGGCGATCGGCGAGCCGAGGACGGCGGCCCGGTGCTTGCTGGTCAACGCTGTTACTCCGTGAACTACTGGCCCGTCAGGGCTACTTGGTGGTGCAGTGGACGGCCACCTTGTCGAAGCCCTGGCCGGCCGCCTTGCAGTACTCCTCGACATCGGCCGCGAACTGCTTGTCCGTCTCCGAGAAGCGGGTGTTCTTCGGGTCCATCGCGATGAAGTACAGCCACTTGCCGTCCGCCGGGTTCAGCACCGCCTTGAGCGCCGCGTCACCCGGGTTGGAGATCGGCCCGGGCGGCAGGCCCGCGTTGATGTAGGTGTTGTACTTGTTGGAGGCGTCGTTGATGTCCTTCTTGTCCAGCACCTTGCGGCCCAGCGAGTACTGCAGCGTGGTGTCCATGCCGAGCTTGCCGTCGATCTTGCCCGTGTCGGCCAGCCGGTTCTGGATCGTCCGGGCCATCTTGGCGAAGTCGTCGGGGTTGTTGCCCTCGGCCTGGAGGATGCTCGCCTCGATGACCACCTCGTAGCCGGTCTTGAGGCCGATCTTGGCGGCCTCCGCGTCCAGCCCCGCGTAGCGGTCGACGGCGTTCTTCACCATCTGCTTGAGCAGGTCCTCGGGCTTCATCCCCGAGGCGATCGAGTAGCGGGCCGGCCAGAGGAAGCCCTCGATGTTGCCGTTGGCGTACGCGGGCAGACCGAGGCTGCCCAGCTGCGCCTTGGCCACCTCGGCCGTGGTGCCCTTGGCCAGCTGCAGCTTGTCGTCGATCTTGGCGTAGGTGGCGGCGGCCGTCAGCCCCTCCTGGACGATCAGCTTCTCACCGCCGTTCGCCTCCACCAGGTTGGTGACGGCGGCCTCGGCCGACATCTCCTTGGGCATGGTGTAGGTGCCGTACTGGATGGTGGTGCACTTCGGGTTCTTCCCGCACGCCTGGGTGAAGGCCTCGATACTCTTGACCACGCCGGCCTCCTTGAGCGTCTTGCCCATCTCGGCCCCGACGGCACCCTTCTTGATCTCCACCATGACCGAGCCGCTGCCCTGGCCGGTGAAGTCCGGGGGCGGCCCGAAGTGGTCCTGGTAGAAGCCGTACCCCCACCAGCCCGCGCCGGCCACGCCGCCGACCATCACCAGCGCGACCAGCAGGCAGGCGCCACCGTTGCGGCGGCCGGACTTCTTGCCCTTCTCCTTGCGCTTCTTCTTGCCCTCGCGGGAGTTGTCCTCCTCGCCGAGGAAACCGTTCTGGTCGTCCCCGCCGTCCTCGGCGTAGTCGTCCTGGTGCTCGTCCCACTCGGCCTCGGCCTGCTCGGGCTCGGCCTCCGCCGGCCGGCCGCCGGCCTCCAGCGCGGCGGCCTCCGCCTCCCAGTCGATGCCGTCCGGGCCGGGACCGGCGGGCCGCTCGGGCTCGGGCCGCCGGCGGCGCGAGGCCCGCCCGCCCGGCACCTGCCCGCCCGGAGCCTGCTCGCCCGGCACCCGCTGCTGACCGGGCTGCTGCGGCATCCCGGGCTGGGACGCGCCCTGCTGCGGCATCTCGGACTGGGGCGCGCCCTGCTGGTTCATACCCGACTGCGGCATACCCGACTGCGGCATCCCCTGCTGCGGCATGCCCTGCTGCGAGTACCCCTGCTGCTGCCCCTGGTACCCGGGGGCGCTCTGCTGCTGCCCGGGGAACCCCTGCTGCGGGTAGCCCTGCTGCTGGTCCTGGTACCCCTGCCCACCCGGGAAGCCCTGGCCCCCGCCGTGCCCCTGCTGCGGGTACCCCTGCTGGTCGCCGAAGGCCTGACCGCCGTACTGCTGGGCCTGCTGCTGCCCCTGCGCGAACTGCTGTCCCCCGTACTGCTGGGGCTGCTGGGGCTGGCCGCCCGGGTACGCCTGCTGCGGGTAGCCCTGCTGGGGGTAACCCTGCTGCTGCGCCGCCTGCTGCATCTGCTGCGGGTACCCCTGCTGGTCGACGAAAGCCTGACCGCCGTACTGCTGGGGCTGCTGCCACTGGTCGTCCGTCGGCCCGGGGACCGGCTGCTGGCCGCCGTACCCGGGGTCACCGGGGTGCCACGGCTCGGAGCCCTGGGGGCCGTAGCCCCGACCCAGATCGGTCATTGATCCCCTTACACCGACGGAGACGGCCGGAGGATCGGACCGGCCGTCCGGGACGGCGTCCCGGCTGATTCTCGAACCGGCGTGCTACTGCAGCGCCTGGAGGGAGACGTTACCGTACCGCAGCCTGGCCTCCGGCAGGGGCGATGTGCCCTCACTGCCCGCCCGGAGCGGTCGGCGCACCCGTCGGCTGACTGCCGCTCGCCCCCGCGGAGGCACCGCCCGAACCGCTCGCCGACGGGCTCGGCTGCGCGGCCCGGGCGGCGTTGAACTCGGCCACGTTGCGCTGCTGCACGTCGAAACTGTCGGTGAACCGGGTGTCCCCCGGCTTCACGGTGACGAAGTAGAGCCAGTCCCCCTGCGCCGGGTCCACCGCCGCCATGATCGCCTGCCGCCCGGGGTTGCCGATCGGCGTCGGCGGCAGTCCGGTGTGCAGATACGTGTTGTACGGGGAGTCCAGCTTGGTCTCCGTGACGGTGGTGTTCAGGGTCGAGCGCCCGAGCGCGTAGTTGATCGTGGAGTCCAGTTGCAGCGGCATGTTCTTGGCCAGCCGGTTGTAGATCACCCGGGCCACCTTGGCCATGTCCTCGGTGTTGTCCGCCTCGCCCTGCACCATGCTGGCGATGGTCACCAGCCCGTACAGGCTCTGCCCGAGGTTCTGCGCGACGACCTCCGCGTCGTCCCGGGCGAACTCCTTGCCGGCCCGCTCCACCATCTGCTTCAGCAGGTCCACCGCGGTGGTCCCGTCGGTCACGCTGTACGTCGCGGGGAAGAGGTACCCCTCCGGGCTGCCCTTGGCGAACTCCGGCAGCCCCAGCTCGGCGCCCTGCTCCTGGGCGGCCCGCTGCGTGGTGCCCTCGGGCAGGTCCAGCTTCTTGTCGATCGCCGTGTAGATCTGGTTGCCGCGCCAGCCCTCGGGGATGGTCAGGCCGTTGGCGTTGGCGGGGTCGACCAGGATGGCCAGCGCGGCGGCCGCCGACATCTTCTGCTTCAGCGTGTAGGTGCCGGGCTGGATCCGCCCGGCGGCGGCCGCGCTGCCCTTGGCCGCCCGGGTGAAGGCCAGCGAGCTGGCCACCACGCCGTTGCGCACCAGCGCGGAGGCGATCTGGGTGAGCCCGGCGCCCTCGGGCACCGAGACCTGGACGTCGCCGGTGCCCGCCCCGTGGTAGTCGGCGGCGGCCGGCGGCTTCTGCTGTCCCTGCAGCCAGGTGTACCCGGTCAGACCGGCCCCGCCGAAGACGACCACCAGGGCGAGCGCGGTCAGCCCGCAGGCGAGCCCGTTGCGCCGGCGGTGCGGATCCGGCGCATCGTGGCGAGGACGGGGCGCACCCGGCGGACGGCCCTCGGGTTCGAGCACCGGCGCACCGAGGTGGCCGGGTGTGAGCCCGGGCGTGAAGTCCTGGTCGGTCATTGCGCCCCCTCGGCGGTCCCGGAACGAGCAGAAGGGGCCGAAGCGGACGGCGAGCGCGCACAGGGCGAGTACGGGGGCGAGGGCGAGCAGGCCGAGGCCGGCGGCGGTGACGTCCAGGGCGCGCT
>NZ_JBEXYC010000053.1:0-48601 GCF_040630835.1 Kitasatospora sp. NPDC005751
GCTGAAGGTGGCGGCCGAGGCGCGCTGAGGCGCGTCGACGGCGTACCGGGGCCCGCCGGGGGCCGCCGGGGGACGGCTCGGGGCGCCCGGGGCGGGCCGCCGTCGAAGGACCCGGACATGCGAAAGGGACCCTGGGGGCCAGGGTCCCTTTTCGCGTGCTCCCGCCGGGGCGGGAAACGGGTCAGGCGCTCTTGCGGGTGTCCCGCGGGTGTACCGCGAGGTTCATCCCTCCGGAGCGGAGTACGGCCAGCCGCTCGGCCAGCACCTCCTCCAGCTCCTCGCGCGTGCGGCGCTCCATCAGCATGTCCCAATGGGTACGCGTGGGCTTGGTCTTCTTCTCCTCAGGCTCGTCACCGTCGAGGAGTACTGCCTCCTGGCCGCAGAAGCGGCATTCCCAGGCCGAGGGGATCTCCGCCTCGACCGAGAAAGGAACCTCGAATCGGTGTCCGTTCTGACATGCGTACTCGACGGTCTGGCGGGGAGCCAGATCGATACCACGGTCGGTCTCGTAGCTAGTGGCCCCGAGTCGCGTGCCGCGGAGAGCTCGCTCGCTCATGAATCGTGCCTCCCGGGCTTATGGCCCACAGGACTAGTGGTCGCTGTTCTTCGTCGTTCGGTCAACGCTCGGCTTCCGACGAAGATTCCCGTCCCGGGACATGCGTCGTCTGTCGTGCCGCCCCTGTTTGTACCCACCGGCGCCCGATTTGTCACATCTGGCCGTGGATATCACCCCAGGTGTCACCTATTTCACATCTGGTGATCGGTCGGCCTTTCCACCACGAGCGTACCGGGACGGGATCCGCCGCCCTACGCCGCCCCGCCCCGGCGGGCCCCTTTCAGGCCAGTGGACGGAACCGCAGGGGCGCGTGCTCCTTGCCCAGGTCGACCGCCTGCGGCTGCTGGACCGGCTCGGCCACCGGTACCGGCGGCGGGCCGGCCGGGCGCGGCGGGACGTCGACCGGAGCGGCCGCCTCGGTCCGGGTGTCGCGGTGCGGGAGCAGGGCGATCACCGCCTCGCGCAGCTGGGCCGGGGCCTCCTCGTCCAGCGGGTCGACGGTGGCCGGCACCTGGAGGCGGACCGGTGTGCCGGTGCCGATCCGGGCGTAGCCGCGGCCGGCCGGGGCGTGCGCGGCGGGCACGATGTCCAGCGGCGCGCCGAGCGTGCCGTAGGACTCCTCGGGGCCGGTCGGGCCGAGCAGGACGCGGGCCCGGGTGGTGGCCCGCACGGTCGGGGTGATCCGGTCCCGGGCCTCGATGTCGTCGGCGAACACGACGGTGACCCGGGCGGCCCGGCCGTGCCGCAGCGGGAGCTCCAGCAGGTCCTGCGGGTCCGGCCGGCCCTCGGCGTGGGCCAGCTCGCTCAGCTCGGTCGGGTGGTCGAGCAGCAGCCAGAGCGGCCGGGTGACGTCCTCGGGCGCGGCCGCCCCCGCGTGCCGGGCGGCGTTCAGTGCGGTCAGTCGGCGCTCGGTCTCCTGGGCGACCCACTCCAGCGCGGCCAGCGCGCCGTGCAGGCTGGTCTCCACGGTGTGCACGCCGGGCCGGCTGACCAGGCAGGCGTGCTCGCCGGTGCCGGCGCCGTCGATCACCACCAGGTCGCCGTGGGGCAGCGCCTGGAGCGCGATCGACCGGATCAGGCTGGAGGTGCCGTAGCGGGTCACGCCGAGCGCCAGCAGGTGCGGCTCGCCCGAGCGGGGGCCGGTGCGCCAGACCACCGGCGGCTGCTGGGTGACGGCGCCGCCCTGGCCCACCGGGATGGTCCGGGCGCTGCCGGCCTCGTCGGTGAAGCCCAGCACGATCTCGCCGGGGGTGGTCACGAAGCGCTGGGCCGCGATGTCCGTGGGCAGCGGGGCCAGGGCGGCGATCCGCAGCCGGTTGGACTCCTCGTCCCAGTCGAAGCGGTACTCCCGGGCGCGGCCGGCCTTGCCCTGCACGACCTGCTCGATCCGGGCCCGGGCGGCGGGCTCGGTGTCGGTGAAGTAGGCCGGGTAGACCAGCTCCAGCCGGGAGAGCCGCCCCTCGGCGTCGAACTCCCAGGAGCCGAAGACGTCCTTGTAGCCGCCCTCGTGGTGGTAGAGCGGGCTGAGGTCGTCCGGTGAGGCCAGGTACGGGGTCAGCGCGGCGTACAGGGCGGTGAGCTTGACGTCGACGACGTCCGGCTCGGGCGGGCCCGCCGGGGCCTTGGGGGAGCGGCCGTTCCAGGCGGCGCTGGCCATCAGGGCCACCAGGGCGAACAGCAGCCCGTGCGGCAGCAGGTAGATGCCGAGCAGCATGGCGGCGACCAGGAAGACCGTCGGTCCGCGCCGGTCCTTCGGGGTCGCCTGCCAGCGGCTCTTGGCCCAGGCGACGTGGTGGCGCATCCCGCGCCCGATGACGGTCAGCGGCGCGAACATGTCGGAGGCGTGGTCGCCGGCCGTGCGGGCGAGGTCGCGGCCCTTGCTGAAGTGGCGGTTGAGCGGCATTCCTTGGCTCCCCGGGCGAGTGGGACGGTCGGGTTCAGGGGGTCGGCGTCGGGTGTACGACGGGGCCCGGGGGCGGTGGGATCCGCGCCCGGGCCCGTACGGGGGAGTGGCCGCGCTAGAACTTGAGGCCGCCGAGCAGGCTGGCCAGGCTGGCGCCGCCCGCGGTGATGCTCGGAGCGATCGAGGAACCGGCGATGTAGAAGCCGAGCAGGGCGCAGACGATCGCGTGGGAGACCTTTAGTCCGTCCCTGCGGAAGAAGAGAAAGGCGATGGTGCCGAACAGGACGATGCCGGAAATCGAGAGGATCACGCTCTGCTCCTCGGGGAGGGGGACAGGGACAGTGTCACGGAATGTGCCTTAATCGTGACAAAAAGTAATAGATGATGGAACGGTGCAAATGGGTGGTCTTCTCGGCCAATACCCGGATGGGCGCCGGGGGGAGGTATGCGAACCGCCCGGAACGGGGCCCGGCGGCCCCGTGTACCGGCGCGGCGAGGCATTCCCGGCGGGTGGCCGGGAAGGCACCGGGGGGACCGGGAAGTTCGCTCGAACGGCGGCGAAACCTTCCCGCCCGTGTGTCGTGCGGGGGAATGCCGCGGTCCGGCCGGCGTCCGAAGTCCGGACGCGCGCTGGATCGTCCGCGCACCGGGCCGCTACGGTGCGGTACGCGCGACCGACAGACCGAGAAGCTCCCGGGCGAGGCCCGGGGTGCCCGAGAACGCCCAGGAGAG
Source organism: Kitasatospora sp. NPDC005751 (assembly GCF_040630835.1). NCBI lineage: Bacteria > Bacillati > Actinomycetota > Actinomycetes > Kitasatosporales > Streptomycetaceae > Kitasatospora > Kitasatospora sp. NPDC005751. Next base: position 3,192 of record NZ_JBEXYC010000053.1, read on the forward strand.
GCCCGCCATGACCGACGCCGCCAGCCAGCAGCCCGCCGACGCCCCGGACTCCGAGGTGATCGAGCTGGCCGGGAAGCTCTTCGACGCGGCCCGGGCCGGTGACACCGACACCCTCGCCGCCTACGTCGACGCCGGCGCGCCCGCCAACCTGACCAACGACCGCGGCGACACCCTGCTGATGCTCGCCGCGTACCACGGGCACGCCGCCACCGTCACCGCCCTGGTGGAGCGCGGCGCCGACCCGAACCGGGCCAACGACCGCGGCCAGACCCCGCTGGCCGGCGCCGTCTTCAAGGGCGCCGAGGACGTGCTGACCGCCCTGCTGGCGGGCGGCGCCGACCCGACGGCCGGTACGCCGTCCGCCGTCGACACCGCCCGGATGTTCGGCAAGGAGGAGCTGGTCGCCCGGTTCGAGGGCCGCTGACCCGAGGTCGTAGTCTTTTCAACCATGGAGAGCATCGCGGGGACCGCCGAGCTGCGGGACGGCAAGGGCGACATCATCGAGATCCGCGTCACCGGCTACGGCCACCCGGACGCCCAGCGCCTCTCGGCGGAGGTGCAGGAGGAGTACGTCCGCCGCTACGGCGAGGGCGACCTCACCGAGCTGCACCCCGACGACTTCGAGGCGCCGGTTGGTCTGTTCCTGATCGCCTACCTCGACGGCCAGCCGGTGGCCTGCGGCGGCTGGCGCGCCAAGCAGGCCGGCCCGCACGGCCTGCGCGACGGCGACGCCGAGCTGAAGCGGATGTTCGTCGTCCCCCGGGCCCGCGGGCGGGGCCTCGCGCGGACGGTGCTGCGCCGCCTGGAGCAGACCGCCGCCGAGGCCGGCCGGACCAGGTTCGTGCTGGAGACCGGCACCGAGCAGCCCGAGGCGGTCGCGCTCTACGGATCCGAGGGCTACGACCCGATCCAGAAGTTCGGCATCTACCGCGACCACCCGCAGAGCATCTGCCTCGGCAAGGAGTTCGGCGGCGTGCCCGCCGTCTGACCGCCCGCCCGCTGGGTAGGCTCCGGGCGGACCGGTGGCCGAGCGGGCGGGGGCAGGCGTGGACGAGCAGCCGGTACGGGCCGCGGCCCCCGACCCGTCGGCCGTGCTCGGCGCCCCCGGTGGGGAGTTGGAGCGATTGGTGGAGGCGGGGCTGCGCCGGGTCGGCACGGGCGGCGTCTGGGCCGTCGGTGACGCCGCCGGCGGGCGGGGCCGGGGCTCCGTCGGGGTGCTCGGCCAAGGCCCGTACGAGGGGCTGGAGATGGGGCCCGACACGCTCTTCGACCTCGCCAGCCTGACGAAGATCGTCGCCCTCTGGCCGTGCGCGGGCGCGCTCCGGCAGGCCGGCCGGCTCCCGCTCGACCGCCCGCTCGGCGACTACTGGCCGCCGGCCGCCGGGCAGCCGACGGGTCGGGTGACGGCCCGTCAACTCCTTGCCCACACGGCGGGACTGCCGCTGCGCACGGAGTTCGAGCAGCGCTACGGCCGGGACCGGGCGGCGATCCGGGCCGGCGTCGTCGCCGCCCCGCTGCACCGCCCGCCGGGGACCGCCGTCGAGTACACCGACCGTGCCGCCGTGCTGCTGGGCCACCTGGTCGAGGACCTGGCCGGCGCCCCGCTCGACACGCTCGCCGAACGGCAGGTCTGGCGCCCGCTCGGCATGACCGACACCCGCTTCGGCCCGCTCGGCCCGGCGTCGGCCGCCCGCACCGCACCCACCGAGTACGACCGGGCCGTCGGCGCCCCGCTGCGCGGGGTGGTGCACGACCCCTCGGCCCGGCTGCTCGGCGGCGTCTGCGGCAACGCGGGCGCCTTCTCCACCGCCCGCGACCTCGAACGCTTCCTCACCGCCCTGCTCGACCCGCCGGCCGCGCTGCCCTGGGCCGGGCCCTGGACCGCCGAGTCGCTGCGCGAACAGACCGGCGGACTCGCCCCCGCGCGCGGCCTGTCCTGGCTCTGCGCCCCCGGCACCGACCCCGCCGACGGCACCTTCGTCCACTACGGCTTCACCGGCACCGGGATCTGGGTCTCCCGCCGGCTCGGCCGCTGGGCGCTGCTGCTCACCAACAAGGTGCACTACAGCCGCGAGACCCAGCCCCTCACCGACCTGCGCAACGCCTTCCGCCGGGCGGTCTTCGGCTAGCCGTCCGCAGGGGCGCCACACAGCACAACGTCGGCCTCCGGGACCGTTGGCGGGTCCCGGAGGCCGACGTCATGGACCGGCCCAGCGGGTCGGACGAGCTGGGTCAGACGAGCTGGGTCAGCACGGGCTGCTCCGAGTCGAGCGAGGCGACGGCAGCCGGGGAGAGCGCGCTGGTCCAGGTCTGGACGTCGCTGATCCGGCCGGGGAAGCTGTTCCCGTTCTTGGCCGAGCCGATGGTCAGGGGGCCGGTGGAGGCCCACGGAGTGGAGTTGACGGCGGTGGCCGCGAGCTTGCCGTTGACGTACAGGCTCATGGTCTGGCCGGGCGCGTCGTAGGTGGCGACCAGGTGGGTCCAGGTGTTGAGGGCCGGCGGCGTCCTCGCGAACGCGGCCGGGTAGGAGGCCGGTCCGGTCGAGTCGCCGGACGGCGAGACGAACGTCCAGGCGTTGAAGGCCTTCGAGTACTGCAGGTAGAAGGCGCTCACGCTGGTGCCCGACTGGGCCGCCACGGTCGCGTAGTCGTTCGTCCCGGTCAGGTAGGCCCAGGCCGAGACGGAGTAGCTCCTGGCGGTGTCGACGACCGGGCCGCCGGTGGTGGCCAGCGCGTCGGCGGCGCCGGACAGGCCGAGGACGGTGCCGCGGGTGGTGTCGTTGACGAACGAGGCCGAGCCCGAGACGGTGAGGCTGTTGGCCGGCCGGATCTCGTCGGCGGAGTTCGTGAGCCTCCACCGGTCGGTGGGCCGGTGGACGTCGCCGAGCAGCACCGGGGCGTCGAACTGGGCGGTGTCGGTGGCCAGCGCCACGGCGGCGGTGGCAGGCAGCGCGGACGGGACGATCACGACGTCGCCGACCGCGCCGGTCGCGTACTGGGCGTACCCGCCGGCCAGGACCCGCCGGCCGATCTGGACCGGCCCGGTGGCGTTCCACTCGGTGCCGGCGTAGGCCGCGGCACCGGCCGCGACGCCGTTGACGAAGAGCTGGAGCTGCTTGGTGCCGGCGTCGTAGACCCCGGTCAGGTGGGTCCAGGTGTTGAGCCTGGGGCTGAGGCCGCCGGTGGTCGGGCCGTAGACGGCGTTGAAGGTGTCGACGGCCGAGTCGTCGACGTTGCGGCCGAACGCGAAGGCGTGCGCCCAGGCGGAGTAGTACAGCTGGAGGCCGACGTTGTTGGTGCCGCCCTGGCTGACGAACACGGAGGTGTTGGCCAGGTCGCCGGGCTTGACCCAGGCGGAGACGGTGTAGCTCTTGCGCGTGTCGACGGAGCCGGTGGCACTGACCGCGTAGCCGGTGCCGCCGGGCAGGTTCAGGACCGTGCCCCGGGTGGCGTCGGGGCCGACGGCCGCTCCGCCGGCCACGGTCAGGTCGTTGGCCCGCCGGCTGTCGGTGGGGTCGGTCAGCCTCCAGCGGTCGGCGGCCTGGGCGGCCGGCGTCCGGGCGCCCGGGAGCCGGGTGACGGTGCCGGTGGCGGACGTCCCGTACAGGTCGGGGTTGCCGTCGCCGTCGACGTCACCGGGCGAGGCCACGGTCGGGGCCAGCCGGTCGCCGAGCCCGGTCGGGAGGACCGGCTGGGCCGGCGGCAGGGCCTTGCCCGTGGTGGTCGCGGCCCAGACCTGCTCGGCGTGGTCGGTCAGGCAGTCCCAGAGGATCAGCTGGGTCTTGGGAGTGTTGGACGCTGCGGGGTCGGCCAGGCACCGGCCGGACTGCGGGTTGAGCAGCGAGCCGGCGAACGGACCGGGGACCCACTTCTGGGCGCCGGTGCCGTTGCAGTCCCAGAGCTGGACCGGGCTGCCGTTGTCGAGGCCGCCGCGGCTCACGTCGAGGCACTTGCCCAGCAGGTGGACGCTGCTGTCGGTGCCGAGGGCGGCGCTCTGCGCGTCGGTGGTGTTGCAGCTGTACATCTGCGCCGGTGTGCCGTTGGCGGTGTTCGAGCCGTTGATGTCCAGGCACATGTTCTTACCGGCGGTGTCGAGCACGCCGGAGGTCAGCGGGGCCCTGGTCGGAGCGGTGATCCGGGTGGTCGGGACGCCGTTGCCGTCGAAGGTCAGCGGGAAGCTGCTGACGGCGCCGGTGGCGTTCTCGCGGGCCCACAGGGTGGGGACGCCGTTCACCGTGCCCGGTGCGAGCAGGGTGGTGCGGGACCAGTCACCGGTGCCGATCTTCACGCCCGCGGCGAGGTTGCAGCCCGCCTGGTAGGTGCCCGGGAAGTACCAGAGCTCCGCGTTGTCGACCGTCACCAGGTCCGGTACGTCGGCCATCTGGGCGAGCTTGCCGGGTGCCAGGATCTGGGTGACCTTGTTCCAGGTGCCGTCCGAGCCCTTGGCGGGGCAGCCCGCGGAGTTGTTGAGGGGGACGACGTTCTGGGTCAGCGTGAAGTGGCCCGTGGTGCCGCCCGCCGTGTTGGCGTCGTTCTGGTACAGGTACAGCTTGTGGGTCGTTTTCTGATAGGCGAACAGGTCGTCGGCCATGGCCGCGGTGAGGGTGCCGCGGTGGGCGACCAGGTAGTTGTTCCAGCCGGTGCCGTCCGGGCTGGTCGCCGGGGTGGAGATGGTTTCGAGGTCCTCGGTGGAGCCGCCGCCCGGGACGCGCACCAGGTCGCCGGCGGTCGTGGTGGCGGCGAGGTCCGGGACCCCGTCGCCGTTCAGGTCGCCCGGGGCCACCTTCGCGCTGGGGTCGAACGGGGCGAAGAAGCTGTACTGGGCGACGGTGCCCTGGGTGTTGCCGGCCTTGTCGACGGCCCGCACGAACAGCGTGTGGGTGCCCCACTGGGCGCTGCTCACACTGATCGGGACGTCCGCGGTCGCGGTGCCGCCGGCCGCCTGGACGGCGGGGACGGACGGGCCGCCGCCGGGGATGTTGGCGTCCAGCGAGTACTCGAACCGGTCGATCCCGCTGCTGACGCAGCTGCCGCGGGTGCAGCCGCCCGGCACCGGGTCGTTGGCGGTGACCCGCACCTTGGCCCCGGTGGCGCCGGCGTGGCCGGTGGGCGTCCTGTCGCTGCCGAGCGGCGGGAAGGCCGCGTTGTCGGCGACCGTCGGGATGCTCGGCGGGGTCAGGTCGACGTTGAAGTAGCAGTAGGGGGAGCTGGGGCCGGTCAGGGTGCCGTCGCTGGCGATCATGTTCCAGCCGTACTGGTGGCCGTCCTCGACGGTGAAGCCGACGTTGTCGTAGACGGTGCCCCAGTTGCTCACCGACGCGCTCCACGGCCAGGACTTGCTGGCCGGGTTGCCACCGCCGTCGTTGGACATGTTGTCCCAGACGTGCGCCATGGCCTGGAGGTTGACACCGCTCATCTTGGTGGAGAGCCGGGCGTTCAGGGTGATGTTGGAGGCGCTGCCGGTGGTGCCGGAGTTGCCGATCCAGCCGATGTTCACGCCGTCGCAGCCGTTGCCGTCCGGGCTGTGCGGCTGCGGACTGACGCTGATCATGTCGGGGGCGTTGGGCGCGATGTCGAACACCGTGACCACGTACGGATTGGTGTTGAACCGCATGAAGTCGTTGTTGCCCGACGACTTGGTCTCGTTGCCGAAGATGCCGACGGTCCAGTTGGAGTTGTGGCCGACGAGCTTCTGCATCTGGCCGGTGACGTTGAACACGGCCTCGTGGTTGCCGCAGTGGTTCGAGATGTTGGAGCTCTTCGGGTACTGCGCGCCGCCGAGCCACCCGTCGCCGGTCACCCAGGGCTGCTTGGACCACTTGGTGTCGGTCGCGAGCTCGCTGACGGTGGCCAGGGACACCGGCGCGGTGTGGTTGCAGTCGAAGGACGCACCGTAGGTCTCGGTGATGTGGAACTCCGACCGGGAGACCACCATGTCACCGGTCAGGTTGCTGGTGTCGATCTGGTAGAAGGACCGGTACAGGCCCTGGCAGTCGTTCCAGTGCTGGTAGCCGGCGCCCTGGCCGTTGTCCTGCGGCTCGTCGTAGGCGACGATGCCGGGGCAGCCCTCCCGGACCGTGGCGTAGTGGCTGGTGCCGTTGGTCACCGGGCTGACCGAGGGGTCGATGTACAGCGGCCACACGGTGTCCGGGCCGGTCAGCAGCCCGGCGTCGGGTACCAGGGTCAGTGCGCCGGGCTCGGCCGTCACGGCGATCCGCTTGAGCTGCGCGCCGGTGCCGGGCTCGCGTTCGGTGGAGCGGGTGGGGGCGGGCGCGGCGGGCGGCGCCTCGTCGACGCGGGCCGACCTGAGCTCGCCCTTGCGCGCCGCCGGCGCGGGTGCCTGGGCGGGCCGCGCCGCGACCGTGCCGGCGGTGGTCGAGGAGTCCCACATGACCGGGGTCGGCGCGGTGAACGCCGTCGTCCCGTCGGTGGTCCGCGCGGTGACGGAGCCGTTCTCGTCGGCGGCCACGGTCAACCCGTCGCTGGTGGCGACCGCGAGCTTCAGGGACTTCAGCGCCGGGTCGGCGGCGGCCGTGGCGTCGTGGACGACCAGGACCTCGCGCAGGCCGCCCTGGTCGTTGGCGATGACCCGCAGGTCGACGCCGGGCAGGACGTTGCCGTAGGTCGCGCTGTCACCCGTGACGGCCGGAGCGGGCAGGGCGACCGGGAAGGTGACGGAGAGCCGGCGGCCCTTGGCGTCGGTGAGCGTGGCCAGCGGGCCGGAGCCGCCGCCGGAGAGGGCCAGCCCGGCCGGGGTGGCCTTCGGCGAGAAGGTGCCGTCGCCGTTCCTCCCCAGGGTCGCGTCCACGGCCGACCAGGAGCCGTCGCGCTTCACCCGGACCGGCTGGACGTGGTCGGTCAGCGTGAAGGTGCCGTCCGCGTTGGCCACCGTCTGGGTCGTCTCGGAGGTCAACTCCTCGACCGCGACCGGCTTCCGCTCCTTCTTCGCGCGTTCGGAGGCCGCCCTCATCGGTGAGTCGGAGACGGCGGGCCGGTCCGCCGGCCGGTCGTCGGCCAGGGCCGGGCCGGCGGTGCCGAGTATCAGGCCGGCGAGCGCCGCCGTCAGCGCGAGCCGACGTCCTGGCGATCGCGTCCCACCGCGTGGGACGCGGGTGTTTTCCCCCACGAAAGATCCTTCGAATGTGTCTGGTGCCCGCGACCGTTTCGCGGGGGGATTCACAACCCCCCTGGCGGGCAGTGGATTTGGCCACATCGCAGGCATCGGACACCTGACCCGTCGAAACCCCTGGGTCGGGTGTGATTGTTGTGAGCGATGTGACTGCCGGGGAAGGGTATTGCCGGTGATGCGTGTGTGGCAATACGGTTCGCCCTGGCCAGGGGCGGGATCGCGTGATGGTGCATCAGCCCCGGGGCCGTCCAAAACTGTTAGTAGGGGGATGATTCACGATGCGCGCGAAAGTGCGATGGTCTCGTGCTGCCCGGGGGAGGGGATGGGCGAGACGGGGGACGGTCGCGATGGCGACGGTTGCCGCGTTCTCGCTGGCGACGCCGCTGGCGGTGGCCACCGACGTCCTCGTAGGCCCCTACCGCTACACCGGCGAGATATGGTCCGCCGACCCGCTCCCCCAGCAACCGAAGGTGCCCGGGGGGCCGGTGGGCGCGGCGCGCCCCGCCCCGAAGCCGGCCGTTCCGAAGGGCGCCCGGGAGCTCCGGACGCACACCCCCGAGGCGGCCCGCTGGCCCGGCGGCTCCACCGCCACCGTCGACCTCGGCGGTTCGCCGGCCACCGGGCGCCTGAAAGCGGGCGGTACCCCGGTCTCGGTGTCCGCCGTCCCGACCTCGGCGCTCGGCCCGCGGTCCGGGCGCCTGATCGCCCCGGTCGCCCCGGTCGCGCCGCTCTCCTCGGTCGAGGTCCGGCTGGCCGACCGGAGCGGCGCCAAGGCCGCCGGCGTCGACGGGCTCCTGGTCGGACTGGCCCGCGGTGACGGCAGGCCGGGGGTGGGCGGCGTCTCGGTGTCGCTCGACTACAGCTCCATCGAGCAGGCGTACGGCGGCGGTTGGGCCTCCCGGCTGCGGCTGGTCGCGCTGCCGGGCTGTGCACTGACGACGCCGCAGCGCGCGGAGTGCCGCCGGCAGACGCCGATCGAGTTCACCAACGACCCGCGGGCCCGGACGCTGTCGGGTACGGTCGCGGTCGCCTCCGACGTGCGGACCGGTACGAGCGGCTTCGCCGCCGCGTCGTCGGCCGCGCGCTCGGCCGGCGCCACCATGGCGGTCGCGGCGGTCGCCGGCTCCGGCGGCTCGCAGGGCGACTACGGGGCAACCTCGCTGTCCGCCTCGGGCGCCTGGACGGCCTCCGCCTCCGGCGCGTTCACCTACGCCTACCCGATCACCGTGCCGCCGTCGCTCGGCGGCGCCGCGCCCGCGGTCACCCTCGCCTACGACTCGCAGTCGGTGGACGGCGAGACCTCGGCCCGCAACTCGCAGTCCTCGTGGATCGGTGACGGCTGGGGCTACAGCCCGGGCTTCATCGAGCGCTCCTACAAGGCGTGCAGGGACCAGGGCATCGAGGACTCCGGGGACGAGTGCTGGGGCGGCTGGAACGCCACGATCTCGCTGGGCTCGCACACCGGCGAGCTGCTCCGGGACTCCTCGGGTGGCTACCGGCTGCAGAACGACGACGGCACGAGGATCGAGCGGCTGACCGGGGCCACCAACGGCCTCTGGCAGGGTGAGTACTTCAAGGTCACCACCACCGACGGCACCGCGTACTACCTGGGCCTGAACCACGCGCCGGGCACCACGTCGGACACGGCGACCAACAGCGCCTGGGGCGTGCCGGTCTACCACCCGAAGGCGGAGGACCCGTGCCACGACTCCGCCGACGGCAATGACTCGCGGTGCGACCAGCCGGTCGGCTACCGGTTCAACCTCGACTTCGCCGTGGACCCGCACGGCAACGTCCAGCGCTACGACTGGTCGACCGAGTCCAACTACTACAACATGGGCTATGGCCAGGTCGCCAAGGACGACAAGGGCGGCACCCTCACCCAGTACACCCGGGGCGGCCGCCTCACCCAGATCTCCTACGGCTACCAGCTGACGGACGCGCAGGCCGGCCGCGAGCCCGCCGCCAAGGTCGTGTTCAACGCGGCGCAGCGCTGCACGACCTCCGACAGCGTCTGCACCCTCGACAACCTGTCGCGGGACACCGCGACCAACTGGCCGGACACGCCGTACGACCTGACCTGCCTCGCCACCGACAAGAACAAGGTCGAGGACGACGACACCGACGGGGTCTGCCTCACCGGCGGACCGACCTTCTGGTCGACCTTCCGGCTGAAGTCGGTGGACACCAAGGTCCGTACCGGCTCCGGCTGGCAGGACGTCGACAGCTTCGAGCTGAAGCAGGTCTTCTCCGACGCCGGCGGCACCTACGACCCGGTCACCGGCAAGACCCAGGACTCGACGAACGCCGGCGCCCTGCAGTCCGTGATGTGGCTCTCCGAGATCGTCCACACCGGCCGGGACACCTCCGCCGGCGGCGGCGGCCCGCTCACCCTCGACCCGGTCACCTTCACCGGCATCGAGATGGACAACCGGGTCGACGGCCTCTCTCCGGCCGCCCCGCCGCTGTTCCACCCGCGCGTCTCCAGCATCCAGACCGAGACCGGCGAATCCGTCGCGGTCACCTACCGGGCGCCGGAGTGCTCGCGCGAGAAGAACACCATGCCGGCCTCGGCCGACGCCAACACCATGGCCTGCTACCCGGTCTGGTGGACGACGCCCGGCGGGAAGGACCCGATCGAGGACTGGTTCCACAAGACCCTGGTCGCCCAGGTCACCGACAGCGACCGGACCAAGGCCGGCTCGCCGGCCAAGGTGACCAACTACGCCTACAGCGACGGCGCCGCCTGGCACCGTGACGACTCCGACCTGACCGACGACCAGCACCGCACCTGGAACCAGTTCCGGGGCTACCGCACCGTCACCACGACCACCGGCGCCGCGCCGGACCCGATCACCCAGAGCGTCGTCTCCTACCTCCAGGGCATGGACGGCGACTACAAGGCGGACGGGACCAGGCGCACCGTCAAGGTGCGGAACTCGCTCAACGAGGAGATCACCGACAACCCCTGGTCGGCCGGTGCCCCCTACGAGACGCAGACCTTCACCAAGGCCGGCGGCAGCGTCGTCGCCAAGACGCTGGCCGACCCGCCGACGGTCGCCGAGACCGCCAGCGCCGCCCGGACGGCCTGGACCTCGGAGGACCCCGCACCCGCGAAGCTGTCCACGCTCCCCGACCTGAAGGCCCACCAGGTCCGTTCGACCTCGGCCCGTTCGCTGGGCCTGCTGTCCGACGGCTCGTGGCGGACCGTGCAGACCGTGACCACCATGGACGACCTCGGCCGGGTCCACCAGGTCGACGAGAAGGGCGACCTGGCGGCCTCGGGGCAGCAGACCTGCACCACCACCGGCTACGCCCCGGCGCCCGCCGCCAATCCGATGATGCTGATCTACCCGAGCGAGGTCCTCACCGTCGCCGGGCCGTGCGGCACCACACCCGGCGGGACCACCACGCTCTACGGCAAGCGCTTCTTCTACGACGGCGCCGCCGGAGTGCCGGACCCGGCCGCCTACGGCGTGCTCGGCCGCAACGGCAGCTCGCTCGGGCTGGTGACCGGCACCCAGTCCATCAAGTCGTACACCGCCCCCGGGCAGCCGTCCTACCAGTCGCTCGGCGGGCTGGAGTACGACAAGTACGGCCGCGTCACCAAGACGGTGGACGCGGTGGGTGCCGCGACCACGACCGCCTACCTCCCGGCCGACGGCGTCCTCCCGGACTCGCTGTCGACCAGGAACCCGTTGGGCTGGGTGGCCACCAGCACGATCTCGGTGGCGCGCGGCGCCGTCACGCACGCCGTCGACGTCAACGGCCGGATCACCGACGTCGAGTTCGACGCGCTCGGCCGCCGCACCAAGGTGTGGACGCCGGGCCGCAGCAAGGCGACCCAGAGCCCCGACCGCAAGTTCGGCTACGACGTGCACGGTGCCGGCGACAAGCCGGACCCCTCCGCCGTCACCACCGAGACCCTGCGCGAGAACGGCTCGTACAACAAGTCCGTCACCTACTACGACGGGCTGCTGAGGCCGCGGCAGAGCCAGACCACGACCGCGGACAACTCCACCGGGCGCCTCGTGTCGTCGAGCTTCTACGACTCGCACGGCTGGGCCGTCTCCAACATCGCCCCCTACACCGACGCCGCGCACGAGGCGGGCACCGGCATGTGGGCGGAGACCAACAACACCGGCCCGTCGGTGACCAGGACCGCCTACGACGGACAGGGCAGGCCGGTCTCGGTCCAGCAGGTCTCGTTCGCCAGCACCCTGTGGCAGTCCGGCACGTCCTACCCGGGTGCCGACCGCGTCGACACCACGGTCGGTGCGGCGCGCACGACGACCTACACCGACGGCCTCGGCCGCACCACCTCGACCGTCGTGCACGACGACACTCCCGACCGGAAGCTGACCGCCGGCACGGTGATCGCCTCGGGCACGTCGGTGGTGTCCAAGAGCGTCCGGCTGGCGATGCGGGCGGACGGGAACCTGGTGCTGACCGGGCTCGCCGACGGCCGGACGCTCTGGTCCTCGGGCACGTCCGGCAACCCGGGCGCCGTGGCGGTCATGCAGGCCGACGGCGACTTCGTGGTCCAGAACGCGACCAGGACGGCGCGGCTCTGGAGGAGCGGCACGACCGGTGCCACCGGCGCCTACCTCATGGTCCGGGGCGACGGCGTGGTCGCGGTGTCCAACGCGTCCAACGCGGTCGTCTGGTCCACCGGGCCCGCCGGCGCCGTCGGCAGCGCCGACGTCACCACCAGCTACACCTTCGACGCCAGGGGCGACGTCGCGTCGGTCAAGGACACCGCCGGCAACGTCTGGAGCTACACCTACGACCTGCGCGGTCAGCTGGTGTCGCAGACCGACCCCGACAGCGGCACCTCGGTCAAGGAGTACGACGACCTCGGCCGGCTCGCCAGGGCGCGGGACGGCCGGGGCCAGTGGCTGTCGTACGTCTACGACGGCATGGGCCGCACCACCGCGAAGTACGCGGGGACCAGCACCACCGACCAGACGAAGCTGCTCGCCGAGTGGAGCTTCGACGCCAAGGCCAAGGGCTACCCCGACGCCACGACGCGGTACGTCAACGGCCGCGCCGGCGACGCCTACGTCACCCGGATCGACGGGTACACGACCGCGTACCAGCCGACCGGCAGCACGGTGACCGTCCCGGTGGGCGAGGGCAAGCTCGCCGGCACGTACACCACGGCCGCGAGCTACACCGACACCGTCGGCCTGCTCGGCTCGACGACCTTCGGGGCCGCCGGCGGTCTGGCCGAGGAGACCGTCGGCTTCGGCTACAACCTCCAGGGCGGCCTGGTCTCCATGGGCTCGCCGACCACCCCCTACGTCAACACCACCAGCTACAGCCCGCTCGGCCAGGTCCTGCAGACCACCATCGGCACCCCGACCAAGCAGCTGCGCACCGCGCAGACCTACGACCAGGTCACCGGCCGGCTGGCCACCAACCGGGTCACCCTGCAGAACAACACCGTCAACCCGATCTCCGACACCACCTACGGCTACGACCAGGTGGGCAACCTCACCACCGTCTCCGAGACCCAGTCCTCGGGCGGTGCCGACCGGGTCACCGACACCCAGTGCTTCAGCTACGACGCACTGCGCCGGCTGACCACCGCCTGGACCGACACGAAGGGGATCACCAGCCCGACGGCCGGGCAGCTCGCCGCCTGCAAGACCAGTACGCCCGGTCCCTCGACCATCGGCGGCCCGGCCCCGTACTGGACCGACTGGCAGTACGACCTGCTCGGTGACCGCACGCTCCAGGTCAAGCACGACGTGACCGGCAACGCCGCCAAGGACACCACGCAGTCCAGCAGCTACCCGGTGGCCGGCGCGACGCCGACCACCCGGCCGAACGCGGCGACCGGGATCGTCACCTCGAACCCGACGACCGGCACCAGCACGCTCACCCCGACGTACGACAACGCGGGCAACACCACCAGGCGGGTCGGCACCGGAGCGGCGCCGCTCGACCAGGTCATCAGCTACGACGCCGAGGGCGCGACCTCCGGCATCACCACCGACGGGAAGGAGACCACCTACCTCTACGACGCCGACGGCGCGCTGCTCCTCCAGCGCGGGCCCACCAGCACCACGCTCTACCTGTTCGGCGGCACGGAGCAGCTCACCCTCGACAAGGCCACCAAGGCCGTCAGCGCCCTGCGGTACTACAGCTGCCCCGACGGCACGACCATCGTCCGGGCGAGCAACGGCACCATCAGCTACCAGCCGACCAATCCGCAGGGCACCGCCCAGCTCCAGGTCGACGCCAAGACGCTGGCGATCACCCGCCGGGCCTACGACCCGTACGGCAACCAGCGCGGTCCCGCCCCGGCCTCCTGGGCGGACAACCACGGCTTCCTGGGCAAGCCGGCCGATCCGACGACCGGCCTGGACCTCCTCGGCGCCCGCCAGTACGACCCGGTGCTCGGCCGCTTCCTGTCGGTGGACCCGGTCTTCGAGGCCGGCGATCCCAACCAGATGGGCGGCTACACCTACGCCGCGAACAACCCGGTCTCGGGCAGCGACCCGACCGGTCTGTGGTGGAGCCTCGACGACGTCGGGGGCTTCTTCACCGGCGTCGGCGACTCCGTCGTCGGCGACCCGTGGCAGTGGAGCGTCAACACCCTCTCGGACGGGTGGAACGCCGCCGCGGACTGCTACAACGGGGACAACGAGGTCTTCAACGAGATCTTCGACTACGAGAACGACACCCCGTACAAGCTGGGCCACACCGGTTACGTCGACGACGACCCGCTGGCCGAGCTGTTCGACACCGACTCCAGCTCCACCGCCTACGTCGCCGGTCAGTGGACCGGCACCATCGGCTCGCTGGCCATCGACGGCGTCGGCCTCGTCAAGGGCACCATCTGGGGCTTCAAGAGCGCCAAGGCCATCAAGCTCGCGATGTCGGAGGGCGACGGCTTCATCAGCGCGGTCCGGAAGTTCGTGGACGGCGACCTGCCGACCACGACCGCCCCGCAGGCGGAACCCGCGCCCACCACACCGAAGACGGAGGGCCCCAGCAACCCGAAGTCGGGCACCGGCAAGGAGCCCGGCGAACCCGGTGGCGGGGGCAAGGCCGACAAGGCGCCCGAGGGCGGGAAGGGCTCCGGCGACGGCGGCGGCGGCGAGCCCGCCGCGACCGGAGACACGCCCACCGGCACCGGCGGCACGCCGGGCGGAGGCGGCACCTCCGCCGCCGCGACCGGCGGGGGGTCCGAGGCGGCGGCCCGGACCGGCGTCAGCATCAAGTCGGTGCGCATCGCCCTCGGCCGGGCCGGGATGAGCGTCAAGGGGTACGACATCGTCCACGTCCCGAAGATCGAGCACCCCAACTCCGTCGCCCTCGGCAGCAGCCCCTTCACCGGGAAGGGCAACGGGAACGCGCTGCGGGTCGCCGTCGTCGGGCCGAACAAGCTCCCGCTGATCGAGATCAGTACGGAGGGGCTGCGGGACATGGAGACGGCCCTCAGGACGATCCTCCACGAGCTCTACCATCACAAGAACGGCCACCTGCCCGACATGGAGGCCCAGGCCGAGGCCTACGCGGACAAGCGCTACGCCGAGTACCTCCGCCGGACGAAGGGGAGGAAGTAGGAGAGCAGTGGGAGCACCGGAATGAAGTCCTACATCGACAGTGAGATCCGTCAGCTGGCGACCCAGCCGAACTTCGTCGACGACCAGTCGGAGAAGGAGTGCCCGGTCTGCCGGAAGGTCGCGGTGCGCAGCTACGTCTACGAGGGCAGCAGGGCGGGCCGCCCGGTGCTGTTCTGGCGGACGTGGTGCCACGCGTGCCGCCGGATGTGCAGCTCCGTCGGCGTCAAGCCGAAGAAGCTCGCGTTCGACGACCCGTTCGCCCGGATGACCGCGGACGAGCGGCGGGTGGTCTCCGCCGATTCCGACGGCTTCTTCGAGCGCCTCGACCAGCTGTGGCGCAAGGGGACGCTTCCCCAGCGGTTCCACCGCGCCTCCTGAGCGCGGGCCCCCGTCCGGGGGCCGGTACCCGACGTCGGCCTCCAGGACCCCCCACGGGTCCTGGAGGCCGACGTCGTTCTCGGGGCGGGGGCGTTCTCCGGGGGGCGTCAGAGCAGGGTGCTCCAGTAGGACCAGAACCGGTTGAGGACCAGCAGGGCGATCACCGCGGCCCACAGCACCGGCAGGGCCCAGTGGTAGCGGGCGGCCTCGCGGACCACCGGTCGCAGCCGGGGGCCGACGGGTACCACCCCGGAGCGCAGGTTGTGCAGCGTGGTGTACCAGCAGAGCGGCACCACCGTGGCCCAGACCACCACGCAGTACGGGCAGAGCGCGCCGATGTCGTACAGCGCCTGGTCGATCAGCCAGTGCACGAAGACCACGCCGGCCAGGGTGCCGGCCTGCAGGGCCAGCCAGAACCAGCGCCGGTAGGCGGCGCCGGCCAGCAGCCCGGCGCCGACCGCGGCGACGGCACCGAAGGCGGCCAGGCCGAGCAGCGGGTTCGGGAAGCCGAAGACCTCGGCCTGCTCGGTGCGCATCACCGACCCGCAGCTGATCACCGGGTTGATGTTGCAACTGGGGACGTAGGACGGGTTCTCCAGGATGCGGAGCTTGTCGAAGGTCAGGACGGCCGAGGCGGCGAGGCCGAGGAGTCCGCCGAGGAACACGAACAGGGCGAACGCCCGGCCGGCGCCGATCGGCGTGCCGTGCGGCGGGGAGGAGGCGGCGGAGCGGGAGCGGGGCGGGTTCACGGCAGTCGGGGCGGTCATCGCGGAGCACTCCGGTGGGTGTGAAGGGCCGGCCCGGCCGGGTGGTCGGCCGGGCCGGTGGTGCTCACTGCAAGCCCGCGGCCTGCTTCACCTGGGCGGTGAACTGCTCCGGCGTGGTGGCGCGGTTCCCGCTGAACAGGGTGATCGGCTTGCCGTCCAGCTTGACCGTCGGCGTGCCCGTCACCCCGCTGTCGTTGAAGGCGTCCGCGACCTTCTTCGCCCACGGGGCGTAGGTGCGGTCGGTCACCGCCTTGACGAAGGCGTCCGTCTTCAGACCGGGCACCTGGCCGGCCAGGTCCAGCAGGTGGTTGACGTCGCCGAAGCCGTCCTCGCGCTCGTCGGGCTGGTTGGCGTACAGCACGTCGTGGAACTGCTTGAACTTGTCGACGCCCTCGTTGAGCGCCGCGCCGACGGCGGCGAGCGCGGTGCGCGAGCCCTTGCCGCCGAGGTTCTTGTCGAGGAACGCCGCCAGGTGGTACTCCACCCTGACGGTGCCGTCGTCCGCCAGCTTCCTGACGGTGTCGCCGTTGGTCGCCTCGAAGCTCTTGCAGACCGGGCAGCGGAAGTCCTCGAACACCTGGAGGGTGTGGGCGGCGTCCGGCTTGCCGTACACGATCACGGTGCCGTCGGGGCCGGTGGTGTTGGCCGGGACGACCAGCGCGGTCGGGTCGGCGGCGGCGGACGCGCTGGACGGGTCGTCGCCGCCGGCCGCGTTGATCGCCAGCGCGGTACCGCCGGCCAGGGCGAGGACGGCGACGATCGAGACGCCGACGACGATCCGCTGCCGGCGCTTGGCGGCGGCGCGCTCGCGCAGCTGCGCCTCCTGGATCCGCTCGCGGGCGCTGACGCGCTGGGACTGCTTACGGGCGGGCTGTTCGGTGGGCTGGGCCATGGTGGGTCAACTCCTGGACACGGCGCGCGACATGCGCTTCTTCCTGGGTGGCCGCCTCGGCGCGGCACGGAAGGCCGCGGGCACGAGGGGGCCGGGTCGGTGGGCTCGGGAGTCGGCGCGCTGCCTGCGGGCGCCGGGCGGTGGCCCGGGGCCGGCCCGGCCGGCGGGGGCCGCGGGCCGGGAGCCCTACGGACCGGCGTGAAGCCGGACGGGGGTGTCAGCAGGCAGGCGCGAAGGCCGGCGGACCGCGTCGCGGCGCCGGGCTGAGCACCACGGCCTCGCGGAGCGGCCGGGGGCGGTCCGAGACCGGCAGCGGCACCCGCCGCACCGGCCGCAGCGGTACCGGCGCCAGCAGCAGGAGCAGCGCCCGCAGCGGGGCCGCGACCGCGTGGCGCAGAGCGCGCAGCGCCCGGGCCAGACCGGACAGGGCGGCGTCGCCCAGCCGCAGCCAGACGGCGGCGGCCAGCGCGACCAGCAGATGGGCCAGCAGGACCAGCAGCTGGGTGGCGGCGGGCGCGACCGGCCCGGTGTGCCCCAGGGGCCCCGAGAACAGCGAGCCGTCCACCGAACCGCCGCCGCAGACCAGCAGGTTCATCCCGCGGGCGGGGGCGTGTCCGGCGCCCAGGACCGGGCCGCAGCCGGCCTGGCCCAGGTTGAAGGTGGTGTTGAGCAGCAGCTCGACCGGGACCAGCACAGCGGAGATGTGCAGCAGCCGCCGCTCCTGGCCGGCCAGCGCGGTCGCGACCAGGAAGACGACGACGGTCGCGGCGGCGACCAGGGCGAGCGGCAGCGGACGACCGGTGATGACGACCTGGCCCAGCGCGGACAGCGGCACGGCGAGCGCGGTGAACACCGCGGCCCGCAGGGCCCTGGTCGCAGGGGTGGAAGTCGTCATGCCCCGGAGTATGCCACGACGCTTACACGCCGCACGAGGGTGCGTCGGCGGGTGAGCGGTGACCGGCGAACAGATGGCCCGTCATCGGTCGTTCGTTCGCGGTACGGGGGTGGTGGGTTCACCGGTGGGATGGGTTTGGGCGCCGGAGCCGGGGTGAGCGGGCGTCAGGGGCTGCCGCCGGAGGGGGCGGCGCTCCGACAATCGGGCGATGGACCACGCCACCGGCGCGGCGCACCCGCGTCCGCCCGCCGCCGCGGAGGCGCACCCTCCGGTGCAGGGGCCGCCCCGGCCGTCGGCGCCGGCCCCTTCCGCCCTCGTGCCCGCTTCGCTGCCCTGGCCTCCTTCGCTCCCTTCGCCGCCACCGTTCTGGCCTCCGGTGCTTCCCGTGCCGCCCGAGCCGCCGGTGCCGCCCGTGCTTCCCGTGCCGCCGGTGCCGCCGTTCAGCCACCTGCCGCCGATCCACTGTCCGGGACCGGGGCACCCGCCTTCGCCCACGCCTTCGCCCACGCCGTCGGCTCCGGGATCCGCCCAGCCCGTGCCGCCGGTCCCGATGTCGGCCACCCCGGTGTCGGCCGCCCCGACGCCGCCCGCCCCGACCCGGTCCGCCGTGCCCGGACCGGCGGCCGCGGAGACCGCCGCCGCGCAGCACCCGGCGGTCGCCCCGGCGACCGTGGCCACCGTCACCCCGACCCCGCGGCCGGTTCCCGCCCCGGTTCCCACCCCGGCTCCCGCCCCGCCTCCCGCTCCGGTCCTCGCCCCGCCCCCGAGCCCGTCCGCGACGGTCGCGGTCGTCGCCGCGCCCCCGCCCCCGGCCGGCGGGCCCGCGCCGCCCGCCCTCGAACCGACCGTCTGGGCCACCGTCATGATCCTCGCCGTGCTGGTCCCGGCCGCGCTGGCCGCGGTCCTCGGCCACCACCCCCCGACCTCCAGGAGCCGCAGGTGAACCCTGGCCCCCTGCTCAGCGCCGTCGCGGCCGTGACGGTCGCGATGACCGCACTCGCCGTCGCCCACCGGCTGCGCCCCGCCCTCCCCGAGGGCGAGGATCCGCCCGAGCCGCACCCTGCCCTGGCCAGCATCGGCTCCGGGCTGCTCTCGGGGTTCATCCTGCTCACCGGCTTCCTGGTGGCCACCGGCTGGGCCGCCCGCTCCACCGGGGTGGTCCCGCCCGGCGGCCTCTACATCGCCGACCTGGCCGCGGGCACCGCCGTCCTGCTCTTCCCCTCGCTGTCCGGGCTGCCCTTCACCGCGCGGCACGCCACCGCGGTCTGCTTCTTCGCCGCGCTCGTCGGCTACACGATGTCGCTGGCGGTCCAACTGAGGCCCTGAGTCCGGTTCGGCCGGTTCCCGCCCCCGGCGGGCCCGGGCCTCGTGCCCGCCGGGGGCCGCGGGCCAGCCTGGAAGGCGTCCCGCCGACCCCGACGTCAGGGGGTGAACGCGCATGGCCGCACACGACACCAGCGCGGGTGCGGGGGTGCTCCACCGGATCGGGGTGCAGGCCGCGGTGCTCGCCGGGCTGGACGGCGCCGTCCGGGCGGCCGGGCCGGACGCGGTGGTGGCCGCGGCGGCGCTCCGGGAGCGGGCGGCCGGGTCCGGCGACGCGTTCGGGTACGGCGTGCTGTACGGGCCGGAGTCGGCGGCCGCGGAGGCGGCGCGCGCGGCGCTCCGCCCAGCGGGTGGGCGGTGTGGGCGCGGGCGTCCGGCCGGGAGCCGGCGCGGTTCGGCTGACGGGCCGCTAGGTAGCGGGTGCTCGACCGGGATCCCGTCGCCGTCCGGGCAACCGCCCTTGACCGGGTTCCCGCTCACCGACCGGTCGACCGTCCGGTCGGGGCCGGAGCGTCCGGCGCGGCGGTCACCGGAGCTCCGGCCCGCCGCGCCGGTCGGTCACTTCTGACGGCTGGTCAACTGCGCCATCAGGGTGAGGACGGCGAAGCCGAGGATGACCGCGAGGCCGGGGTAGAACATCGACAGCTCGGTGCCGGGCATGATGACCGCGGTCACGACGGCGAGGCCGAAGGCGCCGCCGACCTGCAGCGAACTGTTGAGCAGCCCGGCGGCGAGCCCCTGCTCCTCGTCCGCGACGCCGTTGGTGCCCGCGACCATGAGCGTCGCGATGCTGAGCGCGAAGCCCACGCCCCACAGCACGGAGGCGGGCAACAGCACGCGCCAGAGGTCGGGTTCGGGGCCGATGAAGAGCATCAGCAGGTAGCAGGGGAGGAAGGCGACCAGCCCGACCATCAGGATCTTGGTCACGCCGAACCGCTCCATCAGCGCGCCGAGCTTGGGACCGATGATGACCACCATGAGGCCGGCCGGCAGCAGGACCAGGGCCATCTGCCACGGCCGCCAGCCCTGGAGGTCCTGGAGGTAGAGGGCGAGCAGGAACTGGAAGCCCATCGCGCCGCCGTACAGCAGGGCGATGCTGACGTTGGCGCTCACCAGGCTGCGGTTGCGGAAGATGGCGAGCCGGATCAGCGGCTCCTTCACACTGCGCTCGATCACCAGGAAGGCGGCCAACAGGGCGGCGGACAGGGCGAATCCGCCGATCGTCCGCACCGAGCCCCAGCCGGCCTCGGCGGCGGAGACCACGGTGAAGACCAGCAGGAGGGTGCCGGCGAGCAGGGTCGCGGCGCCGCCGATGTCGAGTCGCGGCCGTTCGGTGCGCGGCGGGTCCGGCGGCAGGAAGCGCAGGGCGCCGATCAGCAGCAGCACGGAGAGCGGGATCGGCAGGATGAAGATCGACCGCCAGCTCAGGCCCGCGAGCAGGCCGCCGACCAGCAGGCCGGAGGAGTAGCCGGACGCCTCGAAGACGTTGAAGATGCCGAACGCCTTGTTGCGCTGGGGCCCTTCGGGGAACGTCGTGGTCAGCAGCGACATCGCGGCCGGGGCGGCGAAGCCCGCCGCCATGCCCTTGACGAAGCGCGAGACGATCAGCAGGACCGAGCTGTCGGCGAGCGCGCCGAACAGCGAGACGACCGCGAACGCGGCCATCGCGATCACCAGCACCCGGCGTCGGCCGAACAGGTCGGCGACCCGCCCGCCCAGCAGCAGGAAGCTGCCGAAGGCCAGGATGTAGGCGCCGACCAGCCACTGGGCGGTGGCCGCGGTCATCCCGAGCTCGTTCTGGATCTCGGGGATGGTCACCACGATCATCGAGATGTCGAGCCCGTCGAGCAGGATCACGCCGCTGAAGATCAGCAGCGACACCCATAACCGTGCCGACCAGCGCAGGGAGTCCTGCTGGACCTCCGGTGCTGCCGTCTCGGACGGCGCCTCGGGTGCTGCCAAGGCGTCGCCTCCCGTCCGGTGTTCACTCGGAGCCGAGCTGCCTGACATGGGCACATCCCTCCCACTAGAATGATCTTGAGCGCGCTCAACCCGCGTCCGCGATAATTGTCTACGCGCTATATTGCATAAGCTTGATGCTGCCCTAAGTAACCAGACCTGCGCAAGGCGAACACGGCAAGCGTGTCAACTACGGCTCTCCGGGCCCGGTCGGCGGCCATGGACGGCGGGTCATCGACGACGGCGCGCGGCCGGCTCGTTCGACCGCGTCGCATGCGCCCGCTCCGCGGTGCGGTGCGTCGGCAGTTCCCGCCGGCCAACCCGGTCCGATGGCAACAAGACCGCAGGCGAAGGACTTTGTGCGGGCCCGGGAGAAGTCGGTGTACGGGGCCCGGCAAACGGCCGACCTGACAGATCGTCGTTCGTTTGTTCAGGAACCCGGTTCGGCTCTGGTTAGCATCGGGGCACGAACTCGGAGCAATGGACGGAGCGTCCGGGAGACGAGTGTGCCGTCGTCGGCGTGCAGGCCGACCAGCACCGGTCCTTCGAATAACAGCCACGGCAGTCTGCCGGCGATGCGATGCGGAGACCCAGAATGCGGCTTGCGCAAACGTTAGCAAAAGTCATGCAGCGCCACACGGACCGGCCCGCAATCGGTGAACGCGCGAAGGAGTTCGTGCGGGACGCCGACACCGGCCGCGTTTCGCTCCGCCTCCTGGCGCACTACGAAACGACCAGTTACAGCGAACTCTGGGGGCGGGTCCGCGCGGTGGCCGCGGAATGGCACCGGCACCCGGAGCATCCGCTGGAGCCGGGCGAGCGGATCGCCCTGCTCGGCTTCGCCAGCGGCGACTACGCGGTGGTCGACCTCGCCTGCAACTACCTCGGCGTGGTCAGCGTCCCGCTGCAGACCAGCGCCCCGCTGGCGCAACTCGCCTCGATCGTCGAGGAGACCGAGCCCTTCGTCGTCGCGGCGAGCATCGAGCGGCTGCACGTCGCGGTCGAACTCCTGCTGGCGAACCCGTCGGCCCGCCGGCTGGTGGTCTTCGACTACCACCCGGACGTCACCGACCAGTTCGAGAAGTTCACCGCCGCGCGCGAGCGCCTGGCAGAGGCCGGCCGCGAGGTGGCGATCGACACCCTGGCGGACGTCGTCGGCCGCGGATCCGCGCTGCCCGACGCGCCGTTGTTCGTCCCCGAGGACGGCGACGACCCGCTGGCCATGCTGATCTACACCTCGGGCAGCACCGGAACGCCCAAGGGCGCGATGTACACCGACACGCTGCTGAGCGCGATGTGGGGCGGGGCCTGGTCGAAGCTGTTCTCCGACCTCCTCGCGATCAACATCAACTACATGCCGATGAGCCATGTCGCCGGCCACTCGTCGCTGAAGAACACCCTCGCCCGCAGCGGGATCAGCTACTTCACGGCCAGCAGCGACATGTCGACCTTCTTCGAGGACATCGCACTGGTCCGGCCCACCGAACTGTCGCTGGTGCCACGGGTCTGCGAGATGCTCTACCAGAAGTACCAGAGCGAGCTGGACCGGCGCGAGCTCGCCGGCGCCGACCGGCGGGCGGTCGAGGCCGAGGTCCTGGCCGAGCTGCGGGAGAACCTCCTGGGCGGCCGGCTCGCCTGGGCCAGTTGCGGCTCCGCCCCGCTCTCGGCCGAACTACGGGTTTTCGTCGAGGCCTTGCTGGGCTTCGAGCTGACCATCATCTACGGCTCCACCGAGGCCGCCGCCGTCTCCGTCGACGACAAGCTGCTCCGCCCACCGGTGATCGACTACAGGCTGGCCGACGTGCCCGAACTCGGCTACTACCGGACCGACTCCCCCTACCCACGGGGGGAGTTGCTGCTGAAGTCCGAGGCCGTCGTGCCCGGCTACTACAAGCAGCCCGAGCTGTCGGCGGAGATCATCGACGAGGACGGCTACTACCGGACCGGCGACATCGTCGCGGAGCTCGGGCCGGACCGGTTCACCATCCTGGACCGCCGCAAGAGCGTGCTGAAGCTCTCCCAGGGCGAGTTCGTGGCGACCGCGCGACTGGAGTCCGAGTTCGCGGCGAGCCCGCTGGTCCGGCAGATCTTCGTGTACGGCAACAGCGAGCGGTCCTATCTGCTGGCCGTGGTCGTGCCCACGCCGGCCGCCCTCGACCAGTTCGGCGACGACCGGGAACACCTCCGCCAGCTGCTGAGCGAATCGTTTCAGCAGATCGCCCGCGAGGCCGGACTGAACTCCTACGAGATCCCGCGCGACGTCCTGATCGAGGCCGAGCCCTTCGACCAGGCGAACGGCCTGCTCTCGGACCACCGCAAGCTGCTGCGGCCCCGGCTCCAGGAACGCTACGGCCGCGAACTGGAGGAGCTGTACGCCGACATAGCCGCCCGGGAGAGCCGGGAGCTGCTGGAGCTGCGCCGTACGGGCGCCGACCGGCCGGTGCTGGAGACGGTCCAGCGGGCCACCCGGGCGCTGCTCGCGGGCTCCACCGTCGAGGTCGACCCCGCCGCGCGCTTCCGGGACGTCGGCGGGGACTCGCTGACCGCCGTCTCCTTCTCCAACCTGCTCCACGACATCTTCGGCGTACGGGTCCCCGTCGACACCGTCATCAGCCCCGCCTACGACCTGCGTCAACTGGCCGGCTACATCGAGACCAAGCGCGCGACGGGCCTGCGGGGGGCCACCTTCGCCTCGGTGCACGGCGAGGACGGCACGCGGGTCCGCGCCGGGGACCTCACGCTGGACAAGTTCCTCGACGACCGGACCATCGCCGACGCCCGGACCCTGCCGCAGCCCTCGGGCGAGCCCCGGACGGTGCTGCTGACCGGCGCGAGCGGCTACCTCGGCCACTTCCTCTGCCTGGAGTGGCTGGAACGGCTGGCCCCGGTCGGCGGGACGGTGATCTGCGTGGTGCGCGGGCGGGACGCGGACGCGGCCCGCGGGCGCCTCGACGAGGCCTTCGTCAGCGGCGACGACGAACTGGTGCGCCGCTACCGGGAGCTGGCCGACGGGCACCTGGAAGTCCTGGCGGGCGACATCGCGGAGCCGCGGCTGGGCCTGGACGACACGACCTGGAAGCGGCTCTCCGAGGAGGTCGACGTGATCGTCCACGCCGGCGCCCTGGTGAACCACCTCCTCCCGTACCACCACCTGTTCGAGGCCAACGTCGTCGGCACGGCCGAGCTGATCCGGCTGGGGCTCACCGGCCGGATCAAGCCCTTCACCTACATCTCCAGCGTGGCCGTCGCCACCTCCCGGGCCGGCGGGGCGCTGGACGAGGACTCGGACGTCAGGACCGCCCTCCCGGTGCAGCAGACCGACGAGGGCTACGCGGGCGGTTACGCGACCAGCAAGTGGGCCGGCGAGGTCCTGCTGCGCGAGGCGCACGACCGGTGCGGACTCCCGGTCACCACGTTCCGGTCCAACATGATCCTCGCGCACAGCCGTTACGCCGGGCAGCTGAACGTCCCGGACCAGTTCACCCGGCTGCTGCTCAGCGTGATCGCCACCGGCATCGCGCCGCACTCCTTCTACCGCACCGACGACCGCGGGAACCGCCGGCGGGCGCACTACGACGGCCTGCCGGTGGACTTCACCGCCGCCGCGGTGGTGGCCCTGGGCGGCCAGGGCACCGAGGGCTACCGGACCTTCAGCCTGGTCAACCCGAACGACGACGGGGTGTCGCTCGACAGCTTCGTGGACTGGCTGGCCGAGGCCGGGCACCGGATCGAGCGGGTGGCCGACTACGACGACTGGTTCGTCCGGTTCGAGGCCGCGATGCGGGCCCTGCCCGAGGGGCAGCGACAGCACTCGGCGCTGCCGCTGGTCCACGCGTTCAAGCGGCCGGAGGAGGCGGTGCCCGGGTCGGTCATCCCCTCCGACCGGTTCCGGGCCGCCGTCCGGGCCGCCGGGATCGGACCGGCGCGGGACATCCCGCAGCTCTCGCCCGCCTTCATCGCCAAGTACGCCGCCGACCTGAAGCTGCTCGGCGAGCGCCTCGGCTGGTGAGACCCGCGGCCGTCGCCGCACCCCCCCGGCGGTGCCGGACGGCCCGCCGCGCGAACGACCCACCGCCCATCGGACATCGACCCCTGGAGCAGAGAACCATGGAACAGACATCCGCGAAGTTCGAGGAGCGCTACGATCTCGGGCGCCGTCTCGTCGAGCAGCTGGGCCCGGTCGAGACCGAGCCGACCACCTTCGAACTCCTCGGCCTCGAATGGGACTTGATCCCCGGCACCTACGAGCCGCGGCCGGGCACCGGCACCGAGTGGTACACCGGCGCGATCCCCTACCCGGCCGGTGGCAGCTTCCTGGAGATCGGCTGCGGGGCCGGCGTCACCGCGGTCTGGGCGGCCCTGCACGGCTGTGCGCGGGTGACCGCCACCGACATCACCGACACCGCCGTCGACAGCGCCGCCCGCAATGCCGCACGGCACGCCGTCGCCGACCGGGTCCGGGTGCTGCGCAGCGACGTGTTCGACGCGCTCGGCCCCGAGGAGCGCTTCGACACCGTCTTCTGGAACTGCAGCGTCTTCGAGGCGCCGAAGGACTTCGAGTTCAAGCAGGACGTCGAGTGGGCGATCTTCGACCGCGGCTACAGCGCCCTCGGCCGCTACCTCGCCCAGGTGCACGACCGGGTGCTGCCCGGCGGCCGGGCCCTGGTCACCTTCAACAGCTTCGGTGACGCCGCCCGGATCGCCCAGCTCGCCGCCGAGGCGGGGAGCTCGCTGACGATGCTGGGCAGCGCCGACCGGCAGCTGGCGGGCGTGGACGTCACCTACAAGCTCTTCGAGATCCGCCCGCTGGAGCGCTGACCGCAGGAGCGCGCACACCGCCCGCGGCGCAACCCGTACACCCGGTCGCCCGGAGGGCCGGCCCGCATTCGTCGGGCCGGCCCTCCGGGCGGTTTCGCATGCGGCCCGGGGCGGTCGGGGGTGGCCCGGGGGCCGGAATATTCCAGCGGCATGCGAATGCCGGGTGGCCGCCGGAGCGGTCGAACGAAAGGGCGAGCAATTCGAGCCGCGATAGCGCTCCGGGTCATTACGTTCTGTACATGGAGGGTTGCCGGGGTGATAGAATCCGACCCGGTGCGTGTGAATGCGCGCATGCCGATCAGGCCGGGGGCGGCGGCCCCGGCGGTAATCTCCGGGTGCCGATCCAGGTCGATCCGGACCGGGCGCGATCCACCCCGGCGCGACTGCTGTCGGGCACGATCCGGCCGGGCCGCGTGACGGCTACCGGAATCGACGCCTCCCTTGTCGCCCCGCGGCATGCTCCGCGCGTTTCACCCGTCGCTCACCCCATTTCCGGAGCGCTCCCATGGCCAAGCAGAATCGTGCCGTCCGCACCCGGCAGGAACTGATCCGTTCTGCCGCGGAGACCTTCGCCCGATCGGGATTCGCGGAATCCTCCATCACCCAGATCTGTGTCCGGGCCGGTCTCAGCCACGGTGCGCTGCATTTCCACTTCGGGAACAAGCGGGCGCTCGGCGAGGCGGTCGAATCGGCCGCCGCGGAAACCCTGCTGCACATCACCGGGAACGTTCCACTGCGGCACCCCGTACCGCTCCAGCTGCTCGTCGACACCTCGCACCTGCTGGCCCGGCGGCTCTCCACCGACGCGGTGCTGCGGGCCGGGTTCTGCCTCGGCAGCGACGCCACCTGGCCGGGCGGCGCCGACCTGTGGCAGCAGTGGCAGGACTGGGTCCAGCTGATGCTGACCGTCGCCAGGGCCCAGGGCAGCCTGGCCGCCGACATCGTGCTCGACGACGCCGTGGCCGCGATCACCGCCGTCGTCGCCGGGCTGGAGGTGCTCGGGCGGCGCGACCCCCAGTGGCACTCGCGTCAGGCGGTCACGCCGTTCTGGCGGTTGATGCTGCCGCAGCTCGCGACGGCGGAGGCGCGGGCCGGGATCGCCCCGGAGGGCAGCTGTGCGGAGCCGCCGGAGGGCAGCGAGCGGGCGGCCGGCGCGGAGTGGGGCGAGGCCGGCGGGCGGCGGGCGGCGCAGCCCTGCGACGCGCTGTCCTGCTGCTGACGGCCGGGGCCGGCGCCGCCCCCGCCGCTCGCCGGCCCGGCCGCCCCCGGCCGGTGGTGGCTCGCTCAGGCGGGCCGCTCGCGCCGGTCGGCGAGGGCGACGACCGCGTGGGCGGCCGAGGCCAGCGTGACGTGCCGGTGCCAGCCGCTGAAGGAGCGCCCGGTGAAGTCGCGGATGCCCACCCGGTCCGCGATCTCCGTGAAGTCCCGGTCGACCTTTCCGGTGAGCCGGCTGAGCCGGACCAGGGTGGCCGGTGGCACGGCGGTCAGATTGGTCAGCCAGAGCTCCGCGGGCCAGTGCCCGCCCTCCTCACCGATGCCCAGCAGCAGGAGTTCACCACTCGGAGCGCCCGGAGTGCCGGGAGCACCCGGTGCGGTGGGTGTGCCCGGTGCGGATGGCGCGGGCAGGCCGACCCGGACGGTGGCGGCCGGCACCGCCCGGGGAGCCGTCTGCGGACCGTGCTCCCGGCCGTGCTCCCGGCCGGGGACGAGCCGGCGCAGGTCCTTGGCCAGGCTCATGATGCGCAGGGCCGGCTGCGGCCTGCTCCCCGAGGCGGGCAGGGCCTGGTCCAGTACGGAGAGCCGGAGGTCGCCGCCGACCCGGGCGAGCAGCGGCACCCCGTGGGCGTGCAGCTTCCCGAAGATCGTCATGGCCTGTGACTCACCGATGTCGAGCACCACGGGCCGGACCGGCAGCCCCCAGCCCGTGCTGGTCTCCAGGCAGGCCTCGGTCACGCACTCGCCGAGGGTCTCCACCCCGGCCTCGTCCGGGATCGACACCTGACTGCGCCGCAGATCGTCCTTGAGCCAGGCCTCGGGCAGGTGCAGGCGCCAGTTGACCGGGGTGCTCAGCTCCTCCGAGGCCGCCCAGACGCCGATGGCGTGCTGGGCGTTCAGCACCTGCCCGAGGGTCGGGAAGAAGTGCCGTTCGACGCCCACCGAGTGCTGCCCCGTCTTGGGGATGATCATCGGCTGCACCACCCACGCCTGTGGGGCCGCCGCGCCGGCCAGGTAGTGGGCCAGCGCCCGGCGGATGGGGATCCAGTCCCAGGTCGAACTGCAGATGAAGTGGTGCAGGTTCTGCTCCGAGGCCGGCTTGCCGAGCAGCGCCGCGATGTTGCGGATCGACTTGCGCCCCTCGGTCTCCAGCAGTCCGCGCAGGTACTGCATGCCCTTGCGGCACTGGTCGCTGCGGGAGAGCGAGGTGAACAGGATCGAGCAGAGCTCGGTGAGCAGGACGTCGTGGGCGCCGGGCGGGAACGGTGTGCGGGGGTGCCGGGCCGGGCCCGGTCCGGACGGCTCGGCCGCCGCGGACGGCCCTCCGGGCGCGAGCCGGGCCGGGGAGGCGGTCGTAGGCGGGATGGGGGCCGGGACAGGGGCCGGAACGGAAGAGGGGAATCCGGTGGGGCGCAGGGGGCGGGCGGAGGGCTTCGACCGGTCGTTGTCGCCGACCGGAGCCTCGGTGCGCCGTCGCTGTGCCAACGTCTGAGAGGTCAAGTCGTCTCCGTGGTCGTGGTGTTCGGGGGGAGGCGCCGGACGGCGGCGGGGCCGGCCTCGCGGTGGCCGGGTGGATCGGGAGCGTCGGTCGGGTCGGCGCGGGTCAGTGCGGCGCGGGTCGGGAGCGTCGGTCGGGTCGGCGCGGGTCAGTGCGGCGCGGGTCGGGTCGAGGTGGGGCGGGTCGGGTCGGGGCGGGGGTCGGAAGCGGGACCGGCCGTCGCCGGGCCCTGCCGCGAGTGGGGGAGGGGCTTCGTGGCGGTGCGGCGCCCCTGTCCTCAGTGCGGGAGCCGACCGGTCCGCGCTCGATCAGGGGCGGAGGCAAAACGGCTGAGCGGACGCCCATCCTGTCCTGCGGACACGGCCCGTGCCGGGCTCCTTCCGGAGCGCCGCCAGGGAAGTCCGGCAAGGGTGAACTCCAGGTGTGCACACTCCTGTTCGGTCTCCCGTGGCGGTCATGAACGTGCTCGTGCGCTGCTCCAGACAGTAAGGAGCGATCGGCGGCGATGCCATGGTACGAGGAGTGAGAGTGTCACATTACCGGACAGTAGTCCTGTGAAGCCGGAGCCGGTGGGTCAGCGTCCGGCCCGACCGCCGGGCAGCAGCGGCCGCCGGTTCTCCAGGGTGGCGATCAGGTGGGCGACCGACGCCAGCGTGATGTGCCGGTGCCAGCCCGGGAACGACCGCCCGCCGAAGTCCCGTACCCCCACCCGCTCGGAGATCGCGGTGAAGTCCCGCAGAACGACGCCCGGCAGCCGGGTGAGCCGCAGCGCGGTGAGGACGGAGGGCGCGTCGGCGTTGGTGAGCCAGAGCCGCCGGCGCGGGCGCCCGGCCGGTCGCCACTCGCCGAGCAGTAGCATCCGCTCCCCGCGGGACGGCGAGGTCACTACCGGGATCGCCGCCGCGGTCGTCGGGCCGTCGCCCGGATTCACCTGCCGGCGCAGCCGAGGGAGCGACTCGGCGAGCTCGCCCACGGTGTGCTCCCGGCCGCTGTAGCTGGGCAGTTCGGTCCGGTCGAGCCAGAGCTGGGCCTGCGGGCCGACCCGCACCACGAACGCGACGCCCAGGGCCGCCAGGTGCCGGGCGACCGCCACGGCGTCCACCTCCCCGACGTCCACCACGACCGGCCCGCGCAGCACCCCGCCGATCTCCCGGATGTCGGCCACCGCGGCCCGGACGCAGTCCTCGATGGTGGCGACCGCGGCGTCGGCGGGAACGCTCGCCCGTTGCCGCAGCGGATCGGTCAGCCAGCGGTCGGAGAGCCGCAGCTGCCAGTCGACGGGGACGGCGCAGTGTCCGGAGGCCAGCCAGGCCCCCACCGCGTGCTGGCCGTTGACGATCCGTCCGAGCGGCAGCAGTTGCTGGTCGATGCCGACCGAATGGGAGCCGGCCTTGGGTATCAGGATCGGTCTGATCACCCAGGCCTGCGGTGCCAGGGCCCGCTGCACCTCGCGGGCCAGGGCGTGCCGCACCGGCATCCAGTCCCAGGGCGACGCGCTGATGAAGTGGTGGACGCTCTGCTGCGCCGCGGCGCCGTCGAACTGCGCCGCGATGCCGCGCAGGGTCTTGCGCCCCTCCAGCGCGAGCAGGCCGCGGACGTACTGCTCGGCCTTGAGCCGCTGGCCGCTGCGCCGCAGCGAGCCGAACAAGTGGGCGCTGAGCTCGGGGTCGAGCGCCGTGTCGGCGGCCGGTTCGCCGTCCGTCGCGCCGACGGATCCGTGCAGGTGCCGCATGGTTGATCCCCCCGTGGTCCGCCACCCCAGCCGACCGGACGGACCGCCGCCCCGCATCGGCGTCGTCCGGGTCGGACTCCCAAAAGAGGACTGCTGTCCTGTTCTCATTTATACAGGCCGGCGTGGACGGTGGCTGCCCCGTCGTGCCGCGTGGACACGGGAATCGCAGGTGCGAATTCCGTGCCGGCCGGCCGGCACGGTCGCCGGGGCGAGGCTGGTCGGGCGGTGGTCCGGAGGGTCGGTCAGTCGACGGGGGACGGCGCCCCGGCCCGGCCGGCCTCCTCCAGGAGGCGCTTCGCGCGGTAGGGGGAGGAGTCCAGCCTGGCCAGCACGCCGGCGCTGGCGACATTGGGGAGGACGAGTGCGAACAGGTTCGAGATCTCCTGGGAGAGGGTCCGCTCCGGCAGGGTCTCGGTGATCAGCTGGACCCCGGTCCACGCCCCCACGAACAGCCGGGCGGTCTCGGCCGGGTCGACGTGCGCGAGCAGTTCGCCGCGCTCCTTCGCCTCCGTCAGCAGTCCCTGCCCCACCTCGATCCAGTCGGGCCAGCGGGTGCCGAACAGGCCGCGGGACTTGACGTCCACGGACAGCCGGATCGCGGCGCTCAGCATCGGCTCCCGGGGCAGCCGGTGGGCGAGCAGCAGGGCGAGGTCCACCCACTCCTGCAGCTTGAAGGCCTGCGGGGCCAGCCCCTCCATGGTCACCGCCTCGGCCAGCACGCCGCGGGCGAGCTGCTCCTTGGTGGTGAAGTGGAAGTAGAGGCCACCGCGGGTGAGTTGGATGCGCTCGATGAGGCCGCCGATGGTGGTGGCGTCGTATCCGAGCTCGTTGAACATCTCGGCCGCGGCCTCCAGGATCAGCCGGCGGGTATGGATCGCGCGCTCCTGCCTTGACACTTTATGCCTCCACTGCATTCTCTTTACCATTGCTTGAACTAGACTTGCTCATGGTTCGAAACCGACCGGAGAGCCGGTACTTGAATAGCACAGTCCACTGAGCTGTGCCGACCCGTCAGACCAAGGGGGGGCCTTGCAAGACGTCACGCTCGCACCACGTTCATCCACTCCTTCGCCCGCTCTCGTAGGCGCCTACGCGCATCTGCGGCGGGGCACGTCCGTCCTGGTCACCGGCTGGGAGCGGCTGGGGGCCGACGAGTTCGGGGTCGGCGTCCGGTGGCCGGCCGTGCAGGTGGGCCTGCCGTACGACCCGCGGATACTCGCCCAGACCATCCGGCAGAGCGGCCTGGTCGTCGCGCACGCCGAGTACGGCGTCCCGCTGACCCATCAGACCGTTTTGAGCACCCTGGACTACACGATCGACCCGGACTTCCGCGTGCCACGCGGCCGGAGCGCGAGGCTGGACGTACGGGTCACCGTGGCGGGCGCCGTGCGGAACCGACGGTCCGTCAGCTCGCTGCGGATGGGCATCCTGATCCGCTGCGACGGCGTCGTGGCGGCCCGGGCGGACTCCGAGTTCGGCTGGATCTCGCCCGCCGCCTACCGGCGGGTGCGGGGAGACGGCCTCGGGGTCGGCTGGGGCGCCTGGCCGTTACCGGAGCCGATAGCCGCCGACCTCGTGGCCCGGCCGCGCGCCACCGACGTCGCCCTCGCGCCGGGCGACCGGCCGCACCGCTGGCTGCTGCGCAACGACATCGACAACCACCTGCTCTTCGACCACCCCGTGGACCACGTCCCGGGGCTGGCCCTGCTGGAGGCCGCGGCCCAGGCCGCGCAGGCCCTCCGGGGCCGGTCGTCCTTCCTGCCCCTGCGGGTCGCCACCAGCTTCCGGCGGTACGTGGAGTTCGACCGGCCGTGCTGGATCGAGGCGGAGGAGACACCGGCCGGCCACCCCGCCCGGTGCGCCGTCCGGGTCACGGGCACGCAGGACGGGGAGCCGGCCTTCCGGGTCGAGTTCAACGGTCTGCGGCGGTGACGGTGCCACCGCCGGGCGGCCGGGGGCGGCTCACCGGTTGACGAAGCCGCCGTCCACCGGCAGGACGGTACCGGTCAGGAACGGGCAGCGGTCGCTCAGTAGCCAGGCCGCCGCCTCCGCGATCTCCTCCGGATCCGCCGTGCGCCCCTGCGGCGTCAGCGAGTTGGCCAGATCCTCCAGGCCGGGATTGCGGCCGAACCAGTCGGCCGTGATCTCGCTGCGGGTGGTTCCGGGGGCGACCGCGTTCACCCGGATGCCCTGCTTGGCGTACTCGTCGGCGGCGGCCCTGGTGAAGCCGATGACCGCGTGCTTCGAGGCGATGTAGGGGGCGGCGGCGGGGATCGACACCAGGCCGCCCACACTGCTGTTGTTGACGATGGTGCCCCCGCCGGATTGTTCCAGCATCGCCGTTATCTCGTACCGCAGGCAGTTGAAGACGCCGCGCACATTGGTGTCCATGACGGCGTCGTAGACGTCGTCCGACATCAGGTGCAGCGGGGTGCGGTCGCCGCCGATCCCCGCATTGTTGAAGGCCGAGTCGAGCCGCCCGTATTCGGCCACGGCGAACTCGACCGCCCTCGCGGCATCTCGGGCGACGGATACGTCGCCGACCACGTACGCGGCGCGGGCTCCCTTTTCGCGTAGTTCGGCGGTCAGTGCGGCCAGGCGTTCTTCCCGGCGGGCGGTGAGCACCACGGTGGCGCCCTCCCGGGCGAACACGTGGGCCGCCGCGGCGCCGATGCCGCTGCTCGCGCCGGTGATGAGGACGATTCTGCCGGAGAGGAGGTCGCTGTTCATGGCCCGAAGTCTCGCAGGCCCCCGTCCGGACGTCACCAGGTCGACCTGTCCTCCTACTGTCACGATGATTTGACGGCGATTCAGTTCGCCGAGCCGGCCTCGGAGCCCCGTCGAACCGGTGCGGTCGCCGGCGGTGCTACGTGCCCGTAGCGACCTGATGGACTATTCGGCACCTGACGGAGTAGCGGTCACCTGACGAAGTGCCGGTCACCTGACGAAGTGCGATGACGAACGTTGGCCGGCACTCCGTTCTGTTCCATGATTTGGGCGGTGGCGGAGGCCGCCGACGGTTCGGCGCCCACTGTCGCGGTGCGGCGGTCCGGCTCGACCTCCGCGCCCACAGCCCTCGTGTTCCATCGACGTTCACCCAGGACGAACGAGAAGTTCCCCGGTCCCGCCGACGGTGCGGCGACCGCGCCCCCCGGGCCTGTGTGGATTCGAATTCCGGCTCCGTTGACAGCCCGCGCACGACGCTCGCCTGCTCGGCCGTGGGGCGACCGCGCCCATCGCCCGTCCGCGATTTGGAGAAATCGGTGGAAAGTACTCTGCTCGGTATCCGACTGGAAAGCGCGTTGCAGCAACCACCGTGGGAGGACACCGCGCTGGTCCGCCAGGTGCGGAAGGAACTGGCGACCCGCCCCGCACTGGTCGAGGCGGAGGACGTCCGTACCCTGCGCGCGCTGCTGGCCCGGGTCGCCGCGGGCGAAGCCCACGTGGTGCAGGCGGGCGACTGCGCGGAGGACCCGGCCGAGTGCACCCCCGGCTACGTGGCCCGCAAGGTCGGCGTGCTCGACCTGCTCGCGGGCGCGCTCCAACTGGACACCTGCAAGCCGGTGATCCGCGCCGGCCGGATCGCCGGACAGTTCGCCAAGCCCCGCTCCCACCCCACCGAGCGGGTCGGGAACGTCGAACTGCCGGTCTACCGGGGGCACATGGTCAACAGTCCGGAGCCCGACCCGGAGCTGCGGCGCCCCGACCCGTTGAGACTGCTGACGGGCTACCAGACCGCCTACGACGTCATGGGACACCTGGGCTGGCGCAGCCGCGGCGGGCCCCTCTCCATCGGGACGCCCGTCTGGACGAGCCACGAGGCACTGCTGCTCGACTACGAAGTCCCCATGCTGCGCCGGGACGACGAGGGGCGGCTGCTGCTCGCCTCCACCCACTGGCCGTGGATCGGCGAGCGGACCAGGCAGGTCGACGGCGCCCACGTCACCCTGCTCGCCGAGGTGATGAACCCGGTGGCCTGCAAGGTCGGTCCCACCATGGCGGTCGATGACCTGCTGGCCCTGTGCGAGCGGCTCGACCCCCGGCGCGAGCCGGGCCGGCTCACCCTGATCGCCCGGATGGGGGCCGAGGCGGTGGCCGGGCGGCTGCCCGTCCTCGTCGAGGCGGTGAAGGCCGCGGGCCACCCGGTGATCTGGCTCACCGACCCGATGCACGGCAACACCGTCAGCACGCCGGACGGCCTCAAGACCCGGTTCGTGCGGGAGATCTCCCGCGAGGTGCGGGAGTTCCAGCACGCCGTCCGCAACGCCGGCGGCACGGCGGGCGGGCTCCACCTGGAGACCACTCCCGACGACGTGACCGAATGCGTCCAGAGCGAAGCCCGGATCGACGAGGTCGGGGCCAAGTACACGAGCTTCTGCGACCCCCGGCTCAACCCGGGCCAGGCCCTCTCCGTGGTCTCGGCCTGGTGGCTGACCGGCCGGTCGACCCCGGTGGGCGCCGCCGCGGCCCAGGGCTGAGCCCACCCGCCGCCCCGGCGCCGCGTACCCGCGGCGCCACCGTGCCCCGGTCCGGCACCGCGGACGCCACCGCCCCCGGCGGCCGCGGCGCCGGACCGGCCCACCGGCGCGGCCGCCCGCACCACCCGCCCGGCGGCCCGTCCGGTCCCGCTCGACACCGCTCGACACCGCTCGGTCCCACCAGCCCCACCAGCGATTCGACCCAGGAACCCAGGAGAGGAAGGCCATGGCGGGCATACCCCCCATCGCGCCGTACCCGATGCCGACCGTGGCCGACCTGCCCGGCAACACCGCCCGGTGGACCGTGGATCCGGACCGGGCGGTGCTGCTCGTGCACGACATGCAGCGCTACTTCCTGCGGCCGTTCCCGGCGGCCGTCCGCGACCACCTGGTCGGCAACGCCGCCCGGTTGCGCGAGCGCAGCGCCGCCCTGGGGGTCCCGGTCGCCTACACCGCCCAGCCCGGCGGCATGACCGAGGAGGAGCGCGGCCTGCTGAAGGACTTCTGGGGGCCGGGCATGCGGGTCGACCCGGTCGACCGGCAGGTCGTCGAGCCGCTCGAACCGGCCCCGGCCGACTGGGTGTTCACCAAGTGGCGGTACAGCGCCTTCTTCCGCTCCGGCCTGCTGGACCGGATGCGCGAGCAGGGCCGCGACCAGCTCGTCCTCTGCGGCGTCTACGCGCACGTCGGGGTGCTGATGTCCGCGGTCGAGGCGTTCACCAACGA
The DNA here is from genome assembly GCF_040630835.1 of Kitasatospora sp. NPDC005751. NCBI lineage: Bacteria > Bacillati > Actinomycetota > Actinomycetes > Kitasatosporales > Streptomycetaceae > Kitasatospora > Kitasatospora sp. NPDC005751. The sequence continues at coordinate 38,578 of NZ_JBEXYC010000053.1, forward strand.
CATCCAGCCGTTCCTGGTGGCGGACGCCGTCGCGGACTTCTCCGAGGAGTACCACCGGCTGGCCCTGGACTACGCGGCGCAGCGCTGCGCCGTGGTCGTCACCACCGACGACGTCCTCGCCGGGCTCCGGCCGGCCGCCGTCGCGGCCGGTGGCCCGGGGGAGGCCGGCGCATGACCGGGGCCGGGGCGGCGCCGTACCCCGTGGACCTGCTGGACCGCGTCCTGGGACTGCGGCCGCCGCCCTTCGCCCTCATCCACCGCCCGGAGTCGACCGGGCCGGACGCGCTGGACGTGCTGGTCGGCACGGTGTCGACGCCGGGGACGCTCGCCGAGCTCCCCGTCCCGGCCGGGGCCGTCCCCGCCGGGGCCGCGGCCGCCGGGGACGCCCGTCACGAGGTGCTGGCGATCGTCCCCTACCGGCAGATCGCCGAGCGCGGCTACGCCTGCGCCGACGACGGCGAGCCGCTGGTCGCGATGACCGTCACCGACCAGGGCGTGCTGCCGCTGGCCGAGGTGCTGCGGCGGCTCCCGGACGTGCCGATCACGCTGGCCGGCGGCCACTTCGACGTGGACGACGAGACCTACGCCGGGACGGTGCGCAGGGTCGTCGCCGACGAGATCGGCCGGGGCGAGGGCGCGAACTTCGTCATCAAGCGCTCGTTCCTCGCCGACATCACCGGCTATACCACGCACAGCGCGCTGTCGTTCTTCCGGCGGCTGGTGCGGGGCGAGTCGGGCGCCTACTGGACCTTCATCGTGCACACCGGCGCCCGTACGTTCGTCGGCGCCACCCCGGAGCGGCACCTCAGCCTCGCCGGCGGCAAGGCCGTGATGAACCCGATCAGCGGCACCTACCGGTACCCGCCGTCCGGCCCGACCCTGCCCGGGGTGATGGACTTCCTGGCCGACCGCAAGGAAGCCGACGAGCTGTACATGGTGGTGGACGAGGAACTCAAGATGATGGCCCGGATCTGCGCGGAGGGCGGCCGGGTGGTGGGCCCGTACCTCAAGGAGATGGCGCGGCTGGCGCACACCGAGTACTTCATCGAGGGGCGCACCGACCGCGATCCGCGGGAGATCCTGCGCGAGACGCTGTTCGCCCCGACCGTCACCGGCAGTCCGCTGGAGAGCGCCTGCCGGGTCATCCGCCGGTACGAGCCGCAGGGCCGCGGCTACTACAGCGGGGTGGTCGCGCTGATCGGGCGCGACGAGCACGGCGGACCCGCGCTCGACTCGTCGATCCTGATCCGCACGGCCGACATCGACGACGCGGGCCGGGTCCGGATCGGGGTGGGTGCCACCCTGGTGCGCCACTCCGACCCCGAGCAGGAGGTGGCCGAGACCCGGGCGAAGGCGGCGGGCCTGCTCGCGGCCCTTCAGGCGGACGGCCCGGCGGCGCCGGCCCCGGCCCTGACCCCGGCCAGGGCCCCGGCCCCGACCCCGGCCGTCTACGGCGCGCACCCGGACGTCCGGGCCGCGCTGGAGCGGCGCAACGCCGGCATCGCCGACTTCTGGCTGGCACCGGTGTCCGCGCGCTCCCGGCCGAGGCCCGCCCTGACCGGTCGCCGGGTGCTCGTGGTGGACGCGGAGGACACCTTCACCGCGATGATCGACCACCAGCTCCGCTCGCTCGGCCTCGCGGTGACGGTCCGCCGGTTCGACGAGCCGTACGCGCCGGACGGGTACGACCTCGTCGTGATGGGCCCCGGCCCGGGAGATCCGCGCGGCGCGGGCCACCCCAAGATCGCGCGGCTGCGGTCGACGATCGACACGCTGCTCCGGGAGCGGCGGCCGTTCTTCGCGGTCTGCCTCAGCCACCAGGTGCTCGGCCTGCGGCTCGGCCTCCCGCTGGTCCGCCGGGAGGCGCCGAACCAGGGCGTGCAGCGGGAGATCGACCTCTTCGGCGTCCGGGAGCGGGTGGGCTTCTACAACACCTTCGCGGCCCGCAGCGTCGAGGCCAAGGTCGAGTGCGAGGGCGTCGGCCTGGTCGAGGTGAGCCGCGACGCGGACACCGGCGAGGTGCACGCGCTGCGCGGCCCGCACTTCGCCTCGCTGCAGTTCCACGCCGAGTCGATCCTCACCGAGGACGGCGTCCGGCTGGTCGGCGGGCTGCTGACCGAGGTACTGGCGGGCTGAGGGGCCGCCGGACGGCTACGGCTCCCCACCGGCGCCCGGGCGCTCCGGGAGGGGGTCCAGACCGGCCGAACGGGCGGCCTCGCGGAGCAGCTCGCGCAGCATGACGGTGCTCAGCCGGCCGGTGTTCGTGTTGCGCGGGCTGACGTGGTAGCACCCGTACAGCTCCAGTGGCGGTCCGCCGTCAGCGGCCGGCAGGGCGACCCGGGCGCCGTGGCCGAAGACCGGCCGGGGCCGGGGCACCTGCCAGCCGGCGGCGGCGACCGCCGGGAGCAGCGCCTGCCAGGCGAAGCCGCCGAGTGCCACGACGGTCCGCACGGTCGGCCGCAGCAGCTCCAGCTCGCGGGTGATCCACGGGCGGCAGGTGTCCCGTTCGGCGGTGGTCGGCTTGTTGTCGGGCGGCGCGCAGCGCACCGGGTCGGTGATCCGGACGCCGTGCAGGCGCAGGCCGTCCCCGTGCCGGACCGACTCGGCGCGGTTCGCCAGCCCGAGCGCGTGGAGCGTGGCGTAGAGCAGGTCGCCGGACGGGTCGCCGGTGAAGATCCGGCCGGTGCGGTTGCCGCCGTGCGCGGCGGGGGCGAGGCCGACCAGGACCAGCGGCGCGTCGGGCGGGCCGAAGCCGGGGATCGGGCGGCCCCAGTAGTCCCAGTCCAGGTAGGCGCGGCGCTTGGTGCGGGCCGTCGCCTCGCGCCACTCGACCAGGCGGGGACAGGCGCGGCAGCCGGTGACGACGGCGTCCAGCGCGGGGACGGTGGCCGTGCGGGCGGCGGCCGCGACGGGGTGGCCCGGGTCCTCGGGGTCGGTGGCCGGGCCGTCGGCTGCGGGCTGGGACATGGGGACGATCTTAGGCGCGGCGGCCGACGGGCGGCCCGTTCCGGCGGCGCCTCCGCAGGCGTAGCGTGGAATCGGCTGCTCCGGCGGCCCCCGGCCGGGCCGGGGCGGCGACCGCCGGGGCGGCGGCGCGCGCGAGGAGACCGCGATGCTGATATTCGATGCGGTGCTGGCGGCCGTCGTACTGGTGGCCGTGTGGGCCGGGCTGAGCGTCCGGGTCGTGCAGCAGTTCCAGCGGGGCGTGGTGTTCCGCTTCGGCCGGGTGCGCGAGCAGGTGCAGGGCCCCGGGCTGGTGCGGCTGATGCCGGTGGCGGACCGGCTGCGCAAGGTGAACGTCCAGATCGTGACGATGCCGATCCCCGCCCAGGAGGGCATCACCCGCGACAACGTGACCGTCCGGGTGGACGCGGTCGTCTACTTCCGGGTGGAGGACCCGGTGAAGGCGACCGTCAACGTGCAGGACTACAACTTCGCCATCTCGCAGGTCGCCCAGACCTCGCTGCGCTCGATCATCGGCAAGAGCGAGCTGGACGACCTGCTGGCCAACCGGGAGCCGATCAACCAGGGACTGGAGCTGATGATCGACAGCCCGGCGCTGGGCTGGGGCATCGAGATCGACCGGGTCGAGATCAAGGACGTCGCCCTGCCGGAGTCGATGAAGCGCTCGATGTCCCGGCAGGCGGAGGCCGAGCGGGAGCGCCGGGCGAGGATCATCACGGCGGACGGCGAGTACCAGGCCTCGGCGCGGCTGTCGGAGGCCGCGGCGGTGATGAGCGCGACTCCGGCGGCGCTCCAACTGCGGCTGCTGCAGACCGTGGTGGAGGTGGCGGCGGAGAAGAACTCGACGCTGGTGCTGCCGTTCCCGGTCGAGCTGCTGCGGTTCCTGGACAGCGCGGCGGAGGTGAACCGCAGGACGGCGGGCGACGGCGGCGAGCAGGCGGGCGCGGAGCCGCCACCGGCCGAACCGCCGCGGCTGCCGGAGGTGGAGCAGCTCGACCTGCCGCCGCTGGAGGAGGTGCTGGAGCAGTCGCCGGTGGGCCGGCTGAACGGCCCCGACCACCCCGCGCCGGGCCCGGTGGCGGCGCCCCCGGGCCCGGACCACGATGGAGGGACGGGAGTGGCAGGCACGTCAGGAGGCCGATCATGACCAGAGCCAGCGACATCATGCACCCGGGCGCGGCGTGCGTGGGCGAGCACGAGACCCTCGCCTCCGCCGCCCGGATCATGCGGGAACGCGACGTCGGGGCGTTGCCCATCTGCGGTGAGCGGCAGAAGCTGCTCGGCATCGTGACCGACCGCGACATCGTGCTGAAGTGCGTCGCCGAGGGCCGCGACCCCGAACAGGTGACGGCGGGCGAGATCGCCCAGGGCCGGCCGATGACGGTGGAGGCGGACGAGGACGCCGAGCAGGTGCTGCGGATGATGGAGCAGTACCGGGTGCGCCGGCTCCCGGTGATCAACCACCCGGAGCACGAGGTGGTCGGGATGATCAGCGAGGCGGACATCGCGCGCGGCTTGCCGCAGGCCCGGCTGGCGGAGTTCGTCTCGGCGGTCTGCGCGGAGGAGCCGCCGCGGTCGACGGAGGTGCAGGAGCCGCAGGCGGTCTAGGGTCGCGCGCCGCTCCCACCGGGCGGTCAGCGCTGCTCCCGGAGGCCCCGTTGCAGCAGTTCGGCGAGGTGGAGGGCCTGGCGGCCCTCGGCCAGGTGGGCGATCTGGGTGCGGCAGCTGAAGCCGTCGGCCAGCACGACGGTGTCCGGGTCCGCCGCGCGCAGCTCGGGCAGCAGCACGCGTTCGGCGATCGTCACGGACACCTCGAAGTGGCCCCGCTCGAAGCCGAAGCTGCCGGCCAGCCCGCAGCAGCCGGAGTCGAGGACGCGGTTGCGCAGACCGGTGCGGGCCTCCACCCGGCGGTCGGCGGCGGTGCCGAGGACGGCGTGCTGGTGGCAGTGGGTCTGGGTGACGGCGTCCAGCGGGAGCCGGGGGAGCGGGGCGTCCGGCGCGTACTGGTCGATGAACTCGGCGAAGGTGCGCGTCCGTTCGGCGAGCGGGCGGCCGTCGGCGCCGAGCAGGCGGGGCAGGTCCTCGCGCAGGGTGGCGGTGCAGCTCGGGTCCATGCCGACCACCGGGGTGTCGGCGGGCAGCCCGGTGGCGGCGAGCGCGCGCAGGCTGCGCCGCATCACCCGCCGGGCGGTGCCCAGCTGGCCGCTGGAGTACCAGGTGAGCCCGCAGCAGACGGGGCCGTCCGGCAGCCGGACGTCGAAGCCCAGGTGGGAGAGCACCTCGACGGCGGCGCGCAGCACGTTCGGCTGGAGGTGGTCGGAGAAGGTGTCCGGCCAGAGCAGGACGGGGCGGGCGCCGGCCGGGGCCGGGTGTGTGGCGCGGTGACGGCGGTACCAGCGGGTGAAGGTCTCGGGCGGGAACACCGGGACCGGTCGGCGCCGGTCCACTCCGCCGAGCCGCTTCAGCGGGCCGGCGGCGGCGGACCGGGCGATCAGGTTGGCCGCGCCGGGGGCGAGTGCGACGGCCCGCAGCCAGAGCGGCAGCCACCCCATCGAGTAGTGCGACAGGGGCCGGGGGCGGTGCCGGTAGTGCTGGTACAGGAACTCGGTCCGGTAGGTGGCCATGTCGACGTGGACCGGGCAGTCGCCGGCGCAGCCCTTGCAGCCGAGGCAGAGGTCCAGCGCCTCCCTGACCTCCGGTGAGCGCCAGCCGTCCGGGATCGCGCCCTCCGCGCCGCGCAGCATCTCGGCGAGCAGCCGGGCGCGGCCCCGGGTGGAGTGGCGCTCCTCGCCGGTGGCCATGTAGCTCGGGCACATCACCCCGGTCTCGGGGTCCACGCACTTGGCCACCCCGACGCAGCGGTGCACGGCCTTGGCGAGGCTGCCGTCGTCCTGCGCGTACGGGAGGGCGAGCGGGAGCGCGCGTAGCGGCCCGGCCAGCCGCAGGTCGGCGTCGAGCGGGCGCGGGTCCACCAGGGCACCCGGGTTGAGCAGGTTGTCGGGGTCCCAGATCCGCTTGAACTCGCCGAGGAGCGCGATGATCCCGGGCGGGTACATCCGGGGGAGCAGCTCGGCGCGGGCCTGCCCGTCGCCGTGCTCACCGGAGAGCGAACCGCCGTACGAGACCGCGAGGTCGGCGGCCTGCTCCAGGAACTCCCGGAACACCGCCGGCCCGTGCGGCGCGGTGAGCGGGAAGTCGATCCGCAGGTGGACGCAGCCCTCGCCGAAGTGCCCGTACGGGACGCCGCGCAGGTGGTGGCGGCGCAGCAGCGCCCGCAGGTCGCGCAGGTAGTCGCCGAGCCGCTCCGGCGGGACGGCCGAGTCCTCCCAGCCGGGCCAGGCCTCGCCGCCGTCGGGCAGCCGGGTGACGATTCCCGCGCCGGCCTCGCGCACGCCCCAGAGCTGGCGCTGCTCGCCGGGGTCGGTGACGACGGAGGTGGTGGCGGAGCGCTCCCGGCGGACGGCGTCGGCGAGCCGCCGGGCCGCGTCGAGGGCCTCGGCGGGGGACGCGCCGGCGGTCTCCAGGAAGAGCCAGCAGGCGCCCTCGGGCAGCCGGTCCAGTGCGGGCGGGCGCGGTCCGGCGGCGAGCAGCGCGGCGATCAGGTCGGCGGCCATGCCCTCGACGGTCAGCGGGCGCAGCGGCAGCAGGGCGGGGACGGCGTCGGCGGCGGCCGTCTCGTCCGGGTAGCCGGCCACCACCAGGGCACGGGCGGGCGGCTCCTCGACCAGCCGGACGGTGGCGCCGAGCAGCAGCGCGCAGGTGCCCTCGGTGCCGGTGAGGGCCCGGGCGAGGTGGTGGCCGCGTTCGGGGAGCAGGGCGTCCAGCGGGTAGCCCGAGGTGCGGCGCGGCAGGTCCGGCATGCCCTGGCGGATCACGGCGAGGTTGCGGTCGGTGAAGTCCTGGAGGTCGCGGTGGAGTCGGCCCGCGCGCCCGGGCAGGGCGCGCAGCGCCGTGCGTTCGGCGGGCCCGAGCGGGCCGCCGACGGTGAGTTCGGTGCCGTCGGCGAGCAGCAGGTCGAGGGATTCCACGTTGTCGGAGGTGCGCCCCCAGATGACGGAGTGGGCGCCGCAGGAGTCGTTGCCGATCATGCCGCCGAGGGTGCACCGGCTGTGCGTGGACGGGTCCGGCCCGAAGCGCAGGCCGTGCGGGCGGGCGGCCCGCTGGAGGTGGTCCAGCACGGCGCCCGGCTCGACCCGGGCGGTGCGGCGTTCCGGGTCCACGCCGTGCACCGCGCCCAGGTGGCGCCGGAAGTCCAGGACGACCGCGCCCGGGCCGATCGCCTGCCCGCCGATGCTGGTGCCGGCCCCGCGCGGCACCACCGGTACGCCGTACTGACGGCAGAGCGCGACGGCCGTCCGGACGTCGTCGAGGTCGGCCGGCTTGACCACGCCGAGCGGCAGGTGGCGGTAGTTGGACGCGTCGTGGCTGTAGACGGTGCGCTCGGCGGCGCCGAAGCGGACGTCGCCGCGCAGGGTCGCGGCGAGCTCCCGGGCGAGGTCGGCGCCGGGGGCGGCGGACGGTCGGCTCACGTGGGTCCTCCCGGGGGTGGGCTCGGCGTACCGCCGCCGATCATCCCAGCCGGACGGCGCGCCCGGTACGGGCCACCCCGGCGTGCGGCCGACGGAGTGTCGGCCGCACGCCGGCTCCGGCTCCGCCGGACGGACGTCCGGTCTCCCGGCCCGGGGCCGTCCGGCTCAGGCCGAGGCCCGGCGGCGGGCCGAGCCGGTGAGGGTGCCCCTGGCGATGTGCGAGAGCTTGGCCATCTCGAAGGCCGGGTAGGCGCCGCCGGCCAGCAGCGAGAACTTCACGCCCTCGCGCCCGCCGGGCCGCCGGTGCCCGGCCGGCTGGAAGCGGCGGTGGTGCTCGGCGGCGCGGTGGAAGAACTGGGGCCGCTCGGCCCGCGCCACGCACCCGGCCAGGTCGAACACGAACAGGTAGTGCCGGACCATCCGGGTGAACAGGGCGTCGCGGACGGCCTCCAGCTCCGGCTGCCGGGCCGCCACCTCGTCCAGCAGGGCGAAGCTGCGCTCGTACTGGTCGAAGATGTCGAACTGGCTGCTGCCGGGCGAGCCGGCCGGGTGGACGGTCTCCCGCCGCCGCAGCTGGACGCAGGCGCGCGGCAGCACGGCGATCCGCCCGGCGGTCAGCATGGCCCGGTGCACGGCCGGGATCTCCTCGTAGCGGCCGTCCGGGAAGGCGAGCGCGCGGCCCTGCCAGAAGTCGCGCCGCAGCAGCCGGTCCCAGATCAGCGCGGGCGCGCCGAGCAGCTCGGGACGGGCGGCCGGCCCGGTGACCTCGGGCCCGGCCTCGGCCAGCACCGCCTCCGCGCCGCCCGGCCAGTCGCGCCCGCCGTGCCGCCGGGTGTGCCCGAACAGCAGCACGTCCACCGGGCCGGTCTGCTCCAGCCGGTCGGCGAGCGAGCGCAGGCCGTCCCGGGGGAGCAGGTGGTCGGCGTCGAGGAAGAGCAGGTACTCGCCGGTCGCCCGGGCGGCGCCCGCGTCCCGGCTGACACCCACGCCGACGGCGGCGTTGAGGTGCAGCGCCGAGACCTGCGGGTGCCGCGCCGCGTACGCGTCGGCGAGGTCGGCCGGGGTCTCGGGGGAACGGTCCGCGACCAGGATGACCTCGAAGTCGCGGAAGGACTGCGCGAGGAGCGAGTCGAGGCATTCCGCCAGCTGTTTCTGCTGGTCGTAGGCGGGGAGCACGACGCTGATCAGGGGAGAGGGCATGAGGCCGGAGCGTAGGAGCGCGGCCGGAAGGTGGCAAAGCCCTGACGGTCGGTAATTCTGATCAATCCGCGTCAAATCGTACGAGCGTGCGCCATATCTTCACCCGTCATGCCGGGCGTGTCCACGTCGAGCGGTGCCGCCGGCCGGATCCGACGACGGCGCCGGTGCCCGCGCGGACGGGCCGGTCGCGGCGCGGTCCCGGACCTCGCGGTGCGGGAAGGCCGAGGACCCCGCGCGGGTCTGCCGCGCGGGGTCCTCGGGGCTGCTACCGGCCGGGTCGGCTCAGTACCAGTGGTGGCTCTGCCAGAAGGACCAGGCACCGCAGGGGCTGCCGTACCGGGAGTTCATGTAGTCCAGGCCCCACTTGATCTGGGTGGCTGGGTTGGTGCGCCAGTCGGCGCCGGCCGAGGCCATCTTGGAGCCGGGGAGCGCCTGGACCAGGCCGTAGGCGCCGGAGGAGGCGTTGACGGCGAGGTGGTTCCAGCTGCTCTCGTGGGACACGATGTTGCTGAAGCACTGCAGCTGGCCGGCCGGGACGATCTGGGCGGCGATCTCACGGGCGCTGCCGGAGTAGGTGGGCTTGGCGTTGAGCGCGGCGCGCTCCTGCGAGCGGGAGGCGGCGGCCTCCGCGTCGGCCTTGGCCTTGGCGTCCGCCTGCGCCTTCGCCTCGGCCTGGGCCTGCGCGGCGGCCTGCGCCTGCGCGGCAGCGGCCGCCTCGGCCTGTGCCTGGGCCTGCGCCTGTGCCTGGGCAGCGGCCGCAGCAGCGGCGTCGGCCGCGGCCGGGTCGGCCTGGGCGGCCACCGGCTGCCCGTCCACGGAGACACCGGCCACCGGGGCGGCCGCCTCGGCGACGCTGCCGCCGCTCTGCGGGACGGCGAGGGCGGCGGTGGCCGCACCCGCCACCACGAGGGTGGTGATACCGGTGATCAGCGAGTTGCGGCGGGCATGGCTGAGCTGCATGGAGCGGACGATCCTTTTCCGTCGGGGGCCGTACCGGGGAGCACGGGGGCTCCGGCACGAGGACACGGGCGGACAGGGCCCGCGATGCCGTCCGGGACGGCCATGGCACCCCGGCCGTGACGGCGGGGCGGGCGGGACGCGCGGCGGACGGACCGGTTCGCGCTGCCTGGCGACTGGCCATTCTTCGCAGAGCCCGGCGGGGGCGGCAAAGGCAGCGGCTACTACGGCGGGTAGTGGGTGGGGCGGCCCGAACGGCGAAGCGCCCGGCCGCGGCCGCGCGGCTACAAGGGCGCCGGCCACCCGCACACCAACATGGCCAAGGCCGCGCTGAACATGCTCACCCGCACCAGCGCGCAGGAGATGTTCGAGTC
>NZ_JBEXYC010000054.1:0-48409 GCF_040630835.1 Kitasatospora sp. NPDC005751
GGTTGAGCCCGGAGGACGTCGAACGGGCCGACCGCTACGTGCAGTTCGCCATGGTCGCGGCGGACGAGGCGATCGCCGACTCGGGCCTGGACCTGCCCGGGAGCACCCTCTACGATCGTCGGGTCCGCCGGCCGGTTCGCCATGGGTCCGGGGGCCGCCGGACCGTGGTCGAGGCAGAACGGGGGTGCCTTGGTGAGGTGGCGACGGCGCACGAGGGCCGGCACCGGCCCCGAGCCCGTGGCGACGGCCGAGGCCGTCCCGCTCCCCGAGGAGCGTCCCGCGGCGGTGGCGGCACATCAGTGGAGCCATCGTTGGGGGCCCTGGGCCGAGCAGTGGCAGGACTGGCTGCGCCGCTCCCCCGTCGGGGTCGACCTGCTGGTGTGGTGGCGGGACGAGGGGGGCGACCTGCTCGCCCTCGTCGGGCCGCAGCGCTACCTCCAGCGGCTGGCCGAGCTGCTGTCCCGCGCCTCACCGCGGGACGTGGCGGCCCTGGGGATCGGGTGCACCCGCCGCATCGACCGGCCGTGCCGCGATCCGGGGACGTGCGGCCAGGACCGGGCCGACGACGACCCGACCGCCGCACCCCGGCACCGCACGGGTCCGGTTCCGGGCGCCTGCAGCGGATTCAAGGACTGCTGGAGCGCGTACGGGATCGACGTCGAGTTCACCGCCGACGACCGGCACCGCGCCGTGCACCTCCAGGACCCGTCGGACCACTCCAGGACGGACGTCTGGGTGGACGGCGTCCGGGTGGCGGACGGGATCACGCTGGACAGCTCGGGCTACTGGGTGGACGGACGGTACTACGTGGTCCAGGCCGAGGGCCCGCAGGACCACCCCGAGCAGAGCCACACGATGGGACACCTCTGCTGCACCGTCCTGTCGCTGGTCGTCCACGACGCCGAGCGGGCCGTCACGCGGATCCTCGTGCCCCGGGCCACCGAGGCGTGGACCGATCCCGAACTGGGCCGGGACGGCGACACCTTGTGCGTCTACCCGAGCCGCGGGGCCCGTGCGGCCGGGCGAGCGGACCGCGTCCTCCCCGTCGAGCCGCTGCCGCCCTCGCCGTCGCGCTGACCGTGGCGGAGGGGGGCGGCCGGACCGCGGGTGCCCGTCACAGCATGACGAGCAGCTTGGTGCCCGTCACCAACTTGCGGTTCACCGACGTCGACTGGACGAACACGGTGTACGACGGGTTGTCACCCGGCTTCACCGTGGCCTCCGCCGACGGCAGGCCCAGGAGCCGACGGGCCGCCGGACCGGAGAACACCCTGCCCGTCATCCGGCCGGTGGCCGGGTCCTTCTCGGCCACCGCGAGCTGCTTCGAGCCCTGGATCTTCTCCCGCTTGGACAACTCGTAGTAGGCGCAGCCGGTCTTGTAGGGGTGCCCGGCGCCGGTGACGAAGTCGCGGATCGGCATCGCCTCGTCGACCGGGACCAGGATGTACTTGCCGGCGTCCAGGGCGTCGAGATTGGCCGTCACGTCGGCGGTGCTCAAGTCCTGGCCCATCGCGAACAGGTTCCTGGTGCCGCGCACACCCTGCTCGCGGCCCCGCAGGAAGCTCGTGGCGGCCGACTTGACGGTGCCGATCGCCTCCTCGACGCCCTTGCTGGAGTCCGCGTCCCAGATCGCGATGTTGCCCGCGGGGAAGCCGTACTCCTGAGCGGTGCGCTTGGCCAGCGAGTTCGGGACCAGGATCGCCGACGTCCAGTGGTCGGGGAGGTCGTCCATGGCCTTCTGGATGCGGCTCAGCCACGTGCTCAGCACCGTGCTGCCCCGGCCGCCGTTCATCTGGGTGTGCATCCGGCCGTTCTGCGAGAACCCGGAGGCGTTCTCCTCACCGTCGGTGACGACGACCTGGAGGAAGGAGTGCTCCCCGTACCCCTCCCAGATGTTCTTCAGGTCGTCGACGGACTTCACGGCCGCCTCGATCAGCGCCGTCGCACCGCCGTTGACCTTGTAGAGACCGCGCAGCGACGGCAGGTGCTTGACGTCCATGTCCCACACCAGGTTCTCCACCTCGTGGTCGAACGCGTAGAGGCTGATGCGGGTCTCGTGACCCAGCCGGTCGGACTCCTCCTGAAGGCCCTTCACGAATTCGTCCACCACGCGAACAAGCTGCGCCGCGTGCTGGCGCATCGAGCCGGAATTGTCGACCACCAGGGAAACGTGGTTGACCTTGTGCTTGATCCTGTTCGCAGACATTCTTCTACCCCTTGTCCCAACGCGCTCGCGACGCCTTCCGGCGCCCCCTCCAACGTTGGTTCCACACTACGGTGAGGCACTGACAATCCGCCCTGACCTGGGTCTTCGCCGCCCACTGACGACCCGTCTGATGCGCCTGCCCGAGGACGGGAAACCGGAATGCGGCGGCGGGCACGGGTCGGACGAATCACCGCTCGTCGCCCGGCGGTCACCCGAATTCGGAATACCGCACCCGCCACCGTCCGGCGCGGATTTCCTCGCCGTCGACCTCGCCCCCTCCCGAACGCGGACCGCGACCCGGTCCAGCGGTCATCGGCCCGGTCCGGACGCGCAGAACGCCCGCCGGGACCAGGCCCGCCGGACGCTGCTGGAGAGGTGCCGGGCCCTCAGACAAGGGCGACGACCAGGAGGAGGAACGCGGTCACGATGACGGCCACCCGCAGGTAGTGGAGGCGGTCCCAGCGGCCGAGCTGCTCCCGCCAGTCCGCCGGGGCGCTCTCCGGCGTCCAGTGCGCCGCCCGGGAGTTGATCGGCACGAGCAGGGCGACCGACATCACCACGCTGAGGACGAGCAGCCCGGCGGCCGTGGCGACCAGCCCCGCCCCGGCGTCCCCCCAGGTCACGGCGGACCACGCCACGCCGAGCACCACCGACCCGATGTACCAGAACGGCATCACCCGCCCGAGCAGCCGGGCCCCCTCGCTGCGGGCGGCGAGTCCGCCGTTGTGCGGCAGCCCGTCGACGATCGGGTTGACGAAGACCGCCACCGCGAACTCCACACCCACCAGCAGGCCGACGACCACGACCGTGACGACGGCCAGTGCGTTCTGCATGTTCCCTCCCCAAGTTCGGACCCCGCGCCTTCTAGCGCCGCTAGGTCATGGGGCAATGCTAGAGGTGTCGCCGCTCGAATGTCTAGCGCCGCTAGCCTCCAAGGTGCGGCGGGTCGCCCCGGCCGCCTTCTCCCCGGGACGTCGCCCCGACCTCAGCCGCCCGCCGGACCGCCCCCGGCCGCCGCGACCACGTACCAGTGGGCCGGCAGCGCGACCCGGGAGCCGTCCGGGTGGTGTTCGCTCATCGCGAGGTCCGTCCCGCCCTCGTCGAGGATCTCCAACCCGGCGCCGCGCAGCAGCCCGGGCATCTCCCCCGGCGTGACCTCGGCCGGGCGCAGGTCGTGCTTGCGGACCTGGCGGAGCTTCTCCGGCGGCCCACCCGGCCGTTCGGCGACCTGCTGGAGCACCGTCTTCGCGGCGGCGGTCGGCTCGACCACGAAACCCCGGCCGCGCCGGCCGAGCAGCAGGGCGACGGCGGCCGCGACCGGTGGCCGGTCCGCCGGTTCGCTCTGGTGGAGCACCGCCCGCAGGTAGACGTTGGCGTCGCCGAGCCGGTCACCGAGGCGCCGTACCCCCGCCAGGTCGGTGAGGTCGAGCTGCTCGAACTCGGCCACCCCGTCGCGGTCCGCCCGACGGGCGTGTGCCACGGCCGAGGCGGACAGGTCGACGCCCACCGCCCGGGGGAACCGGCCGGCCAGATAGCGGGTCTGGGTGCCGTTGCCGCACCCGAGGTCGACGATGGGCAGCGTGCGGTCGGCGTGGCTCGCGAACAGGGCGGTGTGCGGGGCGGCCGTCAGCGCCGGATCCGCGTCCCAGAACGGCTCGCCCGGCTCACCCGTGTTCTCCGCCCAGAACCCCTCCCACGCGCGTACGTAGCGCTCCGAATCACTCATCAGCTGGTCTCTCCCTGGGTCGTGGCAGCGGTGACAGCCTCCATACCGGCCCCCGCGGCGGCGGAAACCGGCCGACCGAAACCTTCACCCCACGTTCGACCCCGCACCGGCGAAACCACCCGATCGGTGACTCCCGGGCGGGCGAAGGCGCCGGGCGATGGCGGCGGCCGACGGGGCCGCCGCGTTTCGGACGTCCGTGTTCACCGCTGCGGAACCGAACACCGACCGCCCCGCCGCCGTCCACGGGCGTGGACGGCGGCGGGGCGGAAGCCGGGCCCCGGGGGCGGATCAGCCGACGTCGATGCCGGTGACCGCCGGGGCGCCCATGCCCACCGCGTCCGCCTCGTACCCGGCCGCCGCGAAGGCTCGCCTGGTGAGGTCCAGGGCCGCCTCACCGGCGGCCGTGCGGTCGGCCGCCTCGACCTCCAGGCGCAGCACGAACGTCCCCTCCGGCTCGTCCAGGGTCAGCACATCGAGGTCGGGGACCTCCTCCGTACCGACCTCCTCGGGATCGGCGCCGCGCACGACGGCCAGCAGGGTACGGCGAGCGGAGTCGTCGACCGGCCGCTGGACTGTTCCGGGAATGGTGATCACATAGCTGCCCATGCCCTACATGTCACCCGAGCCCGGCGTCGCAAACCTCGGCGGGGCCGTGCGCCCCCCGGATGTCCGTGCCCGATGTTTCCTCCCAGTTCAGAGGCACGATCATCCACCCAGGTCGGCAGTCGGCAGGACTCCCGGCGGTTCCGACCACTGGGGCGACCACGCGCCTCGCGCGCGGCCCCGAGGCTCATCGCCCGCGCCGGCCGGAGATCGTCCGGTCGCGTCGCCAGCCGGAGGGGTCTGCCGCCGGCCGGCCTTCGGGGCGGCTACGCAGGCCGTCGTGCCCCGGGCTCCGGGCTCGCGCCGGGCAGCCGGGTGCGGAACGTGGTGGTGTCCGGTGTGTCGAGGACGGTGAGGGTGCCGCCGTGGACGGTGGCGATGTCACGTGCGATGGACAGGCCGAGGCCGGAGCCGCCGTCGTCGCGGCTGCGGGCGTCGTCGAGGCGGGTGAACCGCTCGAAGATCCGCTCCCGGTCGGCGGGGTCGATCCGGGGGCCGTCGTTGCTCACGTCCAGAACGGCGTACCCGGTGGCGCTGTCCTCGAACAGGCGCACGGTGACGCGGTGTCGGGCGTGGCGCCGGGCGTTGTCGAGGAGGTTGGTCAGCAGGCGCCCGAGCCACAGGGCGTTGCCCGTGACGGTGATCTCGTCCGGGGCGTCGAGGACGACCGGGTGGGGCTCGGGTCCGTAGGCCCGCGCGGTGGTGCGGACGAGTTCGGTGAGGCGGACCGGCTCGTCGGGGTGGTGGTGGCCGCCGGCGTCGAGACGGGCCAGGAGCAGGAGGTCGGTGGCGAGCGACTGGAGCCGTTCGGTGTCCTGGAGCGCGCCGGCCACCAGGTCGGCGCGCACCTCGGCGTCGGGGTGGGTGAGCGCCACCTCCAGCTGGGTCCGCAGCACGGCGAGAGGGCTGCGGAGCTCGTGGGAGGCGTCGGCGATGAAGCGGCGCTGTCGGGTGCCGGCCGCCTCCAGGCGTTCGAGCATGGCGTTCATGGTGCCGGCGAGGCGGGCGATCTCGTCGTCACTGCGTGGGTCGGGAACGCGCCGGTCGAGGTCGCGGTCGCCGATGGCGGCCACCTCGGCGCGGATCGCCTCGACCGGCCGCAGGGCGCGGCCGGTCGCCCGCCAGGTGAGGGCGCCGACGGTGAGAAGCAGGACGGTGCTCAGGGCGGCGAGGGCGCCCGTGGTGAGGTCCTCGGCGGCGTCCGCGGTGCGCAGGGAGGCCCCGACATGGACGGTGGCGGGCCCGGTGGGGGTGGCGGCGGTGACCGTGGTGACGCGCTGGTGGTGCTCGTCGCCCAGGGCGCCGAGGTTGAAGGTGTCGTGGCCCTCCCGGTGGCCGGCGGGGGTGAGGGCCGGGTGGCCCGCCAGGTTCTGGCTGGCGGCGACCACCGTGCCGTTCGCGTCGACGACCTGGATGAAGTCGGTGCCGTGGTCGAGCGGCAAGGGGTTGCCGAGGTGCCCGTCGGTGGCGAGCCGGGCGACGGCCTGGGCCTGTTCGCGGGCGCCGGTCTCCACGGTGCGTTCGAGGTTGACGCGCAGCAGGAGGATGACGGCGGCCGAGGCGACGGCGAGGACGACGGCGACGCTGAGGCAGGCGGCGGCGGTGGTCCGGGTGCGGACCGAGCGCGGGGCCAGGCGGTCCAGGAGGGCCACCGTGCGGGGGTGGCCGAGGAGCCTGCCGAGGGCGGTGCGGGCCCGGCGGTAGGCGGCGGGCCGGCGGGGTGCGGGGCCGGCGGTCGGGTCAGCCACCGTCGGCCGCCAGGCGGTAGCCGGTACCGCGGACCGTCTGCACCGAGGCCCTGCCGAAGGGGGTGTCGATCTTGCGGCGCAGCGCGCTGACGTGCACCTCGACGGTGTTGGGGTCGCTGTCGAGGGCACTGTCCCAGACGGCGTCGAGGATCTCGCGCTTGGAGACGGCCTCGCCGGCCCGGCGGGCGAGGTGGTCCAGGACGGCGAACTCGCGGGGTGTGAGCGCGATGGCGGTGCCGGCCCGGGTGCAGGTACGGGCGGCGGAGTCGACCACGAGGTCGCCCAGGACGGTGCGCCGGGGTGCGCGGCTGCCGATCCGGCGGGCGAGGGCCTTGAGGCGGGCGACGAGGACGACGAAGGAGAACGGCTTGGACAGGTAGTCGTCGGCTCCGGTGTCCAGGGCTTCGGCCTCGTCCCACTCGCCGTCCTTGGCGGTCAGCATCAGGATGCCGGCGTCGCTGCCGGCGGCCCGCAGCCGCGCGCACACCCGGTACCCGTTGAGACCGGGCAGCATGATGTCGAGCACGATCACGTCGTAGGCCTGGTCCATGGCCTTGGCCAGGCCCGAGAGGCCGTCGTGGGTGATGTCGACGGTGAACCCCTCGGCGGTCAGCCCGTGCTGCAGCGCCAGGGCCAGTCGGCGCTCGTCCTCCACCACCAGTACTCGCATGCCCCCAGGGTGGCAGGTCCGCGGACCGGGCGGCTGAAGGTGCCTTCAGGTCTTCAGCTGTCCTTCAGCAACGCCCGGTCATGCTGGCCGTACCGTCCGGGCGCAGGTCCCGGGCCTTGTCACAGGATCGGGGTGGGCGCAGTGAGCGAGCCCAGAGGCGGGACGCGGTCGCCGCAGGAGCCGGGCGGCGGCCGGGGCCGGCAGGCCGTGGTCCTCGGCCCGGACGGTGTCCGGCACCTGGTGACCGTCGACGGGGCCACCGGCACGGTCACCGGCGACGCGGTCCTGGGCGGCTGATCCACCGGGACGGCGCGGCCGGGCCGCGCGCGGAGACACCGCGACCGCGCTCCGGCCGCGGCCGCCCCGACTGGCTCGAACAGCTCCCTCTGGAAAGGCGCAACCCCGTGATGCTCTCCTCATCCGCCCTGCTGGCCGTCAATCCGCTGGACGCGAGTTCCCTTCTCGGCGCGTTCGGCGCCCTGGGCATCGCCGTGGTCCTCTTCGCGGAGACCGGTCTGCTGATCGGCTTCTTCCTGCCGGGTGACTCCCTGCTGTTCACGGCGGGCCTGCTGTGCACCACCGGCTCGCACAGCGGACCGCACCTCGACCTGGCCCAGGTCCTGACCGCGTCCGCCGTCGGGGCCCTCGCGGGTGCCCAGGTCGGCTACGTCATCGGGCGGCGCGGTGGCAGCGCGCTGCTCGCCCGCTCCCGCAACAGACGGCTGCACGAGGGAGCTCTGCGGGCCGATGAACTCCTCACCCGCTACGGCCACGGCAAGGCCGTGGTCCTCGCCCGGTTCGTCCCCGTGGTCCGCACCGTGCTCAACCCGTTGGCCGGAGCCCTCGGGGTCGACCTCCGCACCTTCACGATCTGGCAGAGCGTGGGTGGCCTCGTCTGGACCCTCGGTCTCGTCCTGGCGGGCTACGCGCTCGGCTCGTCGGTGCCCGATGTCGACCACTACCTCCTGCCGATCGTCGGCGTCGTCATCGCGGTCTCCCTGCTGCCCCTCGTGCTCGAAGTCCTCCGCTCGCGCCGCCGCCGGGAAGCCCGATGACGGCCGCCGCCACCGCGCTCGCCCTCGACGGCCGCCCGATCGACGCCGGCCTGTACCTGCGCGCCGACCACTGGGCCCAGCACCTTCCCGCTCCCGCCCGGGAGGTGATCACCGCGTTCTCCGCCTACGGGCTGGGACTTCTGGCCGTCCTGCTGCTCTGGGCCTGGTGGCGCGCCCGCGCCGACGACGGCGCCGCCATGGCCCGGGCTCTCGGCGCGCCGCTGGTGGTCACCGCCGTGTTCGCCGCCGACACCGTCCTCAAGACCCTGCTGCACGAGCCACGGCCGTGCCAGGTCCTCGACGCCGGCACCACGCTGGAGGCGTGCCCCGGCACCGGGGACTGGTCGCTGCCGAGCAACCACACCGTCATCGTGTTCGCCGGCGCCGCCGTACTGTGGCAGGTCAGCCGCCGCATCGGCGCGCTAGCGCTGCTCCTGGCCGCCGCGATGGGCGCCTCCCGGGTGCTGGTCGGCGTCCACTACCCGCACGATGTCGCGTTGGGCGCGCTGGTGGGCGTCTGCGCCGGATACGGGCTCGGCCTCCTGGCCGGGCGGGGCGGGGGCGTGGTGGACCGGGCCCGGTCGGGCGGCGCGCGCCGGTGGCTCACCGCGTGACCGGCCGCCGACGGCTCGCCGTCCTCGCCGGGAGCTGGGCGGCGTTCGCCGTGCTGGCGGCCGTACTCGCCGCGCACGACTGGGCACCCTTCCCGTTCGAACGGACCGGCGTCGACTGGAGCGTCGCGCACCGCCCGCCCGTCGCCGAGACGGTGGCCCTCGCCGTCACCTCGCTCGGCACGGGCGTCGCGCCCTACCTCCTGGTGCTGGCCGCGGGCCTCGTCACGCTGCGCGCCTCCCCCGCCGCCCGGTCCCGCCGTGCGACCGCCGGGACCGTGCTCGCCCCCGTGCTCTGCCTGGCCGCGGGCCAGTTGCTGCGCCAGGGCCTGATGCACGCCTTCGGCCGCCCCCGGCCGCCGCGGACCGACTGGGCGTTCACCGCCTCCGGATTCGCCTTCCCGTCCGGACACGCCTTCACCTCCGCGCTCTGCGCGGGCCTGCTCGCCCTCGCCGTCGCCCGCGCCCACCCCCGGGCGGCCCGGGCCGCCGTCGTGACCGCGGCCCTGTTCGCGGGCTCGATCGGCCTCAGCCGTATCTACCTCGGGGTGCACTGGCCCCTGGACGTCCTCGGCGCCTGGCTCCTCGCCGCCGGCTGCCTGGCCGCCGCCTCGATCGTCCCGCGTCCCCCGACGCGACCGAGGGCTCCCGCGCCCGAAGTCCCGTAGCGGCCGGCCCAGCCTGCGCACGGCTCGACGGGGAACCCGGCCGTGCCGCGGTCTCACACCCCTGCCGCACCGCTCGGACGGCGACCGCCCCCGGCCCGGCCGGGTCGCCCGGTCCGGGCTCCTGATCCGCCGAGGTCCCGCGCTTCCCCCGGAGCGCGGGGCCTCGGTCGCACCCGCGGGGAGCCGGTTTCCGGTTCCCCGCCTCGGTCGGCCACGGACGCGCACCTGGTCCGGCCCGGCCGACCGGCGGCCGTTCGGGCCCCGGAGGCCGAACGGGGATCCGACGACGCGGACGCTCCGGGAACGGCGGTGGCCCGACCCCGGGAGGTCGGGCCACCGCCGTACTGTGCTGCTGGACGGCAGGTCAGTGCTGCCAGACCCGCACGTAGTCGACCTGCATGTCGGCCGGGGTCGCCGACGGACCGCCGCCGGACCAGACGGCGTTGTTCAGGATCAGGTACTGCGGCGACGAGCTGATGCCGGTGGTGATCTGTCCGACCTGCTTGCCGTCGTAGAAGTAGGTCACCGAACCCGGCTTCCACTCGGCGCCGTAGGTGTGCCAGCCGCTGTAGTTGCTTGTGGCGCAGCCGCCGGGGCCGCCGGACGGCGAGTGGTAGTGGTAGCAGGCCTGGCCGCCCAGGCCCTCCATGACGTCCATCTCGCCGTCGGCCGGCCAGTTGTGACCGTCCGTCCAGAACGCCGGCCAGTTGGCGATCTGCGAGCCGTCGGCGGGCAGGTGGATCCGTGCCTCGAAGGCGCCGTAGGTGAACTCCGCCTTGCCGTTGGAGGAGAGCATGCCGGATCGGTACGGGTAGGTCTTGCCGTTCACCACGGTCGGCTGCTGGGCGATGTTCAGGTGCAGCGAGCCGCCGCTGACGGTGGACTGCGACGGGGCGTAGGCCGCCAGCTCGATGTCGGGGTTGACCGGCTGCGTGGTGCAGGTCTGGCAGCCGAACCAGTTGGGCGTCCACTTGGCGCTGTCGACGGTGCTGCCGTTGAACTCGTCCGCGAACACCGGGCGCCAGCTTCCCGCGATGCCCAGCGGACCGCCGGTGGAGCCGGTGGGGGTCGGCGTCGGGGTCGGGGTGGGCGTCGGGGTGGGCGTCGGGGTGGGCGTCGGCGTCGGGGTGGGCGTCGGGGTGGGCGTCGGCGTCGGCGTCGGCGTGGGGGTCGGCGTCGGGGTGGGCGTCGGCGTCACGGTGCCGCCGCTCGACGTGAAGCTGTGGACCGGCGTCAGGTTGTGCCAGCCGTCCGAGGCCTGGTAGGCGACGAAATAGGTGTACGAGCCGCTGGGGAAGGTCCGGCTCTTCGGCGTGACGGTGGTCTGCCGGGTGCCCAGCGTGGTGGCGACGGCCCCGGGGAAGTCGTAGTTGGCGCCGCTCGCCGAGCGCACCGCGATGGTCAGGCTCTGCAGTTTGAGCCGCTTGTTCGCGTGCACCTTGGCGGTGGCGGTCACGGCCGAGTCCGGCGCGGGCGAGGTCGGCGTGATGCCGAGCGAGTCGACGGTGACCGGGCTGGTGGCCGCCTCGGACTGCACCGCCCAGGTCGCGGTGCCGGCGGTCACGGCCGCGGCCGCGAGTCCGGCGACGGTCAGCCGCTTCCACGCCGTCGGCGCGCCCCGGCGGTGTCGGGCGTTGTTTCGCAGGGTTCTCATGCTGTGGCAGTACCTTTCCTGCCCCCCTGGAGAGCCGCGGGCCCCGTCCGCGGCAGGAGCGGAGGAGAGCCCGTCGAGGGTGGAGCTTGTGCGAACGGACGCGTCCTTCGCAAGCCGCGGAGCCCGGGCCCACCCCGTGCAGGCACCTGGGGCGACTGCCTCTCCACGGGCGAACCAGCAGGTCAGAGCGGGCATGAGGGCCGCCTGCGGGAACACCTGTGAGGTGCGGCACAGGTGACCGGGGCCACACGGGGCGTCCGCTCGGCGGGCCCCGCCGGCCCGCCCGGCCGACCCGGTCACGCGGTCGGCCCGGCAGGCGACGGGCATGGGCGCCAGCCAACGGCCGACGGGCGCCCGCGGTCAGGACTTGCGCCAGAGCGCCCAGCCCTGCGCCCGGTTCTCCTTCGCGACGTACCACTCGGCGGGGTGCTCCGGCCAGTACCCGTCGGTGGCCTTGCCCTCCGGGGCCGCCGGGGTGACCAGGACGGTCGCCTCCGCGGGGACGGGCTGCCAGCGCGGGTCGCGGTACCAGACCCGGCCCAGGTAGACCTCGAAGGCCTGGGCGTTGCGCAGACCCCCGTCGAGGTCCCAGGCCAGGACCACGTTGTCCGTGGGCTTGATCCCGGAGGCCTTGGTGAAGCCGGTCGCCAGCGGCTTGCGGTAGTTCGCGTGCGGGTAGCTGACCTGTTCGGTGATGGTGGCGGTGGCGAAGCCGGCGAACAGCGCGAGGGAGAGTCCGATCGCCCAGAGCACCCGGCGCCCGCCCGCGGCCAGGAACAGGACCACCGCGCCCAGGACGACGAAGGCGGCGACGGACGAGCGCATGACGTTCAGCCGCATCCAGTCGGTGGCCAGGAAGGTGACGTCCGGCAGGGCCCAGCCGATGAACAGCTTGGTGGTCAGCGCCGAGCCCGCGGACCAGACGACCAGCTTGCCGAGGAGCACCGTGAGGCCGACCGTGACGGCCGCCGTGACGGCGAGCCGGCGGCGGCCGAGCCGGGAGAGCACGGCGGCGCCGACGACGAAGGCCGCCGGGACCAGGAACGAGAGGTAGCGGGCGTAGACCCAGTCGTCGACCCGCCCGTCGTCCGGCAGGGCGGCGGCGGAGGCGAGCGCGGTGCCGACCAGCAGGGCCGCCAGCACCCCGCCGACGATCCGGTCCGGCCGCGGGAAGCGGCCGCTGAAGAGCGCGAACAGGCAGACCACGACCGCCAGGCCGCCGATGCCCCAGGTGGAGACGATGAAGTACCAGATCTGCCCGGCCACCCGGGTCAGCGTCATCCCGGTCTTGTCGGGGTCGGTGAGGCCCTTCCAGAGGTAGCCGCCGACGTCGCTCGGCTCGACGGTGAACTGGCGGTCGAGCCACCAGGACAGCGCCTTGACCCCCACCACGCCGACGCCCAGGGAGCCGAGGCCGACCAGCGTGGTGCGCCACGGGGCCCAGCGCAGCGCCAGGACCCCGACGAGGACCACTCCGGTGAGCGCCACCACCACGCCGCCGCGGTCGTGGGTGGCCATCGTGTACGCGGCGGCCGCGCCGGTGCCGGCCGCGTACCAGGAGCGGTGCTTGACCGGGCCCTCGCTCAGCCAGCCGTGCAGGCACAGCAGCCAGGCCAGGATCAGCACCGGCAGCACGGTGTCCGACATGACGAACTCGGAGTAGAAGATCACCGGCGGCAGCAGCGCGGTGGCCCCGGCGAAGACGTACGCCAGCAGCCGGCGCAGGCCCAGCCGGCGCAGCGCCAGGTAGGCCAGCGGGAAGACCAGCGCGTTCAGCAGCGCGTTGATCCCCATGATCAGGTGATAGGCCATGACCGGGTCGTCGGCGATCCGGAACGCCGGGGAGATCAGCAACGGATAGCCGCCCGGGATCACCACACCGACCGGCATCTCGGTGGTCGGCCGGCCGGCCAGCACGCGGGCCAGTACCAGGTAGGAGTCCTCGTCAGGGTGCACCGAGGGGTAGCTCAGGTGCCGGACGAGCACCAGGCGGAAGAGGACCTCGACCGCGTATCCGGCCACCAGGACCACCGGCCAGAACCAGCGCCGGCCGCGGGCCACCTCGAACCGCAGCGCCACCAGGCCCAACAGGCCTGACAGGCCGTCGGCGGGACGGGCGGGCCCGGTGGTCTCCGTGGCACCGGCCCGGCCCACGTCGGGGACGGCGGGCCGCGGCAGGGTCTGCGGCTGCGTGGAGCGTTGTGTCATGCAGCTACATATATAGGCTACCGACATATAATGTCCAGAAGAGCAACCCGCCGCAGCGGCGGACCCCGGAGCACCGCACGCCGACGGGGCGTTCGGGTGCGCACCGAGGCTCCGGGCGCTCCGGCACGAGTCCGCAGAGCGCCCGAAAGACACCAGGAAGAACGAAACGGAGCCGCACTCCGGTTCAGCGCCGGCCCTTCGCAAGGCGGCGGCGAGGACACCCCACCGGGGTGACGCCCACCGCCGTCGCGGCCGGGGCACCCGGACCCCGGCGACGGGCAGACCCCCCGCCAGCCCTTGGTGGCCACGTAGGCGGTCTCGGTGGCGAAACCCCAAGCCGGGGCAGCGTCCCACGGGATGTCCAGCTCGTCGTCGGTGGCGTAGACGTAGCCGGCGCCGCGGGTGAAGGCCGTGTCCAGGGTGGCGCGCATGGCGGTCGCGTCCGGGGCAGGGAAGTCACGTGGACGCCTCCAGTCCCTTCGACGGCCGGAGCCGGACCGACGGTGGGCACGGCCGGGCGGCGTGCGGAGGGACCGGAGCCGCCGCCGACCTGCGGGTCCCGCCGCTCCCCGGCCCCCCGCGACGCCGAGTCGATCATGGTTGAATGCTCTGCGTCGCGGCACTCGGGGGGCTTGTGCCGCGCGCCCGCGCACTCCTCTCGGCGATGTGACGCGGGTCACTTCGGCCCCGTGTCACGAACGGGAGGGCAGCTCGCGTCTGGTGGTTGTCCGCACGGCGGGAACGACCGACACGAAGGCGACGATGACGATGACGAACACGACAGCAACACGGCAGCACGAGGTCCTGGTCCTGGGCGCCGGCTACGCCGGACTCTCCGCGGCGATCCAGCTCGCGGCCCGCACCCGCAAGCGCGCGGATCTGCGGGTGACGCTGGTCAACCCCGACGAGCACTTCACCGAGCGGCTCCGGCTGCACATGACCGCCACCGGCCAGCAGACGGCCGCGATGAGCATCCCGGAGCTGCTGGACGGCACCGGTGCGACCTTCGTCCGCGGCTGGGTCACCGCCGTGGACGCCGGGGCGAAGACCGTCCGGATCGACGACGACCGGGTCCTGCGCTACGACACCCTGGTCTACGGCCTGGGCAGCGTCGCCGACACCGACGCCGTCCCCGGCGTGGACGACCACGCCCACACCCTCGACAGCCCGCAGGACGCCGCGCTCCTCGCCGACCGGCTGGCCCGGCTCGGCGGCGGGACCGTCGTGGTCGGCGGCAGCGGCCTCACCGGCGTGGAGGCCGCGGCGGAGATCGCCGAGCGGTACCCGGAGCTCCGGGTGGAGCTGCTGGGCCGTCAGGAGCCGGGCGCGACCATGCACCCGAAGGCCAAGGCCCACCTGGACGCGGCGCTCGCCCGGCTCGGTGTGCGGGTGCGCGGCGGCGTCGAGGTGGTCAAGGTCCTGCCGGACGGCGTCGAACTCGCGGACGGCACCGTCCTCCCCGCGGACGCGGTGTTGTGGACCAGCGGCACCCGCGTCTCCCCGCTGGCCGCCGCCGCCGGCCTGACCGTCGACGAGCGCGGCCGCGTGGTCACCGACCCGGCCCTGCGCTCGGTTTCCCACCCGGACGTCTACGCCGTGGGCGACGCGGCGGCGGTCCGCCAGGGCTACGGCGTGATGCACGGGACCTGCCAGAGCGGCATGCCCACCGGCGTGCACGCGGCCCTCTCACTCCTGCGGGTCCTGGCCGGCAAGGAGCCCAAGCCCTTCCGTTTCGGCTACTACCACACACCCGTCAGCCTGGGCCGGCACGACGCCGTCGTCCAGTTCACCCACCCCGACGACACCCCGCGCCGGCTCGTGCTGACCGGCAAGCGGGCCGCGAAGTACAAGGAGACGGTCAGCGCCGCGCCGTGGCCGACCTTCGCCCGCATGAAGAAGATGCCCGCCTCGGGCGCGTTCTGGCCGCACGGCGGCCGCTACACCAGGATCCGGAGCGCCAAGTGACCCAGCCGCGACAGGACGACGCCGACCAGCTCGTCTTCCAGCAGTACCGCAACCTGCTCTTCTCCGTCGCCTACCGCCTCCTCGGCACCGCCGCCGATGCCGAGGACGTGGTCCAGGACGCCTGGCTCAAGTGGTCGGCGGCCGACCGCTCCCAGGTCGCCGACCCCAAGGCCTACCTGGCCCGGATCGTCTCCAACCTGGCGATGGAGCGGCTCCGGTCGACCCGCCACCAGCGCGAGACCTACGTCGGACCGTGGCTCCCCGAGCCGATCCTCACCCTCCCGGACACCGCCGAGGACATCGCCGCGGCCGACTCGGTCTCGATGGCCCTGCTGGTCGTCCTGGAGACGCTGAGCCCGCTGGAGCGCGCGGTGTTCGTCCTGAAGGAGGTCTTCGCCTTCAGCTACGCGGAGATCGCCGAGGCGGTGGAGCGCTCGGAGCCGGCCGTGCGCCAGGCC
The DNA here is from genome assembly GCF_040630835.1 of Kitasatospora sp. NPDC005751. NCBI lineage: Bacteria > Bacillati > Actinomycetota > Actinomycetes > Kitasatosporales > Streptomycetaceae > Kitasatospora > Kitasatospora sp. NPDC005751. The sequence continues at coordinate 15,573 of NZ_JBEXYC010000054.1, forward strand.
GGGCACCGCGCCCGCGAGCACGTCCAGGCCCGCCGGCCCCGCTTCACCGCGGACGCCGCCCGCCGACGCGACGTCACCGAACGGTTCTTCGCGGCGACGTCGGGCGGCGACATCAACACCCTCATGGAGTTGCTCTCCCCGGACGTGACGCTGTGGACCGACGGCGGCGGCAAAGTCCGCCAGGCCCTCAAGCCGGTCGTCGGCCTGGAGACGGTGGCCCGCTGGTTCGCCGCGCTCGGCAGCGTGACCTATCAGGGCATCGAGCCCGGGCAGATGCGGGCGGAGCTCACCTCGATCAACGGCGGCCCGGGCCTGGTCTTCCGCGGCCCGGACCGCGTGGTCGCCACGCTGACCTTCGAGTTCGACCCCGAAGGGCGGATCTCGACGATCCACAACGTGGCCAACCCGGACAAGCTCCGCGCCGTCGGCGACGGCACCCGCCACGACCTGCGCTGAGCCGCCGTGGGTCGCCGACGCTCTCCGGGCCCCGCGCGCCCGGTCTGCGACCTCACTGTCATGGGAGCGGTACCGGGCACGGCCCGGGCGGGTGCGCGAGCGGCCGCCGGGACGGTGCCCACGTCGTGGACGCCGCCCCTGACGGCCGACGAGGCCGCGGACTACCAGCCGCCGGAGGTGGTGTGGAAGCCGCCGGAGGTGGTGGCCGTGTCGGCGGTGCGGGTCGACGGGAGGTCGGAGCCGGAGGTGCTGATCCGGGCGCCGCCCCGGCCCGGGGCCTCCTGGCGGTCGGCCGACTCGGTACCGGTCCACCGGGGCGCGGGGGCGGACGCGGGGGCCGCCGGGGGGCGCGGGTCCTCCCGGTCGATCCGCAGGACGAGGCTGCGGCCGCCGGGGTAGCCGCTCCGGTCGCGGTCGGTGCACCGGACCACCTGGCTGTGGGTGCCGCCACGCTCCTCCCAGCGGCCCACGACGGCGCGGATGCTGGGCCCCCAGACGCCGTCGTGCTCGTGCTCGACGGAGAGCTCCCAGTCCGCGGCATCGATCAGCTCGCTGGCACCGACGACGCCCGGCACCACGACGGTGCCGCCGCCCCGGACAGTCGCCACGGCCCGTTGCGGCCGGTCGGCCTGCACGCCGGTCACCGTGATCCGGTGGGCGCCTCGGTACTTCGGCATCTGTCACTCCCGCGGGCTGGTTCGACTGTTCCGTACTCCTCTTCCCTTGAACGGCCGGCGACCGGGCCAGGGTTCGCCGCCGGGCCGATGCCGGGCCGGTTCCCGGCGCGGGGCACGGGTGAGGAGCAGGGGTGGGGAGCAGGGGTGGGGAGCAGGGAGCGGGCCGGGGAGAGGAGGCGCGGCCGGCGGAAGTGGGCTGCGCCGCAGCGGAGTTCCGTCGCCGCCGGTCGCCCCGACCGCGGCGACGCGCGTTCGTCGGGCTCCCACCACACCGCGGTCCGGCCGGTCGGTGGGGGCAGGCCGGGCGCGCCCCCACCGGAGGCCGGGGTCAGTAGACCAGGATGTCCCAGTGGTTGCCCTCGTTGCAGTAGAGGTTGCCCGACGCGGCCTTCCACTGCGGGTAGCCGTCACCCCGGTAGCCGATGTAGGTGAAGGAGTTCTGGACGTAGGCGTCGATGCAGGAGTTGCGGGAGATGTCGACCTTGTAGCCGTTGTAGTGGCTGTACGTTCCGGAGGCGTGGCCCACCTCGGTGCCACCCGTGATGTTGATGGCGCAGCCGCTGGACTGCTTCAGGGTGATGATCGTGCTCACCGTGCCGGAGTTGATCTGCTCGAACGACGTGCAGGTGGAGTTGGACCGGGTGGTACAGCCGCCACTGGAACTCCACGTGATGCCGGCGTTCCTGAACTGACCGGCGGCGGTCGACTGCGAGACCTTGGTGCCACTGGCGCCGGCCGTGGGCGCCGTGACGGCGAGCCCGGCCAGGGCCAGGGCGATGACGGTGGCTGCGGTGCGGGGCTTCATCTGCGTCTCCCGGTGAGGGCGCTGAACCTCGGACCGGGCCAGGATGGCCCCGGCGCCCTCTATGCGAGTAGACCCCGTGCTGTGAATTTCCCGTGACGGCGGCGTGACCGGGTCGCCCCGAGCGCCGCCGCCGTGCCCGCCGACGTCCCCGACCTCACCGCCCCGGCCGGATCACGCCTGGGCGAGCAGCGGGTCGTAGGCGGTGGAGCGCTGACGGCCCGCCATGAAGGCGAGGAAGTCCTTGATGAACGCGGCCCGCGTGTACGTCCCGTTCGAGTCGAGCAGTTCGCGGTGGAAGCCGGTGCGGAAGAGCGCGCGGTACTCGTCCGCGTCGATGCTCTGGTTGCCGTCGGCATCGGTCACGTCGAACAGCACCTCGGCGACCCGGATCAGGGCGGGGCCGGCGAGGGAGGGAACCGCCTCCGCGTACTCCTGCCGGCTGACCCGGCCGTCGCCGTCCGTGTCGAGCGTCGACTGGAGCTCACGCCACCAGGCGGCATAGGCGTCGTAGAGCCTGGTCTCCTCCGGCTCGTCCAGGTCGAGGCGGCCGGACAGCTCCCGTGCCATGGCCGCCAGGTCGGGCCAGTCCAGGTAGCCGTTCCCGGTCTGGTCCAGCACGGTGTCGAAGAACTCCTCCGCGCCGCGCCGCCCGGCACCCGCCCGTGCCGACCGCCCCGACGGCCTCCCGGCGCCGGGCCGCTCGGGCTCGTCCGGGAGCGGGGTGACCAGTCGCAGCAGGGCACCGAACCGCTTCATCCCGTCACCCACGGCGGCCAGCGCCCTGGCCCGGGGGTCGTCGCTGTCGGGTGACAGCGAGATCAGGTCGAGAAGGTTGTCGGCGGTGACCCAGCCCTCCGGCAACAGGCGCGCCGAACCGAGGGCCAGGTAGGCGGCCTGGCTCAGGGCCTGGGCGCCGGGGACCTCGGTCAGTCCGGCCCGCCTGCGGAACGTCTCCGGCAGGGAGGCCACCGTGACCACCCCGATCGCCGGCCCGGCGAGGGCCCGGCCGGCCGCCCACAGCGTCGGCACGCCCTCCAGCAGGGGAGGCGCCGGAAGGTGGTCGAAGAGGTGGTACAGGATGGTGCGCAGCGCCTCGGTGTTCTCCAGCTCCTCCTCGACCACCCGGTCGTAGTACGGCCAGAAGTCCCGCAGTGAGGCGGGGAGTTGGCCGGAGGAGTCACCCAGCAGCGCCTGGAAGGCCAGGAACTGCGCGTACAGCTCCTCCATCGCGGCCTGGTCGAGCGGCCGCCCGCTCCAGCGGAACATGGTGACGGCGCTCTCGAACATCGTGGCGACCACCCACGCGCGGGCCGCCGGGTCCATCGCGTCGTAGGGCCGGTTCGCCGCGTCGGTGCCGCTCATCCGCGCGTGCATCCGGTTGAGCCGGGCCACCTCCCGGTCCCGGGCCGCCTCGTCCGCACCGGTCACGCGCTGCAGGCTGCGCAGGGTGTTGGTCATCCGGCGCCAGGGGTGGGTGAGGAAGGTGGAGCTGTCGACCAGGGCCGCACCGATCTGCGGGTGGGCGGCTTCCAGGACCGTCGCCCGGATCATGGCCACGGCCCAGCACGGGTCGTCGAAGAGGCGGTGGAACCGCGTGCCCGGGCCGAACAGCGGTCCGGGCCGCGCAGTGGACCCGGCTCCGGGAGTGGCTCCGGGTGCGGGAGTGGCCCCGGCTGTGGGGGTGGCTCCGCTTCCGGGGGCGGTGTGCTCGCCCTCCGGGTGGTCGTCGGTCGTCCGGGTCACGATCCGGCCTCTCCATTCGTGTCGGCCGCCACCCCGCCGAAGCGGCGGTGGCGTCGCTGATAGGTGTTCAGGCACTCCAGGAAGTGCGTCGCCCGGAAGTCGGGCCAGAGCACCGGCGGGAAGATCCACTCGGCGTAGGCGACCTGCCAGAGCATGAAGTTCGAGATGCGCTGCTCCCCGGAGGTCCGGATGACCAGGTCCACGTCGGGGGTGTCGGGGAACGGCAGGTGGGCCGCGAAGCCCTCCTCGTCGAGGGTCTCGGCCGACGCACCGCTGCGGATCAGCGAGCGCGCGGCCTCGACGATGTCCCGGCGCCCGCCGTGGTCGAACGCCACGGTCAGTGTCATGCCCCGGTTGCGGCTGGTGAGCGTCGTCAGGTCCGCGAAGTCGCGGGCCAGTGCGGCCGGGATCCGAGGATCCGCGCCGCCGAGGAAGCGGCAGCGGATCCCGCGCGCGTGCAACAGCGGAGCGTGCTTGCGCACGACCCGGCGCACCAGGTGCAGGAGGTAGTCGACCTCCTCGCCGGGGCGGCTCCAGTTCTCGGTGGAGAACGCGTACAGGCTGAGCCACCGGACGCCGGACGCCCGGGCCGCCTCGATGACGTCGATCACCGTCGCCTCGGCCGCGCGGTGACCGGAGGTGCGGGGCAGATCGCGCCGCGCCGCCCAGCGGCCGTTCCCGTCCATCACACAGGCGACATGACGTGGCACCGGGGCCGAGCGCTCCCCTGCGGCCGGCCGGGGCACGGCCGCTCCCCCGGGCGGCGCGAGACCTCCGAAGACCTGCTCCACCACCACTGCCGCCCCTCCGCTCGCCACCGGCCCGCGATCTCCGCGAGGCCGTCATGAGCGTGCCGGGGCCCGGGCCGTACTGTCCGGCGATCGGGCGATCTTCACCCGATCCGGTGACGGCGGGGCCTCCCGCCACCGCCTGCGGCACCGGAGGCCGAAGGGCGGCCCGGGTGCTCGGAGGTCCGGACCGGCCTCCAGCTGCCGGGTCGGTCGCCCTCGGCCGCCCCCCGGGGTGGGCGAACCGGCGGAGCCGGCGTACTTCCAGCCGGTGATGACGGTCGCACCGGTGGACCCGGGCGGCGCGGACCGCGAAGCGGTGCGGTGGACGACGACGGCGCGCGCCGGCGCCCGGGCCGGGCCGTCGACAGCCCGCGCGGCCGTCACCCCGTCAGAATCGCGGCCAGTCGGGCCGATTCCGCCCGGACGCGAGCCGGCGCCCCCGCGGCGCTCAGGGCGTCGAGGGCCGGGAGCGCCTCACGGATGCCCTCGGCCGCCGCGCACTCGGCGGCGAGTACCAGCGCGTCGGGCCAGTCCTCGCCGTGCTCACCGAGTTCGCCACCGAGCCCGGCCGGCGCGGCACTCTGGAGGCTGTCCGTGGCCAAGCCGAACCGGGTGGGACGCCGCCCGGTACACCACCGCCCGTTCCGTGGCGGTCGGACCGTCGATCCGCCCGCACCGGGCCTGTCAGTGCCCCGGAGTAGGTTGCGACGCATGAGCCCAGTGAACTCCGAGGCTGCCCGTCAGCCGGCCGGCACCCGTCCCCGTTGTCCCGCCGTCGGCCCGGGGCGCGGCGCCGAGGGGCACCGGCGCGACGCCCGCGCCACCGTCGAGGTCCTTCCGCTGTGGGCCGCCCCCTGGTCCCGCACCGCGCGGGCCCCGGCGGCGGGGTGACGCTCCCTCGCCCGCGGCACGGCCGTTCAGCTGTGGTTGACGATGACGAAGATGCCCCAGGCGATCGCGGCGACCACGGTGGCGAAGCAGAGTACGGCCACGGCGTAGCCGACCGGTCCGACGGCGGCCGGGGGCCCGGTCACGGCAGACCGCCCGGCGGGGCGGGCCGACGGGTTGAGGGCGCGCAGGCCGAGGGCGAACAGCGCCGGCAGGCCGGCTCCGGCGACGAGGCCCACCACGACGATCCCCCACAGTGCGTCGAGGTTGATCCAGGAGTTCACGAGGCCGCCTCGCCGGCGTCCGGGGCCGGGACCAGCGAACCGGTCCAGGCCTCGTTGACGTTCTCCGGCGTCACCGCCACGGCCGGCCGGCGGGAGGCCGCGAAGAAGGCGATCGAGGCCAGGACCAGAACGATGAAGATCACGACGACGCCGATGGTCCCGCCGATCCCGTGGGCGGCCCAGTAGGTCGCGGCGCCGACCGTCGCGGAGGCCGGCAGGGTGAGCAGCCAGGCCACCGCCATGCGGCGGGCGGTGTTCCAGCGCACCACGGCGCCCTTGCGGCCGACCCCGGCGCCCAGGATCGACCCGGTGGCCACGTGGGTGGTGGACAGCGAGTAGCCGAAGTCGGTGGAGGAGAGGATCACCGCCGCCGAGGCCGACTCGGCGGCCATGCCCTGCGGCGACTCGATCTCGATGAGTCCCTTGCCGAGCGTCCGGATGACCCGCCAGCCGCCGAGGTAGGTGCCCAGGGCGATGGCCATCGCGCAGGAGGTGATCACCCAGGTCGGGGAGGTGGCGCCGGCCTGGAGGGTGCCGTTGGCGATCAGGGCCAGGGTGATGACGCCCATGGTCTTCTGCGCGTCGTTGGTGCCGTGGGCGAGCGAGACCATCGAGGCCGAACCGATCTGGCCGATCCGGAAGCCGTGGTCGCGCGGGCCGTGGGAGACGTCGCGGGTGAGCCGGTAGACGAGGTGGGTGCCGACCACCGCGACCGTCCCGGCGATGAACGGCGACAGGGTGGCGGGCACGATCACCTTGGAGACCAGCCCCTGCCACTTGACGGCCGAGACCCCGGCCGCCGCCATCGTCGCCCCGACCACGCCGCCGATGAGCGCGTGCGAGGAGCTGGAGGGGATGCCGAGGTACCAGGTGGTCAGGTTCCACAGGATGCTGCCGGCCAGTCCCGCGAAGACCACCACCAGGGTCACGTCGGCGCTGTCGACCAGACCGCTCGCGATGGTCGCCGCGACGGCGGTCGACAGGAACGCGCCGACCAGGTTCAGCGCCGCCGAGAGGGCGACCGCCACGCGCGGGCGTAGGGCGCCGGTGACGATCGAGGTCGCCATGGCGTTGCCGGTGTCGTGGAATCCGTTGGTGAAGTCGAAACCCAGCGCGGTGGTGACCACCAGGGCCAGGACCGCGTCGTTGCCCGTCACGGAGCCGAACCTAGCTTCCGGCCCGGACGGACCGGCCGTGGACGAGCCCGGCGCGCCGGGGTTTCGACCGGACGGGGCCCGGCGGCACGCCGTCGCCGGGCCACCGGGCGCAAAGCACGGCCGGGCCGGCGCCGCCCTCCTCGGGTGATCACCCCCCGGGGCTGTCGGTTGCCGCGGGACGGGCCCGCTACTCCGGCGGTCCTGCCCGTCGGTGCGGACACGTCTTCGCCGTGGCCCCGCTGTCCCTCCCCGAGGAGCACGCCGACGGCGCCCCGCCGGGGCAGCGCCTCGCTACGGCGCTGCCCGCGGGCGGCCGGCCCGTGGCGCCAGGGGCGGTACCGAGGCACGGCCGCCCCGGCCACCGCGGCTCAGGCCGGGCGGACCGCGCCCATGTACGGCATCACGCTGATCGGGAGGACCTCGACGTTCTTCCCCTTGCGCGGAGCGTGGATCATCTTGCCGTCGCCGATGTAGAGGCCCACGTGGTGGATGTCGTCGTAGAAGAAGACGAGGTCACCGGGCTGGAGGTCGCCCCGGGCGACGTGCGGGCCGGACTTCCACTGGTCCTGGGATATCCGGGGGAGCTTGACGCCGGCCGCGCGGTAGGCGGCGCCGGTGAGGCCTGAGCAGTCGAAGGAGTTCGGTCCCGTGGAGCTCCACTCGTAGGGCTTGCCGAGCTGGGCGGTGGCGAACTTGACGACGTCGGCGGCCCGGCCGCCCGCGCTCGCCGGAGCGGGTCCGGCGGCGGCTCCGGCAGGGGCTTCGGCAGCGGCTCCGGCAGGGGCGGCTCCCGCCGGGGTGGCTCCGGCGGCCGGGCGCGTCGCGGGTGCCGTGGCGGAGCCCTGCGCGGGCCGCTCGGCAGCGCGCGCGGCGCGGTCGGCCGCAGCGGCCTGCTGGGCGGCGGCCCTGGCCTTCTCGGCGCTCTCCTGGGCGTTGATCCTGGCCCGGTCCTCGGCGCTGAGCTTGTTGAGCAGGGCCTCGGCCTCGGCGAGCTTGGCCTGGATCTGCTTCTTCTCCTCGCCCAGCGACGCGCCCGCGGCGTCGAGTTGGGCGAGCATCGCGGTGGCCTCGGCGCGGTCCTGGTCGAGCTTGCGCTGCGCGTCGCGGGCCTGCTTCAGCAACGCGGCCTGGCTGTCGGCGACCTGGTTCTGCACGGCCGCGCGCGCCAGGTAGCCGGCCGGGTCGGAGTCGAGCATCAGCTGGACGCCCGGGCCGATGCCGTTGCTGCGGTACTGCTCACCGGCCACCGCGCCGAGCGAGGTGCGCAGTTCGTTGAGCGAGTCCTGGCCGCGGGCGACCTTGTCCTGGATGCGGTTGGCGTCGGCCTGGAGCGACTGCCGCTTCTCCTGGAACCCGTTGTAACGCTCGATGGCCTGCTCGGCCTCCCCGTTGAGCCTGTCCACCTGCTCCTTGACGGAGGCCAGGGTGGGCGCCGGCTCGGCGTGCGCCGTCCCGGCGGCGAGCACCGCGCCGCCGGCCACGGCCGTGGTGAGGACAGCGAGGCGGGCCCGGCTCGGACGGCTGGGTTTGCGGTGATTTCCCATGGCGGCGGGCTCCTTCGGGGGACGGAACGTCGAGAACGGTGCTCCACGGCCGTTCCCTCTACACCAGGGGGAACGAGGGGTTCCGCCACTTCGGTTCGACGGATGCCGTCGTTCCGGTCCGTCGGTCTGGCCCGCCCGACCGTCCACGGAGCCACGGCCGGCCACCGTCCGGAGGACCGGAGCGTCGCCGACCTCGTCCAGAGCGACCGTCGGGCGCGGCCCGTTCGGGCCGCCGTCGCCGTGAGGGTCGACCCCCGCCGTGAAGGTCGGCCGGCTCCGCGGAGGTCAGCCGAGCCAGACGATGTCGATGACGTGCAGGCGCCCGGCCGGGCGGTTCACCAGGTAGACGAGGCTGAGCTGGCCGACGGAGGCGCAGCGGACGTCTTCGCCTTCGAGGTCGGTGGCGTCCCACTGCGGCCACCCGCAGGGGGTTCGGGAGGCGATGTCCAGCAGGTCGCGGACCGTCCGCTGGGCGTGTGGGGGGAGGTCGACGAAGGTCTTGGCCGCCTGCGGGGACAGTCGGGCCGGCCAGACGTGGTCGCTCACCGGTCCGTCCCGGTGAGTTCGGCGAGGTCGATCCCGTCCTCGTCGTCCGGGCCGGTGGCGACGAACGCGTCGACCACCGGTGCGCTGTCCAGACGGACCCGCCAGGTCCGGACCACGTGGTGCAGCGGGGAGAGGTCGTAGGTCTGACGCGAGTCGTCGAGCGCCTTGGCCCAGTCCCGTTCGAACGCCGGCAGCCACCTGGCTGCCCGCTCGGGCGGCTCGGCGTGGATGCGGGCGAGCAGTCGGGCGGCGGCACGCGGCGCCGGAGCCGCCGGCGCGGCGGGAAGGTGGTCGGGCTGGGCGCTCAAAGGGTCCTCCACTTCGCTGCCGGTCACGGTACGGCAATCGGTGCGGCCGGCGGCGGGACCTCAGCCGGATCTCCCCCGACGTTGGCCGATTCGGGTGCGCCGGCAGCCGACGATCGGGGCCGGCCGCACCGGTGGGCCGGCGGCCATCGGGCAGGCGCTCGCGCACGTCGAGGAGGGCTGCGGGCAGGGCCCGATCAGACCCCGCTGCGGTTCGGTGAGTCGGCTGCCCGTCACATCCGACAGGTCTTCGGGTTCTGCCCCGGATACAGGGGCAGAACCCGGCGGACCGAACACCGCGTCACCCAGGCCCTGGGCCCGGAGCGCCTGTTACCAGGGCACTGTTCCGCCGTCGTCGAAGAATCCGCCGGTCGGCCCGTCGTCGGGCAGGGTCGCGAGGTGGATCGCGATCGCCGCGCCCTGCTGGGGCGTGCGGACGCCCCGGAAGCCGTTGAGGTCGGTGGCGGTGAAGCCGGGACAGCCCGAGTTGATCAGGATGCCGGTGTCGCTCAGTTCCCTGGCGTGCTGGACGGTGACGGCGTTGAGGAAGGTCTTGGACGCCAAGTACGCGGCGGGGACCGGGCCCATGTCGATGCCGGGCGGTCTGCAGGGTGAGCGAGCCGACACTGCCGGACATGTTCACGAGGATCGGTGCCCCTCGTGGGTGCCGAGGACGGCTCCGCCACCCGGGGTCGGGGGACTCCTCCCCCCGGAGCTACCAGGCCCCCGCCCCGCGCGGACGGGCCGAACGGGCGGTTCACCGCGCGGACGGGCCGAACGGGCGGTTCACCGCGCGGACCGGGCGCCGGGAGCGTCAACAGGCCCGACGGCGCACCGCGCCGGGCCGGGCATCTCCCGGCCCGTCCGGGCTCCCCGGCCGGCGTCCCGGCCGCCCCCGGGTACGGCTCAGAGCCCGATCGGGCCGGGGCAGGACCGGAACCGGCCCTCCGGTACGGGAACAACCCACTCCTCGCCTCGCCGGCCGACAGTTTCCGAACCTGCGCGCGATTCCCGCTCCGCCCCGGGAACGGGCACGTCAACCCGCCCCCGCCCGCCGGCCGTGGCGGCCGACGGAGCCGTTACGGCACCACGCGCCCAGGCGGACCCACCGGACCCGGCCCGGGGTCGGGACCGTTCGGCGAGCCGTCGACCGGCCCCATGGGGGTTCACGGCCGGAAGATACGTGGTCGTCCCCCATGAACCGGATGTCCCCGCGCCGCCAGGATCAGCGATGCGCTCGGAGGCCGACCGGCTCCGGCAGGGCTCCACGGACGAAGGAAGAACGATGGCAGAGGGGCAGACGGCGGGTCAGGGCTCGGCGGATCCGTACGCCACGTTCTACCCCGACCTGATCGGGGCGGTGCTGCGCCGTCAGGGCGCGCGGGGCTGGACCGTCACTCCCGGGGACTTCTGGTGCCACGTCCGGCCGGACGACGCCGGCCTCGGCCGCCGGCAGGGCTGGAAGCTGCACGTGTCCGCCACCCCGCTCTCCGCCCCGACGGTGCTGACCCGGGCCGCCGAAGTGCTCGTCGCCGCCCGGGCCCCGTTCAAGTGCGCCGGTACACCCGGCCGGCTGACGGAACTCGTCTCCGCCCGCTACGACCGGGGCGGCGGCGGGAAGTTCATCACCGTCTACCCGGACGACGACGACCACTTCCGCCGGCTCGCCGAGGAACTGCACCGGGCCACCGCGCACCTGCCGGGGCCGGGCATCCTCTCCGACCGCCGGTACCGGCCGGACAGCCCGGTCCACTACCGCTACGGGGCCTTCCGTGGCTCCCCCCGGCTCACCAACGACGGTTCGGTCGAACCAATGCTGCAGGCGCCGGACGGGACCTTCGTCCGCGACCGGCGCACGGCCGGGTTCACCCCGCCCGCCTGGGCCCCCTCGCCGCTCCCGCTCCCCGACACTCCCCCGGCCGCCCCCGGGACGAGCGTGCTGCTGAACAACCGCTACGTCGTGCACAAGGCGATCCGGCACGCCTACAAGGGCGGCGTCTTCCTCGCCACCGACCGGCGGACCGGCCTGGAGGTCGTCGTCAAGGAGGCCCGCCGGCACGTCGGGGCCGTCCTCGAAGGCACCGACGCCGGCGACCTGCTCGACCACGAGGCCGCCATGCACGCCCTGCTCGCACCGCTCGGCCGATGTCCGCAGGTCGTGGAGGTCTTCGGCCAGGGCGGCAACCGGTACCTCGTGGAGGAGCTCGTCGCCGGGCGCACCCTGCGCGCCTGGGTGTCCGAGCGGCTGCGCCCCGACCGGGCCCAGGTGCTCGACCTGGCCGGGCAACTGCTGGACGTCGTCGCGGCCGTCCACGAACTCGGCCTGGTCCTGCGGGACTTCAACCCCAACAACCTGATGGTCACCCCGGACGGCGAGGTCCGCCTGATCGACCTGGAGTCCCTCGCCCGCCCCGGGGACCACGTCCTGCGCCTGCACACCCCGGGCTTCGGCGCGCCCGAGGTCGTCGACGGCGCACCGAGCGGCCCCGCCCCCGCGCCGGAGTCCGACCTCTACAGCCTCGGCGCCGTGCTGTTCCACCTGCTGACCGGTACCGACCCGGCGCTCGCCCCGGACCGCGGGGCGGCCCGCGGCCGGGACGAACGGACCGCCGCCCTGCTCGCCACCGCGCTCGCCGACCGCCCGGACCTCACCGGCCTCCGCCCGCTCGTCCTCGGGCTCATGGCCGAGGACCGGAACGGGCGGTGGAGCCTGGCGAAGGCCCGCGCGGCGCTCGCCGCGCTGCCCGCCGCCACCGCGGCCGCCCCGGGGAGCGGCGCCGTCCTGGACGACCGGACCGCGCGACGGCTGCTCGCCGACGGGCTGACCCATCTGATGGACACCATGACCCCGCAGGACCCGGTGCGGCTCTGGCCCGCCGGCCCCTCCGGCGAGGGGACCGATCCGCTGAACGTGCAGCACGGTGCCGCCGGCGTCCTGTCCGTCCTCACCGCGGCCGCCGCCCACCGCGCCGACCCGCGGCTGCGGGCCGGCGTCGCCGAGGCGGCGCAGTGGATCGCCGCCCGGGCCGGGACCGGCGGACAGCTGCTGCCCGGACTGCACTTCGGCCGCTCCGGCACCGCCTGGGCGCTGCTGGACGCGGCCCGGCTGCTCGGCGACGACGGTCTCGCCGCACACGCCGCCCAGCTGGCCCGCGCCGTCCCGCTGCGGTGGCCCAACCCCGACGTCTGCCACGGCGTGGCCGGCGCCGGCCTGGCCCAGCTCCACTTCTGGCGGACCACCGGCGACAAGGAGTTCCGCCGACGCGCGGTGACCGCCGCCGAACACCTGCTGACCACCGCCGCGCAGGGCCGCTCCGGTGTGGTGTGGCCCGTCCCGGCCGACTTCGACTCCGAACTCGCGGGCATCACCCACCTCGGCTTCGCCCACGGCGTCGCCGGCGTCGCGACCTTCCTGCTCCTCGCCGGCCTCGCCGCCGAACGGGAGGACTTCGTCCACGCCGCCCGGGTCGCCGCCGAGACGCTGCTCGCCACCGCACGGGTCCGTGACGGCGCCGCCGCCTGGCCGGTCGAGGACCGCGGCGCCGACGCCCCCGCCCACGCGCCCCACTGGTGCAGCGGCGCCTCCGGCATCGGCACCTTCCTGATCCGCCTCTGGCAGGCCACCGGGGACCCGCGCTACCGCGAGACGGCCGAACAGGCCGCGGCCGAGGTGTACCGCTGGCGGTGGCAGAGCTCACCGGCCGCCTGCCACGGCCTCGCGGGCAACGCCGAGTTCCTCCTCGACCTCGCCGACGCCCTCGACGACCTCCTCCACCGGCGCCGCGCCGAGGAACTCCTCGCCTGCGCCCACGCACGCCACGTCGTCCACGACGGGCTGCTCCTGATCCCCGACGACACCCTGACCAGGGTGGGCGTCGGCTACAACACCGGACTCGGCGGGCCCCTCGGCCTGCTGGTACGGCTCCACCACGGCGGACCGCGCCTCTGGCTCCCCGCCCCCGACCCGGCCGAAAGGAGGTGACCACCATGACCGAGGACGTCAACGCCCTGCAGCTGCTCGACAGCGAGGAGCAGACCACCACCGGCTACATGTGCTTCCCGTTCAGCATCTTCCAGTGCGGCAACTGGAGCATCAACGACATGTGACCACTCCCCCTCCACAGAAGGAGAACACCATGACCGAGGACGTCAACGCCCTGCAGCTGCTCGACAGCGAGGAGCAGACCGGCAGCGGCTACATCTGTTTCCCGTTCAGCATCTTCCAGTGCGGCAACTGGAGCATGGGCGACAACTGAGCCTGACCACGGGGTGAAGCAGCACGACACCCCCGGCGACACCCCACCCCCGGTGCGGGTGACCGAGCCCCCTCGGTCACCCGCACCGGCCCCGTTCCGGGCCCCGAACCTCCGGCGCACACCCACCCGCACGGCCCTGCCTCCGGGGCTCCGATGCACCGCGCGCCGGGGCACCCGTCCCGGTCGACCGAAAATGATCGCGCCCGACGCGCACACGTCAACTAAGGTCGACGGGAGACCCCCCTGCCGCAACCGTCCCGACGCTCCCGCGACACCGTCCCGTGGGGCCGGAGTGACAGCTGGGAGGCGGTGAAATGACTGCTCGATCAGGCAGCTCACGGCGTCCGTTTGTTGGCGAATCCTCGCCACTGGCGGGACATGCACGAACATAACCGGACAAACGCTTCGACCGGTGGAACCATGCGTTCCGGGAGCCCCTGAGCCTGCAAAACACCTCGTGGCCTGCGACTCGGACCGAGGAAGCCATGGTCAAAGAGGGCTGCCACCCAAAGGACTGAACCCTTCTTTACCTAACCTTTGACAAAGCGTCAGTCGACAGCCCTCCGCCCGGTCAGCAAGATGTGCATCCGAGCCGCCTGACAGTGGCGGCCGACCTTCCGACCATCCGTCCGACATCAAAGACGCTCCACGGCAGTCCGCGCACGGTCCTCCGTCCTCACGGACCCCGGAGTCCTGTTCCGTCGGTGGGCGCGGGTCCGCACGAGGGAGAGAACCGCCTTGGGCCGCTACATGCTCCGCAAGTTGGCCAACTATTTGATACTCGTCATACTTGCGGCTTCTCTCTCGTACTTCGTCGCGGGGCTCAGCCTGCACCCGCAGGCGAACTACGAGGGCCGCAACCCCCCGTTGGCCAAGGCGACCATCAGCAAGACGCTCGACGACGTCAACATGAACCCCGACACCCCGATCGTCAGCCGCTTCGGCACCTGGGCGAACGGTGTGATCCACGGGGACCTGGGCAAGTCGATCGACGGCTCGCCGGTCAACAGCGAGGTGGGCCGCCGGATCGGCGTCTCCACCCGGCTGCTGCTGCTGGCGACCCTGGTCGGCTCGGTCGGCGGCGTCGCGCTCGGCACCATCGGCGCGATCAAGCAGTACAAGTTCTTCGACCGGTTCACGACCCTGGCCTCGTTCTTCGTCCTCGCGATGCCCGTCTTCGTGCTCGGCCTCTTCCTGAAGCTGCTGACGATCAAGTTCCTGGGCGCCGGCACCATCCACTTCACCGGTGAGACGGACGCCGAGTTCGCCGGCCGCTGGGACTTCGCCGCCCTGGGCAACCGGGCCGAGCACATGCTGCTCCCCGGCCTGACGCTGATCCTCATCCAGATCGCCCTGTACAGCCGCTACCAGCGCAGCACCATGCTCGACGTCCTCGGCAGCGACTTCCTGCGCACCGCCCGGGCCAAGGGCCTGCGCCGGCGCACCGCCCTGGTCAAGCACGGCCTGCGCACGGCGATCCTCCCGGTGGTGCCGCTGCTGGTGTTCAACATCGTGCTGCTGTTCGTCGGTGCGACCTTCACCGAGAAGACCTTCGGCTGGCACGGCATGGGCGAGTTGCTGATCAACTCCATCACCCGCAACGACGTCAACACCACGTCGGCGGTGGCCCTGTTCACCGCCGGCCTGGTGCTGATCGCCGGTCTGCTGTCCGACCTGCTCTACGCGGCGCTCGATCCCCGGGTCCGGGTGCGCTGACGCACCCCGCCCCGCCGAGCACCCCAACACCCGTAGAGGAGAGAGAACATGAGCGCCGACCAACCCGCCCCCTCGAACACCTCCGCCGCCGGCGGCGAGGCGGTCTCCGCCCTGGCCGCCGCCACGGCCGGTGTCCCGCAGACCCCGGCCGCCAGCGCCCCGAAGTCCCCCGCCGCCGCCCGCAAGCGGACCGGCCGGGGCCGGCTCACCGCCCGCCGCTTCGCCCGCAACAGGCTCGCCCTCGTCGGCCTGGCCATCCTGGTCGTGCTGTTCGTGGCCGCGTACGCCGGCCCGTCGTTCAGCACGTACGACTACCGCTTCCACGACTACATGGCCTTCAACGCGCCGCCCGGCGGGAACCACTGGTGGGGGACCAACCAGGGCGGCCAGGACCTCTTCGCGCTGACCATGCGCGGACTGCAGAAGTCGCTGGTGATCGGTCTGCTGGTGGGCGGCATCAGCACCGTGGTCGCGGGCTTCGTCGGCGCCTTCGCCGGCTACTACGGCCGCTGGATCGACAAGGGCCTGACCTGGTTCGTCGACCTGCTGCTGGTCCTGCCGAGCTTCCTGATCATCGCCGTGCTGTCGCCGATCTTCCGCAACTCCAGCTGGCTGATCTTCGTGGTCCTGCTCGCGGCGTTCAGCTGGATGATCACCGCACGGGTGGTCCGCAGCATGACGCTGACGCTGAAGGACCGGGAGTTCGTGAAGGCCGCCAAGTACATGGGCGTCCCCGGCCCGGTCATCATCATCCGGCACATCCTGCCGAACATGGCCTCGCTACTGATCATCGACACGGTGATCCAGGTCGGTGCCGCGGTCATCGGCGAGAGCGGCCTGTCGTTCTTCGGCTTCGGCGTGCAGGCACCGGACGTCTCGCTCGGCACGATCATCGCCGACAACACCACCAACGCGCCGACCTTCCAGTGGCTGTTCTACTTCCCGGCCACCTGCCTGGTGCTGATCGGCATCGCGGTCGCGTTCGTCGGCGACGGTCTGCGCGACGCCTTCGACCCGACCTCCGGCGGGGCGAAGTCGAAGGGGCGCCGCCGCAGGGCCCTCGCCGAGCGCAACGCCGCCCGCCGGGGCGCCACGCTCCCCGGCGGCACCCGGGACGTCGTGGGTTCGTCATGACGGACGCGCTCCAGCCCCCGCAGCCCGACACCAGCACCCCCGGTACCAAGGAAGGACTCCGACCGGTGACCGACACCCGGCTGGACAAGCCGCAGCCCGTACTCGAAGTGACGGACCTTCAGGTCTCCTTCCCCAGCGAGGCCGGCGAGGTCCGCGCCGTCCGCGGCGTCTCCTACGCCGTCCGCCCGGGCGAGGTGCTCGGCATCGTCGGCGAGTCCGGCTCCGGCAAGTCCGTCTCCTCGATGGCCGTGCTCGGGCTGCTGCCCGAAGCCGCGGAGGTCTCCGGTTCGGTCCGGCTCGGCGGCCGTGAGCTGCTCGGCCTGTCCGACAACGAGCTCTCGAAGATCCGCGGCAAGGACATCGGCATGGTCTTCCAGGACCCGCTGTCCGCGCTCACCCCGGTCTACTCGGTCGGCACCCAGATCGTCGAGGCGCTGCGGATCCACCAGGACATGACCAAGGAGCAGGCCCGCACCCGGGCCGTCGAACTCCTGGACGTGGTGGGCATTCCGGACCCGAAGCGCCGGGTGGACAACTTCCCGCACGAGTTCTCCGGCGGCATGCGCCAGCGCGCGATGATCGCCATGGCGATCGCCAACGACCCCAAGGTGATCATCGCCGACGAGCCCACCACCGCCCTCGACGTGACCATCCAGGCGCAGGTCCTGGAGGTCCTGAAGAAGGCCCAGGACGTCACCGGCGCGGCGATCGTGATGATCACCCACGACCTCGGCGTGATCGCCGGCTTCGCCGACCGCGTCCAGGTGATGTACGCGGGCCGGGCCGTCGAGTCCGGCGGTGTCGACGAGGTGTACTACCGCCCGCGGATGCCGTACACCATCGGCCTGCTGGGCTCGATCCCCCGGCTGGACAACACCGGGCGCCGGGCCCTGACCCCGATCGAGGGCACCCCGCCGTCGATGGTCGAGCTGCCCGAGGGCTGCCCGTTCGCGGCCCGCTGCCCGATCGCCGTCGAGCGCTGCCGCGAGGTGGAGCCGGCGCTGTCGGTCAAGGAGGGCAACACCCACCCGACCGCCTGCCACCGCAGCCACGAACTGGCCGGCGCGCTGGACCCCGCCACCATCTACCCCGTGCCCGAACTCCCGGCCGCCGTCACGCTGGAGAGCGTGCCGCGCGAGCAGCGCCCCAAGGTACTGGAGATCGACGGGCTGACCAAGCACTTCCAGCTCACCCAGGGCGCCGTGATCAAGCGCAAGGTGGGCGTGGTCAAGGCGGTGGACGGCATCACGCTGGACATCCGCGAGGGCGAGACGCTCGGCCTGGTCGGCGAGTCCGGCTGCGGCAAGACCACCACCCTGCTGGAGATCCTGGACCTGCCCAGCGGCCAGGCCGGCACCGTCACCGTGTTCGGCAAGGACGTCCGCGGCCTCGGCCGGGCCGACCGCAAGGCGCTGCGCCGGGACATGCAGATCGTGTTCCAGGACCCGATGGCGGCCCTGGACGCCCGGATGCCGATCGGTGACATCCTGGCCGAGCCGCTGCGCACGCACCGCTGGGACAAGGAGCGGATCGCCGCCCGCGTCCCCGAGCTGCTGGAGATGGTCGGCCTCAACCCCGACCACGCCGACCGCTACCCGCAGGAGTTCTCCGGCGGCCAGCGCCAGCGCATCTCGATCGCCCGCGCGCTCGCCCTGGAGCCCCGCCTCGTCATCCTGGACGAGCCGGTCTCCGCCCTCGACGTCTCGATCCAGGCGGGCGTGCTCAACCTGCTGGACGAGCTCAAGGTGAAGCTCGGTCTGAGCTACCTGTTCGTCGCCCACGACCTCTCGGTGGTCCGGCACATCGCCGACCGGATCGCCGTGATGTACCTGGGCCGGATCGTCGAGCTGGGCGACTCCCGGTCCATCTTCGACGCGCCCTCCCACCCGTACACGCAGGCGCTGCTCTCCGCCGTCCCGCTCCCGGACCCGCGCCGGGAACGCGAGCGGACCCGGATCCTGCTCAGCGGCGACCTGCCCAGCCCGGCCAACGTGCCGACCGGGTGCCGGTTCCGCAACCGCTGCCCGAAGCACCCGGCGCTGAGCGAGGCCGAGCAGCAGCGCTGCCGCGACGAGGACCCCGGCAACAGCAGGCTCTCCGACGACCACGTCGCCGCCTGCCACTTCGCCGCCGCCCTCGAAGTGATCTGACCCCACGATCCGACCCCCACGAAAGGGGGCCGGGCCCGGCGGAACAACCCGGTCCGGCCCCACCCGCAAGTCCGCAGTGCCAACCCTCCAGCACCTTCCGCTCCGGCGGCCCGCTGGGTCCATCCACCCTTCCGCACACTCCCTGGGGAATCCCTTGAAGCACACCCGGATCCCGGTCGCGCTGGTCGCCACCGTCGCCACCGCCTCGCTCTGCCTCAGCGCCTGCTCCAGCAGCTCCTCCGGAGGGGACGCCGCTCCCGCCAAGTCCGAGGCCCCGAAGATGACCCAGCGGGCCATGAACGAGAAGGACCGTGCCGACCTGAAGCAGGGCGGCACGCTCAACTGGGCGATCGACCAGCTCTCCAGCCAGTGGAGCCCGCTGGAGGCGGACGGCAACGAGGTCTCCACGACCGACGTCATGAAGGCGCTCATGCCGACCTTCTGGCACTCGGACGCCGGTGGCACCCAGACCCCGAACAAGGACTACCTGCTCGACGCCAAGTCCGAGACCAAGGACGGCAAGCAGGTCGTCACCTGGACCCTCAACCCGAAGGCCAAGTGGAACGACGGCACGCCGATCACCTGGCAGGACCTGGAAGCCAACTGGAAGGCCCAGAACGGCACCAACCCGGAGTTCAAGGCCACCTCGACGACCGGCTTCGACCAGGTCGAGAGCGTCGTCAAGGGTGCCGACGACTACCAGGCGATCATGACCTTCAAGTCGCCGTTCTCCGAGTGGCAGGCGCTGTTCAACAACGCCGCCAACGCGCCGCTGTTCCCGGCCAAGTACGTCGCCACCCCGGACGTCTTCAACACCGCGTACGTCGACAAGATCCCGACCTCGGCGGGCCCGTTCAAGCTCGACAAGATCGACCAGACCGCCAAGACCGTCACCGTCGTCGCCGACCCCGCCTGGTGGGGCCAGAAGCCGCTGCTCGACAAGATCGTCTACAAGGCCATGGACACCAACACCATGCCGCAGGCGTTCCAGAACGGCGAGATCGACTTCTACGACAACGGCCCGGACGCGTCCGGCTTCAAGCAGATCCAGTCCACCGCCGACGGCGAGGTCCGCGAGGCCGGCGGCCCGAACTTCCGCCACTTCATGTTCAACGGCAAGAGCCCGATGCTGACCGACCCCAAGGTCCGCCAGGCGCTCTTCAAGGCCATCGACCGCGAGACCATCGCCAAGTCGGACCTCACCGGCCTGGGCTGGCCGGCCGCCGCGATGAACAACCACTTCCTGGTGCCGAACCAGAACGGCTACAAGGACAACTCGGACGGCCTGAGCAAGTTCGACCCCGAGGCCGCCAAGAAGATGCTCGACGAGGCGGGCTGGAAGATGGACGGCGACGTCCGCAAGAAGGACGGCAAGGAGCTCAACCTCAAGTTCGTCATCCCGGCCGGCGTCACCATCGCCACCAACGAGGGCTCGATGCTCACCCAGATGCTGCAGCAGGTCGGCGTCAAGGTGAACATCTTCACCGCCCCGTCGAACGAGTTCTTCGACAAGTACATCTACAAGTACGACTTCGACATGACGGCGTTCTCGCTGATCGGCACGCCGTTCCCGGCCAGCTCCGCGACCGCGAACTTCAAGACCGACGGCGGCGCCAACTACAGCCAGGTCGGCAGCCCCGAGCTGGACCAGGCGATGGCCGACGCCGCCGCCGCCCAGACCCCCGAGACCGAGTTCGCGGCCATCAACAAGGCCGACGCCGAGGCCTGGAAGGTCGCCGCCCTGGTCACCCTGTACCAGCGCCCCGCCATCTTCGGTGTGAAGAAGTCGGTCGCCAACCTCGGTGCCCCGGGCCTCTCGGACTACCTGTACGAGAACATCGGCTTCACCAAGTAACACGATCCCGGGGCGGGTCGGCCGGAATCCCGGCCGACCCGCCCCGAACCATGTCGGCCGCGGGCACCGTCGCCACTACGGCCGGGGGCGCGCACCCCACGGTTCGGGCACGCCCACCCGCACGTCGAGGTCCCACAGGACGCACTCCTCACCGGGCCGGGCCACGAACGACCAGGCCACGGTGGTGCGGCGCAGCTGTTCCGCCATCGATCCGGCGCGCCGCGCGCTGCCGGCGAGTTCTCCACCCTGCGGATGGTGGTGGAGGAACCGCCCGTAGGCCGTCCGGCAGAAGGCCGCGTAGCGCTCGGTGCAGAGGATCAGCCCGTGCCACGCCTCGTCCACGGCGAACGACGGCATGCCGATGACCTGCCGGTCCAGCATCGCCGCCCCGCAGCAGCGCAGCCACTGGCGCAGCCCGGTCTCGACCAGCTCGCGCGGTTCGAACGGGCACGTCCGGTAGACGGCGGGGGGCAGTTCGAGCGCGTCGACGGCCGCCTGCACGCGGTCGACGCGACGGGAGTACGTTCGTGAGAGCACGCCTGCTCCGTTCCCGGCGGCCGGGCGCTCAGCTGCCGCCGCAGCCGCCGCCGCAACCCCCTCCGCCACAGCCTCCCCCGCCGCAACCGCCGCCGCTGCCGCCGGAATCGCCGCCGCGGTAACGGGACTTCCTCTTCCGGTCCCCGCCGTCCGTCATCGAGCCGGCGATGATGCCGAACAGGACGAGTCCGGCCAGAATGACGATGCCGATGATGATCATCTATCCACTCCCCCAGTTGGCGCCGGACGAGGTGCCTGACGACCTGCGGCGCGCGGATTCCGCCCCGCTCGCACGGGCCCTCGGAATGCGGATCCGGCCGCGCCAGGACGGCCCCCGTCTGCGGCGATACTTCATTATGCTCGGAGGGTCTGACACTGAAACGACGTCAGATCGCCGGTGCGGCAAGCCAGCTGCCGTGCGGAGCCGGCGAGGGTGGGCGAGGACGGAGTCGAACCGTCACAGCCGAAGCGGGGGTGTTACCGACCCCTGGGCCCTCCCGTGCCCAGCTCACCCTCGGCGGAGGCGCCGCGCCGAAAAGGCCGCCTCGGGGACCCTCCCCCGAGGCGGCCCGGCCGGCGGCCGACGGGCGCACTACGAGGACGTCCCCCGGATCCAGGAGCACCGGAAGCGCTGACACGGGGAGCGGGTGAAGGCGTGCACGGTCGCGCTCCTTCCTGGTGGTTCGGCGCGATGCGCCCACTGTGACGCCCGCCCGGCGGACGGGGCAACCGACTTACGACGACACCGCCCGGCCCGTCGCCGCGGACGACGCACGGACCGGGCGACCGGGGTCAGGGGTGCTCACCGGGCGGCCGGGCCCGCCGCGGCCGCGTGCCGGGCACGGGCGAGCGTCGGATAGCGGACCGTGAACAGGAGCGGCAGGACGAACGTGGCGACGGTGAGCAGGGTGCGGGCGTCGCCCGCGTCCGGCCGGTAGTGGCGCAGCAGCGCGCCACCGAGGCCGGCGAGGGTGAACGCGGCCGCCCACACCGCGGTGATGACGCGGTTGACCCGGAGGAACAGCGGACTCTTCCAGACGTGCTCGGGGGTCTGGGTGCGGGCGATGCCGAGGGTGAAGGGCCGGCCGAGCGCGAGCGAGCCCCAGGCGGTGGCCGCCAGCCAGAGCGAGGACAGCGGCGGGCCGTAGTGGGCGACGGCGGTGGAGTCGGGCGCGGCGAAGGCGGCGCAGGTGTAGCCGGCCAGGAAGACGACGGCACTGGCCTCGATCACCAGGGCGTCCCAGCCCCGGCCGGCGCGGCGCTGGGTCACCACGAGCGCGAGGGCCAGCAGGAGGCCGGTGAGCGCGGCCCAGCGGAGGTCGACGGTGCCGGTGAGGACCGCGACGGCGATCCACGGGGCAAAACTGCGGAGGTGGCCCATGACGATGTCTCCCCTGTTGAACGTGCGATGCGGTGTCGAGCGTGCGATGCGGTGTCGAGCGTGCGGTCCGGTGTCGAGCGTGCGATCCGGTGTCGATCGTGCGGTCCGCTGTCGATCGGCGCCGCGGGCGGTCGCTCCGCCCGGCAATCCCTCAGCCTGTCAAGCACCCGCTCTCGGCGGAACGGGCAGAGAGTGCAAGACTTGATGCAGGAAACTGCACGGACCCGGGGGCGGCCATGAGTTTGCAGAGCTTGGGTCTGACGGACGACCAGGAGCGCGTCTACCGCTACGTGCTGCGTACCCGGCCGGGCGATCCCGACACCGCGGGCGCGGACCTGGGCCTGCCCGATGTGCGGGCGGTCCTCGAGGAGTTGCGGGACCTGGGGCTGCTCGACGCGACGCTGGCCCCGCTGCCGCCCGCGGCCGCCGTCGACCTGCTCGTCCGCCGCCGCGTGGAGCACACCTCCCGTGAACTGGCCCGGCTCGACTCCGCGTTCGACGTGGTGTGGGAGCTCGCCGAGGAGGCCCGCCACGGTCGCCGCGTCGAGCTCGTCGAGCGCATCAGGGACACCGCGCAGGTCACCCACCGGATCCGCACGATGCCGGGACGCGTCGAGACGCTGAACGCCAAACCGCTGCCCCGCAGCGGGGTTCCGCTCCGCGACGAAACGGCCCTCCGGTTCCGGCGGGCGCTCGCCGACGGGATGGCCTGCCGCACCCTCGTCAGCACGGCGGCGCTCGACCGGCCCGAGCAGATGGCCTACGCCCGGCACTGGCACGACCTGGGCGACGTCCACCGCGTGACGCCCGAACCGTTCCGCCGGCTGCTCATCGTCGACCGGCGGGTCGCCTTCGTCCGCCTCGACCCCGCCCGGCCGGAGTCGGACACCCTGCAGATCGGCCAACCCGGGATCGTCGCCGCGCTGGTCGACCTCTTCGAAGGGCTCTGGACCCGCGCCACCGACCTCGACCACCTCGACCTCACCACCGTCGAGGCCCAGGTCCTGCGCACCCTGAGCGAGCACAGCAAGGACGAGAACGCGGCCCGCGAGCTGAACATCTCCCTGCGCAAGTACCGCACCCACGTCGCCGGTCTGATGACCCGCCTCGGCGCCACCACCCGCTTCCAGGCCGCCCTGCGCGCCAAGGAGCGCGGCTGGCTGTGAACCCGGGGCGGGCCCGGAGCCGGGCCCGGGACGGGCGTCGACGCGCCTGCGCCGCCAGGGCGGTCCCACTGGATAGCGTGACCGGCGAGAACCACGGACAGCCACCAGGAGGACACGCAATGTCAGATCCGGCGAAGCGCCGCATCTTCTCCATGCTGGACACGGACGGCGACGGCGTCATCTCGCGGGCGGAGTACGCCGCCCGGGTCGACCGGGCGGCCGCGGCCGTGGGGCGCGACGCCCGGGACCCGCTCGTCGTCGCGGCCCGGACCGCCCACGAGGAGGTCTGGCGCCAGATGGACGCCGACCACGATTCCCGCGTCACCTTCGAGGAGTACCGCTCCTGGGCGGGACACGACGCGTTCGAGGCGACCTGCCGGCCCGCCCTCGGCTCGCTGTTCGACCTCGCCGACGCCGACGCCGACGGCCGCCTCACCCGCGAGGAGTTCAGCCGGCTGCGCACCGCGACCGGGAACGCGGAGGGCGACGTCGACGCGGCCTTCGACGCCCTCGACCCCGACGGCGGCGGCACCGTCGACCGCGACACCTACCTGGCGGCCATCCGGGACTTCCTCACCACCGGCACCTCCTCGATGGCGAGCGTGTACGGCGACGGCCGACCCGCGCCGGCGCCGGTCCCGTCCCCCTGAGCCACTCGCCCCGGGCCGGTGGTCCGGCCGGTTCGTGCTCACCGAGGGGTCTCAGCGCTTGATCTCGATCCGGTCGATGGTGACCGCCTCAAGCGGCCGGTCGTTCGCGTCGGTGGCCACCGAGCCGAGTTCGGCCACGACCTTCTCGGAGGCGGCGTCCGCGACCTTGCCGAAGATCGTGTGCTTGAAGTTCAGCCAGGCGGCCGGTCCCAGGGTGATGAAGAACTGGGAGCCGTTGGTGCCGGGGCCGGAGTTGGCCATGGCGAGCAGGTAGGGCTTGTCGAAGACGAGGTCAGGGTAGCGCTCGTCGCCGAAGGTGTACCCGGGGCCGCCGCGACCGGTTCCGGTCGGGTCGCCCGCCTGGATCATGAACCCGTCGATGATCCGGTGGACGGGGGTGCCGTCGTAGTACGGGCCGCTGATCGGCTCGTCGGTACGCGGGTCCGTCGCCCCCTCCCGGGTGCCTTCGGCGAGCTCCACGAAGTTGCGCACCGTCTTCGGCGCCTGGTTCGGGAACAGCTCCACGGTGATGGCACCGTGGCTGGTGTGGATCACAGCGTTCTTGGCGTCGGCCATGTCGGGACTCCTCACATCGTGACGCTCCGGACGCGAGCGACGCCCTCAGGCTATCCGTCCGGAGGACCGCTCCGTCCCGGGGTGGATCACACCGCCGGCGCCCGTCCGCGACCGGGTCGGCACCGGCTCCCCTGCCCGACGGCCGCGGCCGCGTCGGCGCGCCGAGCGCGCTGCCGCCGACCGCACGCCCGAGCCGCCGGGGATGCGGTTGGGCATTGACTCGGCAGGCGGCGGAGCCGATGATGCAACCCGAGGACGCGGTCCGGGCGCTACCGGCGGGTGGGAGAGTCCGCCCGGCGCCACCCCGGCCGTCCGTACGGAGGGTGGGGCGCCGGTGTTCCGGCGAGGTTCTGGGGGGCTTGCGAAGAGGAGGCTTTCCGTGACCGCTCCGACCGCCCGTCTGGCCCCCGCGGCCTATCTGCGCTGCTTCCCCTTCGACCCCCGGGGCATGGCCGCCCACCGCGAGGCCCTGCGGCGCTTCGCCAACCGCCTCGGCCTGCTCGCCCCCATCCTCTACTTCGACAACGGCGCCCCCTCCGCGGGCGTGCGCCCGCAGTTGGAGCTGCTGACCAGGTCCGTCCTCGACGGGCAGCACCGGATCGTGCTCGTGCCGGGCACGTGGGTGTTCTCCACCGACGAGCGACTGGCGCGGCTGATCACGTCCGCGTTCGCGGGTGCGAACTGTCGCACGGTCAAGCTGCCGGACCGCTTCGTGTCGATACCCCGCCCCCGGTCGGGGTCGGGGTCTGGAGCGCGGGCGGCCTGAGACCGACCGCGCGGGCGGGGCATTCGGCCCCGCCCGCACCCGCCCGCGCCCGCCCGCGCGGGTCAGCCGGTGGCGGTGGAGACCACCACGAGCTCGCCGACCGCCTCTTCGAGCGTGCCGCGGGCCTGCGCCGGCAGCGGGTCGTCGGTGATGAAGCAGTCGATCTCGGCGAGTTCCGCGAAGCTGCTCAGACCGATCACCCCCCACTTGGTGTGGTCCGCGACCACCACGGTCCGGCGGGCGGAGCCGATCATGGCGCGGTTGGCCTGCGCCTCGGCCAGGTTGGGCGTGGTCAGGCCCGCCCGTTCCGAGACGCCGTGCGCGCCCAGGATCAGCAGGTCCACGTGGAGGGAGCGGATCGTCTGCTCGGCCAGGGCGCCGACCAGGGCGGCCGAGCGGGTGGGCGATCCACCGGTCAGCAGCAGCGAGGGGGTGCTCGCCCCGGCGTCGCGGCCGGCCGCCCACACCAGGTCGGCGATCGCGAGCGAGTTGGTGACGATGGTCAGCTGCGGCACCTTGAGCAGCCTGGACGCCACCGCGAAGGTCGTGGTGCCGGCGGAGAGCGCGACGACGTTGCCGGGCTCCACCCGTGCGGCGGCGGCGTCCGCGATGGCGGCCTTGGCGGCCTCCTCCAGCGAGGACTTCGCCTCGAAGCCCGGCTCGTCGGTGCTGGAGGCGCCGATCGCCACGGCGCCGCCGTGCACCTTCTGCACCGTTCCCCGGCGGGCCAGGGTGTCCAGGTCGCGGCGGATGGTCATGTCCGACACCCCGAGCTGTTCGACCAGCTCGGCGACCCGCATCGCGCCACGACGGCGCACGGCCTCCAGGATCAGTGCCTGACGCTGTGGTGCCAGCATCCCTTGATCGGTCACGAGCTCCCCTGACGACCTGGGCGGGCATCGATGTCCCGCTACGTCCAGAGGGCAGGCTACCGCCGGAACGATCAGAAACCGACAGCCGGGCCCCCGGGGGCCGCCCCCGGCCTCCCGGGGCCGGGGGCAGGGGGCTCGGAGGGCTCGGGGCGCCCTGCGGCGGCGGGCCGCCGGGCCGGCCGCCAGACCCCCGACCCGGCCGCCACCTGCGTCTACGCGGCGAGTTCGCGAAGCCGGCGGGCGGCGTCCTCGGAGCACAGGTCGTTGACGAAGGCGTCGGCCCCGGGCCCCACGCCGGCCGGGTACGTGAGCCGGTCCGCCGTCCGGCGGACGGTGGACAGTTCGAGGTGCGGGGCCGGCTCCGCCCCGCCCCGCTCGGGGGCCTGGTGCCGGGCGGCGACATGGGGAGTGGGGCCGGCCGGCCCGCTCCGCCGTGGCAGAGGCGGGCGGAGCGGCACAGCAAGTCCAGCTAGAAGGTGGGGAGTTCGGCCCGTTCGTGCGAGTCGAGGCAGGTGAGGCCGGGCACCCGGCGATTGGGGTGGAGGTGGACTTCGTAGGGCCGGCGGGCGGCGAACGGGACGAAGGCGCTCTCGAGTTCGCCGTTGACGACCAGGCGGCGGGTGTCGACGCCTTCGACGGCGTCCGGCAGGGCGGACAGTGCGGCGGTCGGTCCAGGCGTCCAGGACGAGGCGGGCCCGCTCCTCGGGGAGGTCGGCGAAGGAGGTGTCGTGGTCGGGTGGGTGGTGGGTGCGGCCCTGGCGCTGTGCGGCGATGGTGACCCAGTCGCCGGCCACCGGGTCGAGTCTGGTTTCGGAGTCGCCCGGGGTGGGTTCGAGCGGGCGGCTGTCGGCGGTGTCGCGGCCGGTCCCGGCCTCGACGTCGTAGTGGATGAGCTCGCGGCGGTCCGCGAGCTTGGTGACCATCCCGTGCACGCCGGCATCCCTCGCGGACGGTTCTGTCGGGACGCGCGGCGCGGTGGAACGGTGGGCGGCCGACGGCAGGTGGTCCCCGACCGCGCCGCCCGGGCGGCCGGCGTCGCCGGTGCACTCGCTCATGATGCGCCTCCCGCAGGAATCTCCTCTCCATTAACGCACAGCATTAAACCGAAGTCCCCACAATGCAACAACCTTTCATCGGGCGACTCGTCGGATCACGGCTGAACGATCGGATCTGGCTGATTCTGTGGCTCTTTGGTGGATCCCCCTCGCCCAGTGTCAACAATGACGCCATGAGCCTCGACGACGCATTCGCCTCCCCCCTCCGCTGGGCGCCCGCCCCGGCCGCCTGCTCCCTGGCCGGCCACGTCCTGTCCGTCACCGCCGCCCCCCGCACCGACGTCTTCACCGACCCGCTCACCGGCGAGGCCAGGCGCAACGCCGCGACGGCGCTGGTCGACCCGCCGGACGGGGACTGGCAGTTCTCGGCCCGGCTCCGGGTCGGGTTCCGGGCCCCGTGGGACGCGGGCGCCCTCATCGTCCGGTCGGACGCCGACCACTGGGCGAAGCTCAACTTCGAGCAGTCACCGGACGGAGCGCCGAGCGTCTACTCGGTGGTCACCCGCGGGCGCTCGGACGACGCGGTCGCGGGACCGGTCGAGGGCGACGCACTGTGGCTGCGGATCAGCCGGATCGCGCCGGCGTTCGCCTTCCACGTCTCCTCCGACGGCCGTACCTGGCGTCTGATCAGGCAGTTCGCCCTGGACGGGCCGGCTCCCGTCCGGGTCGGCCTCGAGGTCCAGTCGCCGGTCGGCGAGGGCTGCCGCGTCGACTTCGACGACATCCGCCTGACGCCCACCCGGCTGGCCCACCTGTTCGACGGCCGCTGAGCCCGCCGGCGGGCGCGGCCCGCCGACCCTCGGAGAATCCCCCGGAAACCCACACGTTCGGACCACAACGCACACCAGGATCCCCCGGCGCACCCGGGGGATCCTGTCGCTTCCGCGGGCGGCACCGCCGATTCCGTCACGGAGAAGTGATGAACCAGTGACGCGGAGTTTACCGGACGGGCCGATTCGTCCCGTCCGGGCGCAACTTGGACGAAACCCTTGACACCGCCGGACAGCACTCCGAGACTCTCCGTCGACCGCTTGTTTGCGCCAACATCCCCGCGACGGACGCGCTGGGGGCGCCGACAGACGGTTACTCCCCGGTCATCCTCCGGACGCCGCGGACGGGACGACGGGACTGCCCACAAGGCCGCCCCCGGCCTGTCGATCCGGCGCGCAAGCTCCTTCACCGGGAACGAGTTCCCCTGCGCCGCGCCGCTCCACCGGCCCGCCGTCCTCGACCCCGCACGACGAAATTCCACCCCCACCCAAGATGCCCGCACGACAGTCCCGCCCCCACCGCATTCGCCGTGCGCGGGAACTCGACGTCAGGCATGCCCTGGAACAGGGTGCCTGACAGCACGTCGGCCCTGGCGGTTCCGCGCCACCAGGACCGGACGCGGCCGTCACGCGCGCATCTGCGAGACCCAGAGGTATGAAGTCATGCCGCGATTGAGAACGATCCTGTTCGGCGCCCTGCTGGCGCTGCTCCTCCCCCTCTTCCAGGGCGTCGGCACCGCCCAGGCGGCCACGGTGACGATCACCAACGGCACCCAGTTCGCCGACACCGCCGGGAACCCGGTGCACGCCCACGGCGGCGGCGTCATCAAGGTCGGCACGTACTACTACTGGTTCGGCGAGGACCGCAACGCCGACAACACCTTCCGCTACGTCTCCAGCTACCGCTCCCGCGACCTCCGGACCTGGGAGTTCCGCGGCCACGTGCTGAGCCAGGCCACCGACCCGGAGCTGCAGTACGCCGTGATCGAGCGGCCCAAGGTGATGTACAACGCCGCCACCGGCCAGTTCGTCATGTGGATGCACAAGGAGAACGGCGCGGACTACGGCGAGGCCCGGGCCGCGGTGGCCGTCTCCCCCACCGTCGACGGCAGCTACACCTGGCGCGGCAGCTTCCGGCCGCTGGGTGAGATGTCCCGAGACATCACCACCTTCGTGGACGACGACGGCACGGGGTACATGATCTCCGCCGCCAACGAGAACCGGGACCTGCACGTCTACCGGCTCACCGCCGACTACACCGGCATCGACGCCCAGGTGCAGAGCCTGTGGAACGGCCAGTCCCGCGAGGCGCCGGCGATGTTCAAGCGCGACGGCGTCTACTTCCTGCTCTCCTCCCACGCCACCGGCTGGGCGCCCAACCAGCAGAAGTACGGCACCGCCACCAGCGTCACCGGCTCCTGGAGCGACCTCCAGGACATCGGCGACTCCGTCACCTACTCCAGCCAGACCGCCTTCGTGCTGCCCGTCCAGGGCAGCGGCGGCACCGGCTACCTGTACATGGGCGACCGCTGGGGCAACGCCAGCGGCGGGACGGTCAACGACTCCCAGTACGTCTGGCTGCCGCTGACGTTCCCGACCGCCACCACCATGACCATGGGCTACTCCCCGCAGATCACCGTGAACGCCGCCACCGGCGTCGTCGCCGGCATGAAGGCCACCTGGGAGAGCCTGACGGGCCGCCAGAGCGGCAAGTGCGTCGACGTGCGGGACTACTCCTTCGCCCGGGCGGGCCAGCTCATCCAGTGGGGTTGCGGCAACGGCGCCAACCAGAACTTCTGGATCAAGAACCTCGGCACCGGCTACGCCCAGATCATGGCCCGACACAGCGGACAGTGTCTCGACATCGCCGACGCGTCGACCGCCGACGGCGCGCTCGCCGTCCAGAACCCCTGCGACGGCCGGCCGTCCCAGCAGTGGCAGGTCCAGAAGGTCACCGGTGCCACGGGCTACGTCCGCCTGATCGCCCGGCACAGCGGCAAGTGCCTGGACGTGACCAACCAGGCCACCGCCGACGGCACCGCGCTGGAGCAGTGGACCTGCGGCACCGGCACCAACCAGCAGTGGAAGCGCACCACGGCCTGACCGGAGCCCCCCGACGAAGCCCCTCCACCACCACCGTGTCCGGCGGAGGGGCTTCGCCCTGCCCGACCACCATCAGCCCAGGAGGACCCGTGTCCCTGCGCAAGCAACCCACCGGCCGCGCCGGCAGAGCCCGCACCCGCCGGTCCCGCACCGGCCTCGGCGCCGTCGTCACCGCCGCCGCGGCCCTGGCGGCCGGCACACTGAGCGCCCCGCCGGCCTTCGCCGACGAAGCCGCCGCGCACGTCACCGTCCGGCTCGACCCCGGCTACCAGCAGCAGCCGTTCCAGGGCTGGGGAACCTCCCTCGCCTGGTTCGCCAACGTCACCGGCGGGTGGCCGGAGGCCGAACGCTCCCAGCTCGCCGACGACCTCTTCGGCCCGGACGGCCTCGGCTTCACCGTCGCCCGCTACAACATCGGCGGCGGCGACAGCCCCGAGACGACGCCCTACCTGCGCCCGGGCGCCGCCGTGCCGGGGTACTGGAACCGCCCCGCGGCGTTCGGCCCGCCGGCCTCCGGCACGGCCGGCTGGACCGAGCCCGCCGACTGGTGGAACCCGGCCGACCCCACCCACTGGAACGCCGCCGCCGACGCCAACCAGCAGTGGTGGCTCAAGGCCGCGAAGACCCGCGGCGCGGACACCTTCGAGGCCTTCTCCAACTCCGCGCCCTACTTCATGACCAGGAGCGGGCTGGTCTCCGGCGCGGCCAACAGCTGGGAGGACAACCTCCGCCCCGACCAGTACGACCGCTTCGCCGCCTACCTGGCCGGGTCCCTCCAGCGGGCCCAGACCGCCACCGGCGTGACCTTCGGTGCCCTCTCCCCGATGAACGAGCCGAGCACCTCCTACTGGGGCGCCGGCGGCAGGCAGGAGGGCTCCCACTGGGACGTCGCCTCGCAGGCCCACCTGGTCACCGCGCTGCGCGGCGCACTGGACGCGGCCGGCGTGAGCACCCCGGTCTCGGCGATGGACGAGACCAGGCCCGACCTGTTCCGCTCCGACTGGGACTCCTACGCACCGGCGGTGCGCTCGACCGTGGGCAAGCTCAACACCCACACGTACGAGACCGGCGGCCGCACCGGAGCGCGCGACATCGCCAAGGGCGCCGGCAAGCCGCTCTGGATGTCCGAGGTCGACCTCGGGGGCACCGTCCCGCAGAGCTTCACCGACATGTCGCCCGCCCTCGACTTCGCCCAGCACGTCACCGACGACATCCGAGAACTGGAGCCGAGCGCCTGGGTGATGTGGCAGGCCGTCGAGGACTACGCCAACATGACGCCCGCCCACGAGAACGCCAACTGGGGCCTCGTCCAAGTGGACTTCACCTCCACGAACCCGGGCGCCGAGCCGATCCGCAAGAACAAGAAGTACTGGGCCATGGCCAACTACAGCCGCTTCATCCGGCCCGGGGCCCGGGTGATCACCACCGACTCCGCGAACGCCCTCGCCGCCCTGCGCCCCGGCGGCACGGGCACGGTGGCGGTCTACACCAACCCCACCGGCGCGCCGCAGAGCGTCACCCTCGACCTGGCGGCCTTCCAGAGCGTCAGCACCACCACCCCCGTCGAGCGCTACACCACCGACGCCGGAAAGAACCTGCAGCGCGACGGCGACCTGCGGGCCACCGCCGCCAAGACGCTCACCACCACGGTGGGCCCGGGCTCGGTGACCACCTTCGTCATCCCCGGCGCCACCGGCACCGACGCCGCGGTGACCGCCGCCGCCCCCACCGGGCAGGTGCGGCAGCTCGTCAACGACAACAGCGGCCTGGCGCTGTCGGCGGCCGCGAGCGCACAGGGCGGCCCCGTCCAGCACCCCGCCGACCCGGCCGACCCGGCGCAGCAGTGGAAGTTCACCAAGGTCTCCGGCGGCTCCGACAACACGGCCGCCTACCGCCTGACCAACACGGCGAACGGCAAGGCCCTGACCGCCACGGCCACCCCGGGCACGCTCGGCTTCGCGGCGGCCAACTCGTCCACGCAGCAGCTGTGGATGCTCTCCACCAACGGCGACGGCCACGGCACCCTGGTCAACAAGGCGACGGGCGACCTGCTCGACGTCACGGGCGCGTCCACGGGTGACGGGGCTCCGGTGGGGGTCTACCGGCCCACGACCGGGAGCAACCAGTCCTGGAACCTGCGCAGCGCGGCCCCCGACAGCTGGAAGGCGCTCCAGCTGCGGAGCAGCGGCAAGTGCGCCGACGTCCCCGGCGCCCCCGGCACGGCCGGCGCGCCCGCCGTGCAGTCCACCTGCAACGGCACCACCGGCCAGCAGTGGTCGCTGCGGGCGAGCAGCCCCGGCTACGTGAACGTGGTCGCGCGGGGCAGCGGGCAGTGCCTGGACGTCACCGGGGCCTCGACCGCCGACGGCGCCCCGCTGGTGCGGTACACCTGCAACGGCGGCGCCAACCAGGAGTGGTCGGTGCGCAGCACGGGCAGCGGCTACCTCACCCTGCTGGCGCGGCACAGCGGGAAGTGCCTGGACATCTCGGGGGCCTCGACCGCCGACGGCGCCCCGCTGGTGCAGAACACCTGCGGCGGCGGCCGCAGTCAGCAGATCAAGCTGAGCTGACGGCCGGGTGCCGGGCCGCGGGGGGGGGTGGGCGGGGGGACGTAGGGAGAGGTGAGGGGAGTGGAAAAGATGTGAAACAGATGT
>NZ_JBEXYC010000055.1:0-47813 GCF_040630835.1 Kitasatospora sp. NPDC005751
AGCTACCTCGCAGGCCTTCACCTCCGCGCCTCGATGATCTGGATAGACGACCTCGTACGACCGCTCCACTGATCACAACATCACACAGGCCCTAGGGCCGCCCGCGCCCCGCCCGGTCGACGGTGGGGCGCGGGCGGCCCTACGGCACCGGCCGCAGCGTCGGCGGAGCAGGTGTCAGGGCGCGCAGCACGAGGTCGACCTGGACCCGCACCGCGCCGGCCCGGAGCAGCGCGGTGGAGACCGCGCGCAACTCCTGGGGGCCGCCGCAGACGAGCCGCAGTTCGAGGTCGGCGCCGCCGGCCAGCGCGAACCCGCTCCGGATGGCCGGGAACTCGGCGGCGAGCCGGTCGAAGTCGAGCGGTACGGGGCCGAAGCCGACCCGGACCAGGGCGTGCAGGGGCCGCCCGCCGCCGGCGTGCGGGGCTCCCCCGGGCCGGGCCGCCGGCCCGGGGGAGCGCTGTCCCGAGCCGGCGGCCCGCCGGTCCGGTTCGGGCGACCGGGCGCCGGGGACGAGCCGGAGCGTCGTCACCGGTGCTGGAGCTCGGTCCGGACAGCCGCCGCGGTGTGGCCGGAGGGCCCGGCGGGCGTGCCGGCCGCGCCCTCCCGGGCGGGCCTGGCGACGGGCGGTGCCACCAGCCGTGGATCCAGGACCAGGGCGTCCACGCCGAGCGGCGCGGCGAGCGCCCGCAGCGCAGGCTCGGCGAGTTCGGTGCACGCCTGGTCCGGTCCGAGGAGCGCGGTCAGCGCCTCGGTGGTGGCGAAGCCCACCGCGCAGCGACGGCCGTCGCGCAGGCGGAAGAGCCGGAGGGCGGTGGTGGATCCGGTGACGGTGACCGGGACGTGCCAGACGACGGGGGCCATGCGGTGCTCCCAAGGAGTGGTGGGGCCTGCGGGAACTGCTTACTCCGACGCTAGGGCGGCGGCGGGCCGTCGGTCGCTCCCCTGACGCGGCGTTGACCGAATGCGGTGCTGTGTTGACGGAGTCCTGACGGTCCCCGGACTTCCCCGCGATCACGCCTTCCCTTTCCTTCCCTATGCGCCCGATCGTTGTGGTAGTTTGCGTAATGATAAGGAAGATCGAAGGAAGTGAGGCCTGGTGGCGCCCTACTACTCGGTGGAACAGGTGGCCGAACTGCTGGACCTGCACGTGCGCACGGTGCGCGGCTACGTCCGCGACGGCCGCCTCCGGGCGACCAGGATCGGCAAGCAGTACCGGATCACCGCCCAGGACCTCGCGGAGTTCACCGGTGTCCCCGCGCCCGCGCCGTCCGAGGAGCGGCGCCACGCCGAGGCCTCGACCATCGTGCAGATCGACGCGATCGGGACGGTGGAGGCCGCCCGGCTGGCCAACACCCTGATGGCGGCCGTCGCGGGCCCACGTGAGGACGGACCGCTGCGGGTCCAGACCCTGCACGACGAGCAGCGCTCGACGCTCAAGGTGGTCATCCTCGGGGGTCTGGCCGACACGGCCGAGCTGCTCGTCATCGTCAACGCACTGATCGGGGAGAACGCCGATGTCTGAGTCCGCCGTCACCGTCCTGCGCCTGCCCGCCGACGGGCCGCCGGTGCGCGACGAACGGGATGCCACCGATCTGATCGGTGACGCGTTCGCGGCCGGCGCGGCCTGGGTCGTGGTGCCCGTCGAGCGCTTCGAGGAGGACTTCTTCCGCCTCAGCACCCGGATCGCGGGCGGGATCGTGCAGAAGTTCGCCACCTACCGGCTCGGCCTGGCCGTCGTCGGTGACATCTCCCGCCACACCGACGGCAGCGGCCCGCTGCGGGACTTCGTCCGGGAGAGCAACCGGGGCGGCCAGCTCTGGTTCCTGGCCGACGAGGCCGAGTTCGACGCCCGGCTCGCCGCGCACCGGTGAGGCCGCCGGCGGGGGGTTCCGCGGGCCCGCGCCCCGCTGCTCCGCTTGCCCGGCGCCCGCCCCGGGACGACGGTGGAGCTGACCGCCGCCGGCTCGCCCGGGCGCGGGAGCGCACTCCGGTACGGGGGGAGGTGGAGCGAAGGGGCGAACACGAGATATCTTGACATCAAGACGTTGGAGACGTGAAGCGGAGTACCGATGACTGACTCGACCATCATCTATACGCACACCGACGAGGCGCCGGCCCTGGCAACGTACTCGTTCCTGCCTGTGGTGCAGGCTTACGCCTCGACGGCGGGTGTGCGGGTGGAGACCCGCGACATCTCCCTCGCCGGGCGGATCATCGCGAGCTTCCCGGAGCGTCTGGAGGAGGGCCAGCGGATCGAGGACGCCCTCGCCGAGCTGGGCGAACTCGCCAAGACCCCGAGCGCCAACATCATCAAGCTGCCGAACATCTCGGCCTCCATCCCGCAGCTGAAGGCGGCCGTCGCCGAGCTCCAGGCGCAGGGCTACGCGCTGCCGGACTACCCGGACGACCCGCAGACGGACGAGGACAAGGACGTCCGGGCCCGCTACGACAAGGTCAAGGGCAGCGCGGTCAACCCCGTCCTGCGCGAGGGCAACTCCGACCGCCGCGCCCCCGCGTCGGTCAAGAACTACGCCAAGACGCACCCGCACCGCATGGGCGCCTGGTCGGCCGACTCCAAGACCAACGTCGCGACCATGGGCGCGAACGACTTCCGGTCCACCGAGAAGTCCGCGGTGGTCTCCTCGGCCGGCTCGCTGCGCATCGAGCTGGTCGCCGAGGACGGCACCACCACCGTGCTGCGTCCGTCCGTCCCGGTCCTGGCCGGCGAGGTCGTCGACGCCTCGGTGCTGCACGTCGCCGCGCTGCACGAGTTCCTGGCGGCCCAGGTGGCCCGCGCCAAGAGCGAGGGCGTGCTGTTCTCGGTGCACCTCAAGGCCACCATGATGAAGGTCTCCGACCCGATCATCTTCGGCCACGTGGTCCGCGCCTTCTTCCCGAACACCTTCGCCAAGTACGGCGAGGCGCTGGCCGCGGCCGGTCTGAACCCGAACAACGGCCTCGGCGGCATCCTGGGCGGGCTCGAGAAGCTGGAGAACGGCGCCGAGATCAAGGCCTCCTTCGAGGCCGAGCTGGCCGAGGGCCCGGCCCTGGCCATGGTCGACTCCGACAAGGGCATCACCAACCTGCACGTGCCGAGCGACGTCATCGTCGACGCCTCGATGCCGGCCATGATCCGCACCTCCGGCCACATGTGGGGCCCGGACGGCAACGAGGCCGACACCCTGGCCGTGCTGCCGGACAGCAGCTACTCCGGTGTGTACCAGGCCGTCATCGACGACTGCCGCGCCCACGGCGCCCTCGACCCGGCCACCATCGGCTCGGTGCCGAACGTCGGGCTGATGGCCCAGGCGGCCGAGGAGTACGGCAGCCACGACAAGACCTTCGAGATCGCCGCCGCCGGCACCGTCCGGCTCGTCGACGACGAGGGCAACGTCGTGCTGGAGCAGGCCGTCGAGGCCGGCGACATCTTCCGCGCCTGCCAGACCAAGGACCTGCCGATCCAGGACTGGGTGAAGCTGGCCGTCACCCGCGCCCGCGCCACCGGCGACCCGGCCGTCTTCTGGCTGGACGAGAACCGCGCGCACGACGCCGTGCTGATCGAGAAGGTCAAGACCTACCTGCCGGAGCACGACACGGCCGGTCTGCAGATCGAGATCAAGAACCCGGTCGAGGCCACCAAGTTCTCGCTGGAGCGCATCCGCCGCGGCGAGAACACCATCTCGGTCACCGGCAACGTGCTGCGCGACTACCTCACCGACCTCTTCCCGATCCTGGAGCTGGGCACCAGCGCCAAGATGCTGTCGGTCGTCCCGCTGATGAACGGCGGCGGCCTCTTCGAGACCGGCGCCGGCGGCTCCGCCCCGAAGCACGTCCAGCAGCTGGTCAAGGAGGACTACCTGCGCTGGGACAGCCTGGGCGAGTTCTTCGCGCTGGCCGCCAGCTTCGAGCACCTGGCCCAGACCACCGACAACGCCCGCGCCCAGGTGCTGGCCGACACGCTGGACCGCGCCACCGGCACCTTCCTCAACGAGGACAAGTCGCCGAGCCGTCGCCTCGGCGGCATCGACAACCGCGGCAGCCACTTCTACCTGGCCCTGTACTGGGCCCAGGAGCTGGCCGGGCAGACCGCCGACGCCGAGCTGGCCCAGGCGTTCGCCGGCCTGGCCGAGGCGCTGGCCGGGCAGGAGCAGGTCATCGTCGAGGAGCTCATCGCCGTGCAGGGCTCGCCGGTCGACATCGGCGGCTACTACCAGCCCGACCCGGCCAAGGCCGCGGCCGTGATGCGTCCCTCGAAGACCTTCAACGAGGCGCTCGCCAACCTCGGCTGATCCCAGCCGGGCGGAGTCGGCACCAGGCCGGCACCGAGCCGGCACCGAGCCGTACCGGGAGGCCCCGGGGTCCGTTCGCGGACCCGGGGGCCTCTCCGCGTCCGGCGGGGCGGCCGGCCGGGCGGCTCACCACCGCCAGCCCACCACCGCCCCCGCCGTCGCGAGCAGCAGCACGGCGACGGCGTTCGCCCGGGGGTACATCAGGCCCGTCGCGACCACCTCGCGCAGGACGGCGCTGGGCCAGTAGTACCCGGCCGTCGGCGCGCCGACGACCTGCCCCGGCACCCCGGCCCGGCGGGTGGTCACGGCGGAGCGCAGCACGTGGAAGCTGCTGGTCACCACGGTGCAGTGGTAGCCGGGCCGTTCGCGCTCCATCAGCTCGCGGCTGAAGGCGAGGTTCTCGGTGGTGCTGGTGGCCTTCTCCTCCAGCCGGATCCGCTCCCGCGGGCAGCCGGCGGCGACCAGGTGGTCCGCCATCGCCGAGGCCTCGGTGCAGCTCTCGTCCGGGCCCTTGCCGCCGGTCACCAGCATCAGCGGTGCGTGTCCGGCGGCCTCCTCGGCGCGGTAGAGCGCCATCGCGCGGTCCAGCCGGGCGGCCAGCAGCGGCGGCACCTCGCAGCCGTTCAGCCCGGCGCCCAGCACCACCAGGTAGTCGGCGCCGGGCCGGGGGGCGAGGCGCCGGTACAGCAGGGTGTACCCGAGGAAGCAGAGCAGCAGGAAGGCGCCGTAGCCGCCGAGCAGGACGGCGGCGCCGGCCGCCGCGCGCAGCGCCCGGACGCTGAGGTAGGTGGCCGAGAGCAGCAGCCCGAGCAGGGCGAGCAGGGCGGCGCCGGCGAGCAGGGACAGCAGGCTGGCCGGCCGGGTGCCCTCCCGCCGGACCATGGTGACCCCGTTGGCCACCAGCAGGGCGGCCGCGACCAGCCCGCTCAGCCAGACCGCGCCGGCCACCCCGGCGGTGACGGCGCTCGCGGCCGACGAGGAGAAGTGGCCGACCGCGCTCACCGTGCCGAGCGCCGCGCAGACGCCGATCAGGCCGATCAGCACTCCGTTGCCCAACCGTCTCGGTTCCTGGATCCGGGAGAGCAGGACCACGGCGAGCAGGGCGGCCATCAGAAGCGCTTGCATGTCCGGATCCTAGGCGGTGTCGGCAGGGTCGCGGCGTCGCGGACCCGGCGGGACTCTGCCGACACCCCCCAGGCGCACACGCGCGGGCGCCGCCGCCTGCCGGGCTGGTCCCGGCGGGCGACGGCGCGGGTGATGGGGCGGGAAGGGGCCGGAGGCGGGCTCACCCCTCCTCGTGCGGGCGGGCGTGGCGGGGCAGCAGGAAGGCCACCAGGAAGGCCAGCGCGAGCAGGCCCGCGCTGAGGCCGAAGGTCCAGCCGGCCGCGTGCCGCAAGCCCTCCGGACCGGCCCAGCCGAAGAACGCGGTGCCGAGCAGGGCGACCCCGATCGAGCCGCCGAGCTGCTGTTGCGCGTTGAGCACGCCGGACGCCGAGCCGGTCTCGGCGTCCTCCACACCGGCCAGGGCGATGTCGAAGAACGGCGCCATGATCAGGCCGAGTCCGAATCCGGTGACCAGCAGCGCGGGGATCAGCGCCCAGCTGGTCAGGCCGCCGGCCCAGTGCTCCACCGAGGCCCAGAGCCCGAGCGCGCCGGCGGCGGCGACCGCCATCCCGGTGTGCAGCACCCGGCGGCCGTAGCGGGGGCCGAGGACGCCGCCGGAGAGCACGGCGCCGGCCACGATGCCGAGCGAGAGCGGGATCATGCTGAGGCCGGAGTGCAGCGACGTCCAGCCGAGGCCGAGCTGGAGGTAGAGGGTGAAGGTCAGGAGCAGGCCGGAGAGCGCGGCGAAGAAGACCAGGCCGGTGGCGAGCGCCGAGGTGAAGGCCCGCTTGGCGAACAGCGAGGGCTCGATCAGCGGGGTGCCCCCGCGCCGCAGCACGCTGCGCTGGTGGAGGGCGAAGAGCCGGAGCACCGGCAGCGAGGCGGCCATGGCCAGGTACGTCCAGAGCGGCCAGCCCAGCTCGCGGCCCTGGACCAGCGGGTAGACCAGCAGCAGGACGGCGGTGCTGAGCAGCAGCACGCCCACCGGGTCGAGCCGGCCGGCGCCCTCCGCCCGGGTGGTCCGGTTGGCGGGCAGGATCCTGACGGCGGCCACCACGGCGAGCAGCCCGAGCGGCAGGTTGATCAGGAAGACCATCCGCCAGCCGGTGCCGAACCAGTCGGCGTCGGTGAGGTAGCCGCCGAGGGTGGGGCCGAGGACGGAGGAGAGCCCGAGGATCGGCCCGAACAGCCCGAAGGCGGCGCCGATCTCCTTGGGCGGGAACATCGCCTTGATCAGGCCGAGCCCCTGCGGGATCAGCAGTGCGGCGAACAGGCCCTGGACGGTCCGGGCGGCGATCAGGGTGCCCGCGCCGGTGGCGGCCGCGCAGAGCACGGAGGCGAGCGTGAAGCCGGCCGCGCCGAGGACGAACAGGCGCTTGCGGCCGAAGAGGTCGCCGAGCCGGCCGCCGGTGATCAGCAGCACGGCGAAGGCGAGCGTGTAGGAGGCGGAGATCCACTGGATCTGTGCGTCGCCCCCGCCGAAGTCGCGCTGGATGGCGGGGGAGGCCACGCCGACGATCGTGGTGTCGAGGAGGTCCATCACCTCGGCGGCCAGGATCACGGCGAGGGCGGCCCAGCGCAGCCGGTATCCGGCCGGTTCGGGCTCGGCCGCGGTGGCGGCCGGGGGTGGGGCGGTCTGACTGGTCATGAGGGGGCTCTCCGGGATCCGCGGCTGGGAAGGGGGCTGGAACTGGGGGGCGAACTCTGTTCGCCTGAACGAACGCTGTTTCCTTCGACGAACAGTGTTTTCCCATGGAACGGCGTTCGTGTCAAGTACGCTGGGACTCGTCGCCGACCACGAAGGAGCCCCGATGACCAGTGCCGCCCCGCGTCCGAGCTGGCCAGCGCACTGGCAGGAGAAGGAGAAGGCGCCGGCCAGGCGCCAGCCGCTGAGTCGCGAGCGGATCGTCGAGGCGGCGCTGCGGATCGTCGACGCCGAGGGCATGGACGCGCTGAGCATGCGACGGGTCGGCCAGGAGCTCGACACCGGGGCCGCGAGCCTCTACGCCCACATCGGCGGCAAGGAGGAGCTGGTCGAGCAGGTCCTCGACCTGGCCTACTCCGAGATCGAACTCGAGGAGCCCGACGCGGCCGACTGGCAGGAGCAGATCAAGCGGCTGATGCGCCGCTCCCGGGACGCCCTGCTGGCGCACCGGGACCTCGCCCGGGCGGCGGTGGTGGCCAATGTGCCCACCACGCCGCACGCCATGGACATCGCCGAGTCCATGCTCGGCATCCTGCGCGCGGGCGGCCTCGACGAGCAGACCGCCGCGTACGGGGTCGACGTGCTCGGGCTCTACACCACGGCGACCACCTTCGAGGCGTCCACGCGTGGGGGCGGGAACTCCCAGGACTACACCGACCAGGTGCGGGAGTACTTCGCCACCATCCCCGCCGACCGCTATCCGATGATCACCTCGATGGCGGCGGCGCTCACCCGCAACGTCGGTGACGAGCGGTTCGAGTTCGGTCTGGACATCCTGGTGGCCGGCCTCGCCCGCCAGAACGGCTGGAAGGCCTGAGCCGCCAGGGCCCGAGCCGCCGGGGTCCTGAACCCCAGAGGAGCCTGCGGCCGGGGACGACGAAGCCCCCGCCGGTGGGGCGGGGGCTTCGTCACGGTGTCGGGGGCGGTGCCGGCGCGGCCGGTCAGCCCGCGTCGGCCGCCGGTGCCGGGGCGGCCCGCTGGCCGCGCTTGTCCAGCGAGGCCAGGTAGGCGTTGTACGCGGCCAGCTCGGCGTCGCCGCTGCGGTCCTCGGCGCGGTCGCGGCGGCGGGACACCCGCTGCTCGGACCGCATCCACTGGTAGACCAGCGCGATCAGCACGATCGCGGTCGGGATCTCGCCGAACGCCCAGGTGATGCCACCGGCCAGCTTCTGGTCGTCCAGCAGCTTCGTCCCCGGAGGCGCTCCCTCCTCGGTGAAGGTGGTCACCAGCGGGTGGCTGGCCATCATCACCGCGACGCCGAAGAAGGCGTGGAACGGCATCCCCATGAACAGCTCGATGATCCGCATCACGTGGCCAGGCCGGTGCGGGCCCGGGTCCACGCCCATGATCGGCCAGAAGAACGCCAGCCCGGCGGCGAGGAAGTGCACCATCATGAAGATGTGCCCGAGCCGGTACTGCATGAGGAAGTCGAACAGCGGGGTGAAGTAGACCCCGTAGAGGCTCGCGATGAACAGCGGGATGGTGAAGCCCGGGTGCGAGACGACCTTGACGTAGGTGCTGTGCAGCAGGGCCACCAGCAGCTCGCGCGGCCCGCGCGGCCGGCCCTTGCCGGCCGGGCGCAGCGCCCGCAGCGCCAGCGTGATGGGCGCGCCGAGCAGCAGCAGGATCGGCGACAGCATCGAGAGCACCATGTGCTGCATCATGTGCGCGCTGAAGAGCACCATGCCGTAGTCGTTCAGCCCGGTGCAGGTGACCAGGATCACCGAGCCGATGCCCGCCGCCCAGCCGACCGACCGGCCGATCGGCCAGCGGTCGCCGCGCCGGTACAGCCGGACGACGCCGGCGCCGTACAGCGCCAGGCCGGCCAGGCTGCCGATCAGGAAGACCCAGTCGGGGGACCAGGTCATGACGTTGGAGAGGGAGAAGGGGCCCAGCTCGGTCATTCCGCCGTGGTGGTGCATCCCTGACATTCCGTCGCCCATCGGCGGGTCCCGCTTTCCCTCGTCACGACCCTGGGTGGGTCCGGTTCGCCCGTTTTGCTTGCCTCCACAGCCTAGGCGGGCCTTACTCCGCCGCTTCCCCCGCCCCCCGTCCGCGGGGCGGCGGCGCGGGAAGGGGCGGCGCGCCGGTCGTCGTCCGGGCGCCGCCCCTTCCGTCCGTCCGGGCGGGTGTCAGGACCCGCTGTTCCCCTTCAGGCAGTAGCTCTTGTCCGTGTGCTCCTTCAGGTAGCCCGCCGTGATCAGGCCGCTCACGTCGAAGGTCGTCAGGGTGGGGTCGTTCGGCTTGAGGTCCGGGTCGAGCCACTGCTGGAGGCCGTTGCCGGGCTGCGAGAAGGCGCCCGCGATGTGGCCCTGCTGGACCTTGAACGCCTTCCGCACCTCGAAGCAGTGGTAGTTGGCCTCGCCCCCGTTGAGGGAGTCCGGCGGGAGGGCGCGCTCGGCGAACCGCGTGCCGCCGGGGGCCAGGAACCTGCCGCGGTCGTTGCTGCCGAAGCGGTCGAGCTTCTTGCCCGTCGGCAGGGTCACCTCGGTCATGTCGAGGTTGCCGCCGTTGGCGGTGAAGCCGTTGTGGTCCGGGTACTTCCAGCCCCGCCAGTCCCGGTACCAGTCCAGGAACCGGGCCGGCGTCACCCCGCCCAGCCGGTCGTAGTCCTTCAGCAGCGCCTTCAGCACCGGGCTCGTCGGCAGGGTGACCGGGCCGAGCTCCCTCCGGGTGCAGAGGAACTGGTCCGCGCCGGTGTCGTAGACCTTCGGGACGCCTTCGCACTCGTTGATCGGCACCCGCTGGGAGGGGGACGACTGCGCGACGGCGGTGCCGGTGGCGGCCAGGCCGGTCAGGGGGAGCGCGACCGCCATGGTGAAGGCGGCGAGAGCGGGACTGCGCATGCGTGGTTCCGTTCGGGAGGGGGAGTGGGGGCGCCT
The DNA here is from genome assembly GCF_040630835.1 of Kitasatospora sp. NPDC005751. NCBI lineage: Bacteria > Bacillati > Actinomycetota > Actinomycetes > Kitasatosporales > Streptomycetaceae > Kitasatospora > Kitasatospora sp. NPDC005751. Next base: position 9,981 of record NZ_JBEXYC010000055.1, read on the forward strand.
CGGTCAGCCCGCCCGCCCGGCGGGCCCGGTAGCCGAGAGCACGCGCACAGTTACCCACGGCGACACGGTTGGTGCACGGATGACCCACCCGCACAGCCTGCCGCCCACCCGTTCGGCCCAGGGCCCGTGCGGTGGAGGCCCGTTCGGGGGCTCGGCGGGCTGCCCGCCCCGGACCGCCGGACGGTCCCGCCGACGAGCCGCGCCGTGTCGGGTGCGGCGGCGCGGGGGAACGCCGAGGACCCGTCACCGCGGGTGGTGACGGGTCCTCGGCGGCGGGGCTCCGGTTCCACCGGGTGGCCCCGGCCTCGTGTCAGAGGCCCTGCCAGGCGGGCTTGGCGGCGTAGGTGTCGCGGAAGTAGTCGGCGAGCTTGAGGCCGGAGGCGGCCGCCTCGTCGACGACGACGGTGGCGTGCGGGTGCAGCTGCAGGGCCGAGGCGGGCACCATCGCGGACAGCGGACCCTCCACCGCGAGGGCGACGGCCTCGGCCTTGGCCTCACCGGTGGCGAGCAGCACCAGGTGGCGGGCCTCCAGGATGGTGCCGATGCCCTGGGTGAGCACGTGGTGCGGGACTTCGTCGAGGCTGTCGAAGAACCGGGCGTTGTCCTCGCGGGTCTGCCGGGTCAGCGTCTTGATGCGGGTGCGCGAGGCGAGCGAGGAGCACGGCTCGTTGAAGCCGATGTGGCCGTCGGTGCCGATGCCGAGCAGCTGGAGGTCGACCCCGCCGGCCTCGGCGAGCGCGCGGTCGTACGCCGCCGCGGCCGCGGCGATGTCCGGCGCGTTGCCGTCCGGCCCGAGGAAGGACGCCTCGGTCAGGCCGAGCGGCCCGACGACCTCGCGCAGGACCACCGAGCGGTACGACTCGGGGTGGCCGGCCGGGAGGCCGACGTACTCGTCCAGCTGGCAGACGCGTGCGCGGGAGGCGTCCAGGGTCCCGGCCTGCACGCGGGCGGCCAGGGCCTGGTAGATCGGCGTCGGGGTGGAGCCGGTTGCCACCCCGAGCAGGGCGTCGGGCTTGTCGGTCAGCAGATCGGCGATCGCCGCGGCGATGAGGCTGCCTCCGGCGGCAGCGTCGGGCACGATCACGATTTCCATACGGATAGCCATTTCTGGAGAGCGACGTAGAGGTCTAGACCACATTCTGCCGCGAATTCCTCCCCCAGGTCCATTCCGTTCCCCCGGGCGTCCCGGAGGATGGTCGGCCCCGCCCCGGACGGGGTGGGGCCGGGCGGTGGGCGGGCTCCTCGGCGGGTGGCCCCCGGAGCACACCGTCGACGGCGCCCCGTACGTGCACCAGGGTCATGTCGTCGGCTGCGACGCGTTCAGGATCCAGGCCGACGCGCAGGCCGTCCTGCGGGCGGACACGCTCGACCGAACGCAGTCGACCGGGACGGCGACGGCATCGCGTGCCCGGACCTCCCCGGGCCGAAGGACCGCAAGCCGGGTCCCCGCCGGGCACCCCGGGGTCAGTTCCTCGGTACCAGGGTGTTCTCGCTGCGCCGGCCGGCTTCGAAGTCGTCGACGTTGCGGACCGTCGCCTCGATGATCTGGCCGACGGCGGTGTGCGTGAAGTACGCCTGGTGGGAGGTGATCAGGACCTGCGGGAAGGTGACCAGCCGGGCGAGCGTGTCGTCGCTGACGCCCTCGACCGAGCGGTCGTAGAAGAAGACGCCGGTCTCCTCCTCGTAGACGTCCAGACCGACGCCGGACAGCCGGCCGGCGCGCAGCGTCTCGACCAGGGCGGTGGTGTCGACGAGGCCGCCGCGGCTGGAGTTGATCAGGATCGCGTCGTCCTTCATCAGGGCGAGCGCCGCGCCGTCGATCACGTGGTGGGTGCTCGGGACCAGCGGGACGTGCAGGCTGATCAGGTCGCTGCGGGCGAGCAGTTCGGCGCGGTCCACGTAGGTCATGCCGAGCGCGGTGCACGCGGGGTTCTCCGCGATGTCCCAGCCGAGCAGCTCGGTGCCGAAGCCGTGGGCGATCCGGGCGAAGCACTCGCCGATCTTGCCGGTGCCGAGCACGCCGACCGTCATCCCGTGGATGTCGCGGCCGAGCAGCCCGTCCAGCCGGAAGTCGAACTCGCGGGAGCGGTTGGTGGCCCGGGTGAGCCGCCGGTTCACCGCGAGCGCCAGCGCCCAGGCGTGTTCGGCGACGGCGTACGGGCTGTAGTACGAGACCCGGGCGACGGTGAGGCCGAGCTCGGCGGCGGCGTCCAGGTCGATGTTGTTGAAGCCGGTGGAGCGCTGCGCGATCAGCTCGGTGCCGCCGGATGCGAGCAGGCCGAGCGTCCGGGCGTCCAGGACGTCGTTGACGCTGCTGCTGACCGCGCGGTGCCCGGCCGCCAGCGGGGCGGTGTCGCGGTCGAGGAAGACCGCCAGGCTGCGCAGCGCGTGGCGCTCGGCGAAGGCCTTCTCCAGCAGGGGCCGCTCATCTTGTTGGACGCCGTAGGCGAGGATCTCCATCCCGTCACGCTACCGAGCCGTCCCGCTCCGACGCCCCCGACGCGTCGGGGGCGTCGCGCCCACCGGACGAATCGACAGTTGTGGCCGGCGGTACCGGGGTTCGGCCACCGGCGGCCGGAGGGAGGCCGTCCCATCGCGCCATCCTGGCCGGGTGGTGCCGGTCACCGGGGAAGGGTCGGGGGCGAAGGATTTCCGGTGCGGGATCTGCACAGCGTGAAGATCGATCCGGGTCTGACGATCATTCAGTGGAGAAACGGGAGATCTTCCTGGGGCGTCCGAGGCGTGGGCAGTCGGGGGATGGCTGAATCCGCGCCAACCGTACGTACCCCCGCCGATCGGCAGTTCACTAGGTCGAGTTGCCCTGCGAGCATCGAAACAGCGAGCACGATCATGAAATCGCCTCGCATTAACGTTTCTGCAAGCTTTTCTGAACGGCGCCCCAACACCAGACGGGGTGCCCAAGGGGGGTACCACCATGTCCGAAGACACCCATGCCTCGGAGCTGACCCGGCGGCGGATGCTGCAGGGGGCCGCCGTGGCCCTGACCGCGGCCGCCGGCACCGTCGTGCTCGGCGTCGCCGGTCCGACCAGCAAGTCGGCGACGGCGGCCGACCCGGGGGCGTCCGACACCTTCGACGAGCTCTTCCAGGGCCGTCGCATCCAGGGCCGCCCGGTCACCGACGGCAGCAGCCACCACCACGGCGGCGCCGGCTACTCGGTGCGGATCGACGGCGACGAGCTGCACATGATGCGCAACGCGGACGGCACCTGGATCAGCGTCGTCAACCACTACCAGACCTTCGCCACGCCGCGCGCGCTCGCCCGCGCGGCCGTCAGCGAGCTGCAGGGCGCCACGCTCGTGCCGATCGCGACGGTCTGAGCACCTAGTCCGAACACCCGGACCAGGAACACCACTTCACACCCAAGGGGGGACTCATGGCAGTCCGCAAGAACCAGGCGACCCTGACGGCCCAGGAGAAGCGCGCCTTCGTCAACGCCGTGCTCGAACTCAAGCGCAACGGCGGTTACGACTCCTTCGTCACGACCCACAACAACTTCATCATCAGCGACACCGACAACGGCGAGCGGGTCGGCCACCGTTCGCCGTCCTTCCTGCCCTGGCACCGGCGCTTCCTGCTCCAGTTCGAGGAGGCCCTGCAGGCGATCGACCCGACCGTCACCCTCCCGTACTGGGACTGGACGGCGGACCGCACCACCACCGCCTCGATCTGGGGCGCCGACTTCATGGGCGGCAATGGCCGCAGCAGCGACGGCCAGGTGACCACCGGGCCGTTCGCCTTCTCCGGCGGCAACTGGGCGCTGAACGTGCGGCCGGACAGCCGCACCTTCCTGCGGCGCCAGTTCGGCGCCTCGGTCGCCCAGCTGCCGACCCGCGCCGAGGCCACCGGTGTGCTGGCGATCGCCGCGTACGACGCCGCGCCGTGGAACAGCGCCTCGGACGGCTTCCGCAACAACCTGGAGGGCTGGCGCGGGGTCAACCTGCACAACCGGGTGCACGTCTGGGTCGGCGGTCACATGACCACCGGCATGTCGCCCAACGACCCGGTGTTCTGGCTGCACCACTGTTTCATCGACAAGCTCTGGTCGGAGTGGCAGAAGCTCCACCCGTCGTCCACCTACCTGCCGGCGGCCGGCACGGCGAACGTGGTCGACCTCAACGAGACCATGAAGCCGTGGAACAACGTGACCCCGGCGGACATGCTCGACCACACCGCCCGCTACACCTACGACACCGGCTTCTGACCGGCCGCGCGCCGACCTGACGCCCGCCGAGACGGCGCCGGCCCCCGAGCGGTCGCTCGGGGGCCGGCGGCCGTGGGCGGGTCTGGTCAGATGACCGTCTCCGCCTCCAGGTAACGCTCCTGCGGCACGGTCTTGAGCTCGGCGACGGCCTCGCCGATCGGCACCAGGTTGATGTTGGTGCCCTGCAGTGCGGTGATGTGGCCGAAGGCGCCCTTGTGGACGGCCTCCACGGCGTGCCAGCCGAACCGGGTGGCCAGCACCCGGTCGTACGCGGTCGGGGTGCCGCCGCGCTGGGTGTGGCCGAGGATCACCGGGCGGGCCTCCTTGCCGAGCCGGTGCTCCAGCTCCCGGGAGAGCTGGGTGGCGATGCCGGTGAACCGCTCGTGGCCGTAGATGTCCTTGCTGCCCTCTTCCCAGTGCATGGTGCCGGGCTCGGGCTTGGCGCCCTCGGCGCAGACCACGATCGCGAACTTCTTCTGCCGGTCGAAGCGCTCGCGGACGACGGCCGTGAGCTTGTCGATGTGGAACGGGCGCTCCGGGACGACGATCGCGTGGGCGCCGGCGGCCATGCCCGCGTTGAGCGCGATCCAGCCGGTGTGCCGGCCCATGACCTCGACGACCATGACCCGCTGGTGCGACTCGGCCGTGGTCTTCAGCCGGTCCAGCGCGTCGGTGGCGACCGAGACCGCGGTGTCGAAGCCGAAGGTGACATCGGTGCACGCGATGTCGTTGTCGATGGTCTTCGGCACGCCGACGATCGGCAGACCGGCGTCGCTCATCAGCTTGGCGGCCTTGAGGGTGCCCTCGCCGCCGATCGGGATGACCGCGTCCAGACCGAGGTCGGCGCAGTACCGCTTGGCGCGCTCGACGCCGTCCCGCAGATGGCTCGGCTGCACTCGCGAGGAGCCGAGGATGGTGCCGCCCTGGGCGAGGATGCCGCTCACCGAGTCCAGGGTCAGGGGGCGGTGGACGCCCTCCAGGAAACCTCGCCAGCCGTCCTCGAACCCGATGATCTCGTCGCCGTGGTCGACCACCCCCCGGTGGACCACGGAGCGGATCACCGCATTCAGGCCGGGGCAGTCACCGCCGCTGGTCAGCACTCCAATACGCATTGCTTTGCAACTCCCGAGCAGAACCGAGGAACGGCCGGACTACAGGCTGGGACGACGAACCGTCACCGTAGCGGTCGGTTCCCACACCGTGATGGCGGGGAGATGACCGAGGGGTGAAGGACCGGTCGATCCGGACAGAACGCCCGAAAACGACCGTGCAGTCGAGCATACGACCCCTGCGTCCGGCCGGGCAGGAGCCGACGCGGGAGCGGCGCCGTCGGCGCCCCCGCGCGGAAGTGCAGCCTGCTGCCGAGGAGGGTGTGCAGCCGGCATCCCCATTGTCGTACGTCCGGGCCCGCCCGTGGACCGGATGACCGCATCGCGGGCACCCGGTCGGAGCGGGCCGGCGTACTACGCGGGGCGCGAAGTGGCCGCGATGCGCTCGGCGCGCAGCGCGTCGTACCAGGTGGTGTCGGCCGGCGGCAGGGCGTTCACGTCCAGCGCCAGCTTGATCAGCATGTCCGCGACCGCGGGATTGCGGGCCATCACGGGGCCGTGCAGGTACGTCCCGAAGACGGTGTCCCGCCAGGCGCCCTCGGTGCCGTCACCGGTGCCGTTGCCCCGGCCCGCGGTGACGGTGGCCAGCGGCTGGACGCCCTGGCCGAGGTGCGTGATGCCCTGGTGGTTCTCGAAACCGGTCAGCTGCGGCAGGGCCAGGCGCGGGTCGACGTCGGCGAGCACGTCGCCGACGCAGCGGGCGCCCTCGCCGCGGGTGGTCCAGACGTCGAGCAGGCCGAGGCCCGGCTCGCGCTCGCCGAGGTCGTTGACGAACTCGTGGCCGAGGATCTGGTAGCCGGCGCAGACGGCGAAGATGATCGCGCCGTTCTCGGCGGCCCGGACCAGCCCGCTGTCGCCCCGCAGGCGCTCGGCGGCCAGCCGCTGCGGCCGGTCCTCACCGCCGCCGATCAGGTAGATGTCACCGCTGGTGGGCACCGCCTGGTCGGAGCGGACGTCGATCCTGGTCACGTTGAGGTGGCGCTGGCGGGCCCGGCGCTCCACGACCAGGGCGTTGCCCCGGTCGCCGTAGGTGCTGAGCAGGTCGGGGTAGACCCAGACCACGCGCAGGCTGCTCTCACTCATCCTCGAAGGCCTTCCGTCGTGAAGTGGGCTGCTGGGCCGGGCATCAGCCGGCCACGACCTTCCGCAGCTGCTGGAAGGCGGTGTAGTTGGCGATCGCCTCGATCCGGCCGGGCGGGGCCATCCGGACGGCCTGCTCCAGCGAGTCCACCACGTGGAACTGCAGCCCGGCGACCTCCAGGCGGACGGCGAGGTCCAGCTTGCGCTGGCCCATCACGAAGACCGGGTGCCCGGCGAGGCGCTCGTAGTCGACGTCCCAGAGCCACGAGGTGTCGGTTCCGTCGGCGTCGAGCGCGTTGACGGAGAGGATCACCGGCGCCGGCGGGCCGTCGATCAGCGAGAAGGTCTCCAGCCAGCCGGCCGGGTTCTTGGCGAGCAGCAACCTGATGTCCCGGCCCTGGTACTGGACCACGTCGTAGCGGCCGGCCACGGCCGTCACCGACTGCATCCGCTCCAGCGCGACCTGCGGCGGGACGCCGAAGACGGCGGCCACGGCGGCGGAGCTGGTGGCGTTGGCCAGGTTGGCGCGGCCGGGCAGCTGGAGCTGGATCGGCCAGGCGCCGCGCTGCGGGTCGATCACGTGGGTGCCCTGGAGCGCCCAGTGCGGGTTGGGGCGCCGGAAGCCGCAGTCCTGGCAGAACCAGTCGTCGCCGGGGCGCTGCATCACGCCGCCGCAGGCGGGGCAGGACCAGGCGTCCTCCTTCCAGGCCTGTCCGGCGGCCACCCAGACCACCTTCTTGCAGGAGGAGGCGGCCCAGGTCACCAGTGGGTCGTCGGCGTTGGCGATGACCACGGCCTCGGTGTCCTGGAGGCCCTCGCGCCACTTCTCGGCCATCATCCGGGTCTCGGCGGCGCGGTCCAGCTGGTCGCGCGAGAGGTTGAGCAGGGCGATCGCCTTGGGGTGGGTGTCACGGGCCACTCCGGCCAGGTACTTCTCGTCCACCTCGATGACGCCGAAGCGGGCGTCCGTGCCGCCGGCCAGGGCGGAGGTGATGCCGGCCGGCATGTTGGCGCCCAGGGCGTTGGAGACCACCGGGCCGGCGGCGCGCAGCGCCTCGGCGATCAGCCGGGTGGTCGTGGTCTTGCCGTTGGTGGCACTGACCAGCACGACGTCCAGGTGGTCGGCGAGGGTGGCGAGCAGGTCGGGGTCGAGCCTCAGGGCGATCTTGCCGCCGATCACCGAGCCGCTGCCTCGGCCCGCCTTCTGGGACAGGGCGGCGGCCACCTTGCCGGCCGTGACCGCGATCTTGGCGCGGGCGGGCAGCGAGGCGTCGCGTGCGCCTGTGGGCTCCGATTCGGTGCCTGCCATGCTCAGTGGTTCCTCCTTGCTGCGGCACCGCCCGGGGCCGGATAACGGGCCGTCGGGCGGCGGGGACGGGGCCAGCCTACCGACTCCGCCGCCCGGCTCGACGCTCCGGACCCCGCGCCGCCTGCTGCGACGGCGCCGGCTGCCTCGTCGGCGCCGCTCTGACGCGGCGTCAGAACGGGCGGTGTACGGAGGGGCCTTGCCCTGCGGGGGACGCCTCGGCCGGGCCGGTCGGTTCCCCCGGCGTGCGCCTGCGAAGGGCCCGCCGAGCCGCCCGGCGGCGCCGGTCCGGGCCGGGTGCGCGACGGTCCGGGCGGCGTGATCGCCGCCCGGACCGGTGTGCGTGCCGAGGCCCGCGGTGAGGATCCGGTGAAGACCGGACTACCTGCCCGGCCCGGTGGGCCAGGGGACGGGCAGCTCCTCGGCGGCCTCCGCCAGGTGCGCGGTGATCACCAGGGTGCCCTCCTCGACCTGGTAGTCCAGCGGCGCGGCCAGCTTGCGCATGGTGGCGATCAGCCCGGTGTTGGAGGAGTGGGTGACGGCGTAGACCGTCTCCACCCCGGCCTCCAGCGCCAGCGCGGCCATCCGCCGCATCAGGTCGAGCCCCAGCCCGCGCCGCTGCCAGTCGTCCTCGACCAGCACCGCGACCTCGGCGCTGCCGTCGTCCCACATCAGGTGCCCGAGGGCGACGATCCGCCCGTCGGCGGCCTCGACCGTGAGGGTCTGGCCGTGCCGGGCGTCCAGCAGGTGGTCCAGATAGCGGTCGGCGTCCCGGACCGGGCCGTGGTAGCGCCGGCGCAGGGTCTCCGGGGAGCAGCGCCCGTGCATCGCCAGCGCCGCCTCCCGGTCGCCCTCGTCCGCGCGCCGCACGGTCAGGTCCGCCCCGGCGGGCAGCCGCAGCCGGGCCCGGACGTCCGGCACCCGGGGGCCGAGCAGGGTGTCCAGCTCGACCAGGGCCTGGGCCCGGGCGAACTCGGTCGGGGTGAACGGCAGGTGTGGGCGGCTGAGCTCGATGAGGTCGCCGGAGGGCACCGGCAGCCGCATCAGGTGCCCGTCCACCCCGGCGCCGCCGCGCCGGGCCGCGCCCGGGTACTGCCGGATGGCGCACTGCCCGAACAGCCGGCGCAGCGCGATCGGCAGCTCGGCGGCGTCCAGCGCGGTGCGGGTCGCCAGTGCCAGGACGTGGGTGGGCACGTCCACCAGGTCGTGCGCGTCGGCCGGGTCGGTCCAGATGTCGTGCCCGCCGGCCGACGCCACCAGCGCGGCCAGGTCGGTCCGGGTGAGGGCGTGCGGCGCCCGGACGAAGAACTCGTCCACGGTGCCGTTCGGCAGCGGGTGGGACTGCATCGAGATGATGTTGACCTGCCGCTCGGCGAAGGCCGTGCAGACCCGGGCCAGACTGCCGGGGGAGTCCTGCACCGTGGTGCGGACCCGCCAGAGCGCGGTCTGCTCGAAGTCGGCCAGCGGCCCCTTCAGCCCGTCCGCCGCGTTCGGCGCGGGCGGACCCGGGGGCGCCGACGCGTCCGGGGCCGGCGGGCCGTGCAGATGGTGCCGGTGTGACCACCAGGTGTGGAACAGTGCCGTGGCGAGCAGGGCCACCGCCGAGGCGGCGAGCACCACCGGGCCCTCCGGGCCGTGCACGACGAGCTTGGCCACCAGGTCGGCGGCGGTCACCGAGAGGAACACCGCGGCCAGCTCCACGGTGTCGCGGCGCCAGCGGTGGGTTCTGGCGCCGCGCCGTTGGGCACGGGAGGGGGTCGGCGAGTGGTCGGTGGATTCGGTCGTCGTCAGAGGCTCCGTGTGCTCCATGCCATCAATCTGCCGCTCCGGTGTTTCGCGATCACGAATCCCCCGTGACCTGTCGGTAAATGTCTCCGGGCCTCGGTTACCGCTGCTCGCCGGCGAGCAGTTCGGCCGCGGCCGACTTCACCTCGGTGAGCAGCAGGGCGAGGTCCGCCTCGGTGGTCGCGGCGTTCAACAGGCAGGCGCGCAGCATCTCGTGGCCGTCGAGCCGGGCGCCGGTGACGAAGACCCGGCCGCGCCGCTGCACCGCGGTCGGCAGCTCCCGGTTGAGCGCGTCCAGCGCGGCGCCGTCCAGGCCGGCGGCGCGGTGACGGAACGCCACGATCGAGGTCTGCACCTCGGCCAGCAGCTCCAACTCGTCGTCCGCCTCGACGAGTTCCCCGAGGTGGCGGGCCAGCGCGGTGCACCGGGCGATGTCCCGGGCGATGCCGTCGCGGCCCCGGTGGGCGATGGTGGCCCAGACCTTGAGGGCGCGGAAGGGGCGGGTCTGCTCGGTGCCGTACTCGGAGAACCAGCCGAGCGCCCCGGCGGCCTCGTCGCGCAGGTAGGGCGGCACCAGGCTGAAGGTGGCGCGCAGCTCCTCGGTGTCGCGCACCAGCGCGCAGCCGCAGTCCACCGGGACGCCGAGCCACTTGTGCGGGTCGAGGGCGAGTGAGTCGGCCCGCTCCAGCCCGGCGTAGCGGTGGGCGATCAGCGGGTCCAGTACGCCGAAGGCCCCGTACGCGCCGTCCACGTGCAGCCAGAGGCGCTGCTCGGCGCAGACGTCGGCGATCGGCCCGAAGGCGTCCACGGCGCCGGTGCCGACCGTGCCGGCGGAGGCCACCACCAGGAACGGCAGCAGTCCGGCGGCCCGGTCCCGCTCGATCGCGGCCCGCAGGACGGCCGGGTCGAGCCGGCCGTCGGGGCCGGTGGCGACGGTGCGCAGGTGCCGGCTGCCCAGGCCGAGCAGCTCGGCGGCCTTGCGCACGCACGAGTGCGTCTCGCCGGTGACGTAGCCGACCAGCGGCGGCATCCCGGCGAGGCCGTCCTCGCGGACGTCCCACCCGGCCGCGCGGGCGGCCCGGTCGCGGGCGGCGGCGAGGCAGACGATGGTCGCCATCGAGGTGCCCGAGGTGAGCAGCCCGCCGCCGGCCGGGTGGGGGAAGCCGACCAGCTCGGCGATCCAGCGGACCACGGCCCGCTCCAGGTGGACGTCGGCGTGGTCGCCGCCGGCCGAGCTGGGGTTCATGGCGGACGCGGCGAGGGTGGCGAGCACGCCGGCCGGCGCGGGGGCGGAGTTCACCCAGCCGAAGAACCGCGGGTTGCCGTTGCCCATCGGGTACGGCAGCACCTCCGCGTCGATGGCGGTGAGCAGCTCGGTGAGCGGCCGGCCGGCCGTGGGCAGCGGCGCGTCCAGCAGGGCCTGCCGGGCGCTGTCGTCCATCGGCTGCCAGACCGGGCGGGCGGGCAGGTCGGCGAGGTAGTCGCTGACCAGGTCGGCGGCGGCGTGCGCGGCGGCGCGGAAGTCCTCGGAGGTCACGGCGGGCTCCAGGTGGTACGGGGCCTGGTGGCGCGGCGTCCTCGGCGCACCCGGATCAGCCCGATCCTACGAAAGCGGGCCCGCGCCGTGCGGCGCGGGCCCGGTCCTGGGGGGAGGGGGTCAGTCCAGGGAGGCGGAGAGCCCGCTCGCCGAGCGGCAGTAGCCCTGCATCTCCTTGTTCGTGATCTTGGCGCAGAGCCGGCCGGCCGCGCCGCCGTCGGTGTAGTTGACCGTGTAGTAGCTGACCAGGCCCTCGGCGCAGGCCTTGCGCTGCCAGCCGTCGGCGGCGGTCGCGCACTGCTCGGCGGCCCAGTCCTCGCGGTCCAGGTTGTACTTCATGGTCCGCGAGCCGACGCCCCGGCTGCAGTCCACCGCGCCGCCGCTCGCCTTGCCGTTGAGGCACCACTTCAGCGCCTCGCCGTAGACCTCGGGGTGGTTCGGGTAGTCGTGCGAGGAGAGGAAGAAGGTCGGCGCGTAGAAGTAGCAGGCGGACTGGTAGAGGGCCGGCTGGTCCTTGCACGGGTAGAGCGGGTCCTGCGCGAGCTTGTCGGCGGGCAGGTTCGCCTTCGCCTTCTCGTCCTCCTCGTCCGGGCCGAAGAGCTGCATGAACAGGCCCTCCGAGCAGCGGATCCGGTTCTGGTCGGTGGTGAACTTGTTGCAGAGGTCGCGGGCCTTGGCCACGTCCTGCTTGGCGACGAACATCGTGCCGTGCCCGACGCCGTGGATGCAGGGGCCGGTGTTCTTGGGCGCGCAGAGCTTGAGCAGGTCCACCTCGGGCTGGGCGGAGGCGTTCAGCATCTCCTCGACCGCGCCGTGCAGGTAGCCGGCCGCGCAGGTCTCGTGGGGGAAGGAGATGACCTTCTGGAAGTCGGCGTTGTACCGCTTGACCGCCTCGTGCCCGAGCTCGTGCGCGATCGGGTGGCAGAACCGGACGGTGTACGGCAGCTGCTTGGTGATCCGGTCGAGGTCCGCCAGCGCCACCCCCGGGTCGCTCGCCTGCATCTCGGCCATCATCTTGTTGCGCAGCGTCGAGCGGGTCCAGACCGCCGGGTCACCGGTCGGGGTGGCCGTCGCGGCGCCGCCGACGGGGGGTGCGTTGGAGCCGGCCGCGGTGGCGGCGCCGGGGGCGGTCGCCGAGGTGCTCGGCGCGGGGGTCCAGTCGGTGACGGCCACCGACCCGAGGCCCAGCACTCCCAGCAGGAGGGCGGTGAGAATCGCGAAGACTCGCGGCTGCATGGCGGAGATCCCCCGGCGGATCGAGACGGACGGTTCGCTCCCCATCCTGACGCCACGGGGGCGGGAATCCGCGTTTTGGGCAGCCATTCGGGAGGTGTCGGCGACGCTATCGCACGTCGCACCCGGTCAACGAAGCGGGATGCCCGGCGGTCACCACCCGGACGGCGGGCACCCGGCACGCCGCCGTCCGGAGGTGACGGCCGCTCACAGTTCCAGGGAGACCTGGTACTCCGTCAGCCAGGCGTTGAGGTCCAGCGCCAGGTCGACGCCGAGCCGGACGGACTGCGGGTCGGTGTCCGGCGCGAGTGCGTCGGTGAGCGCCCGGCGGTCCAGCAGGCCGAGCACGGGGGCGCCCGGGTCGGCGGCGAGTTCGGCGAGTTCGGCGCGCAGCAGCGCCGGGTAGTGCGGGTCCTGGACGACGGGGTACGGGCTCTTCACCCGGTCGGCGATCTCGGCCGGCAGCAGGTCGCGGACGGCGGCCCGCAGCAGGCTCTTCTCCCGGCCGTCGAAGCTCTTCATCGCCCAGGGGGTGTTGAAGACGTACTGGACCAGCCGGTGGTCGCAGAACGGCACCCGGACCTCCAGGCCGTTGGCCATGCTCATCCGGTCCTTGCGGTCCAGCAGGATGCAGACGAAGCGGGTGAGGTTGAGGTAGGAGATCTCGCGCATCCGGCGTTCCACCGGGTCGGCGCCGGGCAGGTGGGGGACTTCGGTCAGCGCCTCGCGGTAGCGGGCCCGCCGGTACTCGGCCACGTCGAGCTTCTCGGCCAGCCCCCGGTCCAGCAGCTGGTCGCGGGGGCCGGCGCCGGTTCCGCCGAGCTGGGTGACCGCGTCCACCCACGGGAAGTCGCCGGCGGCGACCAGCTTCGGGTCGTGGTACCAGCGGTAGCCGCCGAACAACTCGTCGGCGGACTCGCCGGACAGCGCCACGGTGGACTTCTCGCGCACGCCCCGGAAGAGCAGCAGCAGCGAGACGTCCATGTCGCCGAAGCCGCCGGGGGTGTCCCGGGCCCGCAGTACGGCGGAGCGCTGCGCCGGGTCGGTGAGCGCGGCGCTGTCCAGCTCGATGACGTGGTGGTCGGCGCCGACGTGCCCGGCCAGCATCCGCGCGTACGGGCCGTCCGGGGTGGACCGGACGGCGTCGGCCCGGAAGCTCTCGCTCTGGCCGGTGAAGTCGACCGCGAAGGAGCGCACCGGGCCGGCTCCGGCCGTCCGCAGCGCCCGCGCGGCGATGGCGGTGACGGCGCTGGAGTCGAGCCCGCCGGAGAGCAGCGAGCAGAGCGGGACGTCTGCCTCCAGCTGGCGGTGGACGATGTCCTCCAGCAGGGCGCGGACGGTGGCGACGGTGGTCTCCAGGTTGTGGGTGTGCTCGCGGGCCTCCAGCGCCCAGTACCGCCGGGTCGTGACGCCCTGGCTGCGCACCCGGACGACGTGGCCGGGCCGCACCTCGGCGATCCCCCGGTAGACGGTGCGGCCGGGGGTCCGGCTGACGGCGAGCATCTCGCGCAGCCCGTCCAGGTCGACCACCGCCCGGACGTCCGGGTGCGCCAGCACGGCCTTGGCCTCGGAGCCGAAGACCACGCCGTGCGGCGTCCGGAAGTAGTGCAGCGGCTTGACGCCCATCCGGTCGCGGACCAGCAGCAGCTCCTGGCGGCGGGAGTCCCAGACGGCGAAGGCGAACATGCCGTTCAGCCGCTCGGCCAGGCCCTCGCCCCACTCCAGGTAGGCGTGCAGCACCACCTCGGTGTCGCTGCGGGTGCGGAACCGGTGGCCGGCCGCCTCCAGCTCGGCACGCAGCTCGCGGTGGTTGTAGACCTCGCCGCTGTAGGTGAGGGCGGCCAGTACGCGGCCGTCGTGCTCGACGGTCATGGGCTGGGTGCCGCCCTCGATGTCGATCACGGCGAGGCGGCGGTGGCCGAGCGCGGCGTGCCGCTCCAGGTGGGCGCCGCCGGCGTCCGGGCCGCGGCAGAGCTGGGTCCGCGTCATCGCGTCCAGCACTGGACGCTGGGCGGTGAGGTCGCGCTCGAAGTCGACCCATCCGGTGATCCCGCACATCAGCAAGCCTCCGGTCTTCCGCTACGCATCTCCGATGCGTATGCGGAGTATCACGCTACGGGGCGTAGTGGTGTCGCTACAAGGGTGTGTCGGCCGGGTGGCGAGCTGGCGCCGGTCGGGGTGGCGCGCCGCCACCCGAGGGCCGGAAGGGGCTTCGGGCGCCCTGCCTGCTCCGAATGTCGCAAGGCCTGCCCGAAATCGGGCAGGATCTTTGATCTCGCGGCTCGGTCCGGCCTAGGCTCCCCATTCGTGTCCAGCTCACCCGGCTCCTCGCACCCTCACGAAGACCTGCTCGCCCACCTCACCCGGACCAGCCCGCTCGGGCCCCGCGAGGCGGCGCGGGTGGTGGCGGAGGTGCTGGCGTACTTCTCCGAGACGGCCGAGGAGTACGTCCGCCGCCGCCACGGCGAGCTGCAGGCACGCGGCCTGACCAACGAGAAGATCTTCGCCCGGCTGGCCGAGGAGCTGCCCGCCCGGCGCGTCGCGGCGCCCGGGCTCTCGGCCCGCCAGCTGCGCCGGATCGTCTACGGCTGACCGCCGTCGCCCCCTCGCCCTCCCCGTTCAAGGAGTCCACCCAGATGTGCGGAATCGTGGCCTACATCGGCCCCAAGGACGCGACCCCCTTCCTCCTGGAGGGCCTGGCCCGGCTGGAGTACCGCGGCTACGACTCGGCCGGCGTGGCCGTGACCGGCCGCACCGGCGGCCTCAAGCTCCGCAAGGTCAAGGGCCGGGTCGCCGACCTCGCCGCCGCCGTGCCGGCCCGGTTCAAGGGCACCACCGGCATCGGGCACACCCGCTGGGCGACCCACGGCGTGCCCAGCGACGCCAACGCCCACCCGCACCTGGACAACGCCGAGCGCATCGCCGTCGTCCACAACGGCATCATCGAGAACGCCGACGAGCTGCGGGCCAAGCTGACCGCCGACGGCGCGGTGTTCCGCTCCGAGACCGACACCGAGGTGCTCGCCCACCTGATCGCCGCGCACGCCGCCGAGGGCGCGGAGCTGGAGGACGCGGTGCGCGCCGCGCTCGGCAAGGTGGTCGGCACCTACGGCATCGCCGTGCTCGACGCGGAGCAGCCCGACCGGATCGTGGTCGCCCGCAACGGCAGCCCGATCGTGCTCGGCATCGGCGAGAAGGAGATGTTCGCCGCCTCCGACGTCTCCGCCCTCGTCCGCTACACCCGCCAGGTCGTCCACCTGGAGGACGGCGAGCTGGCCACCGTCCGCGCCGACGGCTTCCGCACCTTCACCGAGGACGCCCGCACCACCCACCGCCAGCCGTCCACCGTCGACTGGGAGATCGACTCCTACGACACCGGCGGCTACGAGCACTTCCTGCTCAAGGAGATCCACGAGCAGCCCGGCTCGGTGGAGCGCACCCTCAGCGGCCGGCTCGACGAGCGCTTCGCCACCGCCCACCTCGGCGGTCTCAACCTGGACGCCCGCGAGCTGCGCGAGATCCGCCGGGTCAAGATCCTCGGCTGCGGCTCCGCCTACTACGCCGGCGAGATGGGCGCCCAGCTGATCGAGGAGCTGTCCCGGATCCCCGCCCACAGCGAGCCGGCCTCGGAGTTCCGCTACCGCAACCCGGTGATCGAGGCGGACACCCTGTACGTGGCGGTCAGCCAGTCCGGCGAGACGTACGACACGCTCGCCGCCGTCCAGGAGATCAAGCGCAAGGGCGGGCGGGTGCTCGGCGTGGTCAACACCGTCGGCAGCGCCATCGCGCGCGAGTGCGACGGCGGCATCTACCTGCACGCCGGACCGGAGATCTCGGTCGCCTCCACCAAGGCCTTCACCTCGACGGTGGTCGCCTTCGCGCTGCTCGCCCTGCACTTCGGCCGCATCCACGACCTCTCGCCCGCCGACGGCCGCCGGATCGTGGCCGGGCTGAAGGCGCTGCCGGACCAGATCCGGGAGATCCTCGCGCAGGGCGAGGAGATCGCCGAGCTCGCGGCCGCGTACGCCGAGTCCGAAGGCATGATGTTCATCGGCCGGGTCCGCGGCTTCCCGGTGGCCCGCGAGGGTGCGCAGAAGCTCAAGGAGATCTCCTACCTCCACGCCGAGGCCTACCCCGCCAGCGAGCTGAAGCACGGCCCGCTCGCGCTGATCAGCCCCGAGCTGCCGACCGTCGCGCTGGTCCCGGACGACGAGCTGCTCGACAAGAACCTCACCACCCTCGGTGAGATCAAGGCCCGCTCCGGCCGCGTGCTGGCCGTCGCCCACCGCCGGCCCGAGGCCAAGCTCGCGGACCACTGCATCCTGGTGCCCAAGAGCGAGCCGGAGCTGGACCCGCTGCTCCTCAACATCCCGCTCCAGCTGCTGGCCTACTACGCCGCGGTGGCCCTGAAGCGCGACGTCGACAAGCCGCGCAACCTGGCGAAGAGCGTGACGGTCGAGTAGCGCCCGCGCGGCCGCACGGAACCGGCCGCCCGGGTGCGTCGCGCGCCCGGGCGGCCGCGCCGGTCCCGGAGATGATTGACTTTGCCAACCATCTCGGCCTACTGTCGACAGAAGCTTGATGTTGTCAACTATCAAGCGCTTCAAAATTTCCTGTCGGGAGTACTCTCATGAAGGCCATCACCGAATCCGATCCCGCCACCGTCGTCGCCGGGCTGCGCGCCGCCTTCGCGAGCGGCCGGACCCGCCCGGTCGCCTGGCGCCGGGAGCAGCTGGGCGCCCTGCGCGCGCTGCTCACCGAGCGGAGCGAGGATTTCCTCACGGCGCTCCACGCCGACCTCGGCAAGGGACCCGCCGAGGCGTACCGCACGGAGATCGCCTTCACCCTCAACGAGCTCGACCACACCGTCCGGCACCTGGACGAGTGGCTGAGCCCGCGGCCGGCCGACGTTCCCGAGGCGTTCCGCCCGGCCACCGCCCGGGTGGTCCGGGAGCCGCTCGGCGTGGTGCTGGTGATCGCGCCCTGGAACTACCCGCTCCAGCTCGCCCTGGCCCCGGTGGTGGGCGCGCTGGCGGCCGGCAACGCCGTCCTCGTGAAGCCCAGCGAGCTGGCCCCCGCCACCTCCGCCGCGCTGGCCCGGCTGCTCCCGCGCTACCTCGACCCGGAGGCCGTCGCCGTCGTCGAGGGCGCCGTCCCGGAGACCACCGCCCTGCTGGAGCAGCGGTTCGACCACATCTTCTACACCGGCAACGGCGCGGTCGGCCGGATCGTGATGACCGCCGCCGCCCGCCACCTGACCCCGGTGACCCTGGAACTCGGCGGCAAGAGCCCGGTGGTGGTCGACCCGGACACCGACCTGGAGGTCACCGCCCGGCGGCTGGCCGCCGGCAAGTTCCTCAACGCCGGCCAGACCTGCGTGGCTCCCGACTACGTCCTCGCCGTGGGCGGCACCGGCCCCGCGCTGGCCGGGCACCTGGCCGAGGCCGTCCGCGCGCTCTACGGCGAGGACCCGGCGGCTGATCCCGAGTACGGCCGGATCGTCAACACCCGCCACTTCGACCGCCTGGCCGCGCTGCTCGGCGACGGCCGCGTGGTCACCGGCGGCGGCCACGACCGGGCCACCCGCTTCATCGAGCCCACCGTGCTCGCCGACGTGGATCCGGACGCCCCGGTGATGCGCGAGGAGATCTTCGGCCCGGTGCTGCCGGTGCTGGAGGTGGCCGATCTCGACGCGGCGATCGCCTTCATCACCGGGCGGGAGAAGCCGCTCGCGCTCTACGCCTTCACGGAGTCGGAGACGACCAAGCGCCGGCTCGCCGAGGAGACCTCCTCCGGTGCCCTGGTCTTCGGCCTTCCGGTGTCCCATCTGGCCGTGCCCGAACTGCCCTTCGGCGGCGTCGGGGAGAGCGGCATGGGCAACTACCACGGCGAGTACTCGCTGGCGACGTTCAGCCACACCAAGGCGGTGCTCGACAAGCCGCTGGGCTGAGCCCGGGGGCCCGTCCAGGGGCGCCGCCCGCCTCCCGGGGCGGGCGGCGCCCGCGTTCGGAACCGCCCGCGCGCGCGGCCGGGCCGGACGGTGCCGGATGCCACACCGCGGACGCGGCCGGAAAAAGACCCCGTTTCGCTCCCGCACCTGCTAGAGTCGACGTCAGTTGCAGTTTTGGTTCCCATGAACTCTGTGTGCGCCTGCCGGTTGTAACCGCTGGCGCATTTTTGTTTTCCCCGGATTTTCCTCGGGTGGGCCTCATCGCGGCGACGCGGGACTTCGCGAGGTGCGAAGCTCCGGATTTGCCCTTTCAAGGAGAATTTTTATGGCTAATGGCACTGTGAAGTGGTTCAACGCGGAGAAGGGCTTCGGCTTCATCGAGCAGGAGGGTGGCGGCCCGGACGTCTTCGCCCACTACTCGAACATCAACGCCCAGGGCTTCCGTGAGCTGCTCGAGGGCCAGAAGGTCGAGTTCGACGTCACGCAGGGCCAGAAGGGCCCGCAGGCGGAGAACATTCGCCCCCTGTAGTACGCACCGCTGAGCGGCCCCGGCCGAACAGCACGGGCCTGCACTGCGCTTCGCGCACGGTGCAGGCCCTTCGGCGTTCCCGGGGGCGGGCCGGGCGGCCGTGGGCGCCCGCGGCCGACAGGCGGCGCCGGGACCGGCCGGAGCGAAGCCGGCGGGCCCGGGACCCTGACTCCGCCGGGTCCGGTCCGTTAGCCTGGCGGTATGCCGAACCCGGATCCGTTGCTCATCAGTATCACCGCGATGGTGGAGTCGACGGGCAGTAATCAGATGCCGATCACCGTGGTCGTCCCCGGCGCAGTCATCACCGGGCGGCTCGCCGCCGAGACTGTCTGGCGGGAACGAGTCGCCGAAGTCCTGGAGGCGTCCGACCACCTCAAACCCTTCGCGCCGCTGTTCGCCGATGCGGTGACGGACGCCGACGCCCCGGTGACCCACCTGCACCTGCACCTCGCCAAGATCCTGCAGGGCAGCTTCGGCCTCCCGCACACCGGCGGGATGTACCGCATCGCGATCGACGACGTCAGCAGCTGGACCCTGGGGGACCTCAGCTACTCGGACCAGTGACGGCGGCGGGTGCCCGGCCGGTCGCGCAGGCCCGCCGGGCACCCGTCCTCAGCGCACCGCCGCGGCGGCGCGGAGGACGGCCGCGGCCAGCGCGTGGTTCTCCGGCGCACCACCGCCTTCGGTGCCGAACCTGCGGCGGGTGTAGCCGTACGCCACTCCGCTGCGAGGATCGGCGAACGACTGGGCGCCCACCGCGCCGCTGTGCCCGAAGGCGTCCGGCCCCAGGAAGGGGTAGCGCGACCCCTGCGCCTCGAAGCCGAGGCCGAAGTGGTCGCGCTCACCGGTGACCAGGTCGACGCCGGTCGTCCGGACCGGGCCGAACTCGGCGATCGTCTCCGCCGTCAGCAGCGGCGGCCGGCCGTCGAGCCCGAAGGCGGCCGCCGCGTACATCGCCGCCAGCCCGCGGGCGCTGCCCACCCCGCCGGCGGAGGCCGGGCCGAGGGCG
Organism: Kitasatospora sp. NPDC005751; assembly: GCF_040630835.1. Taxonomy (NCBI): domain Bacteria; kingdom Bacillati; phylum Actinomycetota; class Actinomycetes; order Kitasatosporales; family Streptomycetaceae; genus Kitasatospora; species Kitasatospora sp. NPDC005751. The sequence continues at coordinate 29,743 of NZ_JBEXYC010000055.1, forward strand.
CGGACCGCGGGGGTGCCGGCGAACTCCACCAGGTCGGTGGGCGGGTCGGCGTTCAGGTTGAAGGCGATCCCGGTGAGGCTGTCCGGAGCGGGCGGCCCGCCGGCCGCCGCGCGCTGCTCCGGGGTGGGGCGGGCGGCCAGCACCGGCAGGTGGCGCGGCTCCAGACCGGCCGGCAGGCCGAAGTGGAAGTCGAGCCCGTACGGCGCCCGGACCTCCTCCTCGTAGAGCTCCTGGATGGACCGGCCGGTGCGGCGGCGGACCACCTCGCCGGTGAGCGCGGCGATGACGAAGGCGTGGTAGCCGTAGGCCGTCCCGGGCTCCCAGTAGGGCTTCTGACGGGCCAGCCGGGCGGCGATCCGCCGGTCGTCCGCCAACTCCTCGACGGTGAAGCCGCCGTCGACACCGATCAGTCCGGCCCGGTGCTCCAGTACCTGCCGCAGGGTGATCCCGGCCTTGCCCTCCGCCGCGAACTCCGGCCAGTGACGGGCCACTTCCTCGTCCAGACCGAGCACGCCCCGCTGCACCAGCAGCGCCACCACCAGATGGGCGGCGCCCTTCGCCGAGGAGTAGAGGGAGAGCAGCGAGTCACCCGCCATGCCCTCGCCCGTCCAGAGGTCCACCACCCGGCGGCCGTCCAGATGGGCGGCCAGCTGGGCGCCGCCGTGGCCCGGATCGGTGGCCACGACGGCGGCGAACTCCGCGCGCACCCCCTCGAATCCCGGCGCCACGCTGCCATGGACGGTGGTACTGCTCGACATTGGTTCCCCCCGGGGTCGCACACCTGGTCAGGCCTTGATCATCGACCTGTCGAAGCGTCAACCACCGGTGGGCCGGGCGCATTCCTGCCGGGCACGCGGTTCCTTCGGGGCCGGGCCGGGCGTGGTCACCTGTCGGCCCGCTGCGCCGCGAGGGTGTTGAGCAGGGCGGCGCCGCGCTCGGCGTCGTCGACGCTGACCGCGAACTCCGCGCCCGTGCGCGGGTGGACGACCAGGCACTCGCCGCGCCGGAGCATCACGGTGGTGCCCAGCCCGCTCAGCCGGTAGCCCCAGCCGCCGACCTGGGCGGGCGTCCGCTGTTCGACGCGGGCCGACTCGATGTCCTGGACCGGCCAGCGCCGGACCGGCCAGCCCGCCGGGCCGAAGGCCACCTCCAGGCCCTCGGGCGTCACCCGGGCCTGGACGGAGGAGCAGCCGAGCACCGCCGCGGCGGCGAGGGCCAGCGGGGCGATCGCCGCCCAGGGGGCGTCGATGAGGCCGCCGGCCGCGGCGATCGCCCCGGCCGCCGCGGCCAGACCGAACACGGCGGCGGTCAGCTGGAGCCAGGGGTTGGTCGTCCAGGAGAGCCAGACGAACCGCTCTCCCACGGGGACGTCGAGCACCGGTCCGCCCGCCGGGGCCGCGGCGGCCGTCGTACCGCGCCGGCCGACGAGCAGGCCCAGCAGACCGGCGAGCAGGGCCGCGCCCAGGGTCAGGGCGACCGCGGCGCCGACTCCGTCGGCCTCGGCCCAGTCGGCGCGGTCCAGGTTGGCGTGCACGATGGCGGCCTGGGCGCCGGTCAGCAGGACGCCGGTGAAGAGCAGCGTCGCGCCGAACCAGGGGCGCGCCGGCGGGGTCGTGCGCCGGGTCAGCAGGGCGAGGACCAGCACCAGGACCGCCCAGATCAGGGCGGGGAAGAGCGGGACGGCCCAGCGGGGCAGCGAGCCGTCCGGGTGCCCGCCGTCGCCCCAGTGGGTGGCCACCCGCTCGGGCAGCCGCCCGGCGGCACTCAGCGGCAGGGCGACCAGCGCCGCCAGGACGCCGGCCACCCAGGCCGCCGCGCTCCAGCGCGCTCCACGATTCCGGTTCCCCCCACTGCTCACGGCAGCCTCCTGATCAGTTCGACGAGATCGGCCCGGCTGTACCCCAGGCGGGCCGCTTCGGCGACCAGTTCGGCCGCCTGCCGGGCCAGTTCGGCGCGCTGGCCGGCGCCGCCGGCGACGGTCACGCCGCGCCCCCGGCGGAACTCCAGCACTCCCTCGTCCCGGAGGGCCCGCAGGCCCCGCAGGACGGTGTTGGCGTTGACGCCGAGCGCGCGGGAGAGCTCCCGGGCGGGCGGCAGTCGGTCGCCCGGCGCGCACTCGCCCTCGGCGATCGCGCGCCGGATCGCACCCGCGACCTGCTCGTGCAGGGGGCGGTTGTCGGTGAGGTCCAGCTTGAGCAACATGGTGATATCGACAGTAGCACCATGTGGCGATAGTGCCATCGCCGAGGGAGCGGCCGGACCGCCGCGTCCGCGCCGGCCGAGGCCGTTCGCGGGGCCGGAGGCCCGCCGGATTCCGGGCGCCGGGGGCTCGGCGCTCCGGGGGTCTCAGTAGTCCGCGCTGGGCGCCGCCGCCGTGGGGCCGAGGTCCGGCGTGTCGCGGAGTTCGACCGCCTCCCCGTGGGTCTCCAGTTCGAGGACGACCAGCTCGTTGCGGCCGACCCGCCAGAGCGGGGCCGGCGCGTACAGCGTGCGCTGCGGGCCCTGCCGGGTGTAGCGGCCGAGCAGGAAGCCGTTCAGCCAGAGCAGGCCCCGGCCCCAGTCCGGGAGGGCGACGAAGGCGTCGGCGGGGGCTTCCAGCGCGGCCTCGAAGCGGTGGAAGACCGGGTCGCCGTCGGCGGCCGGTGCGGTGGCGTCACCGAAGGCGAGCGGGCCCAGGTCGTCGAGCGGGAGCGGGCGGATCTCCCAGTCGAAGAGGCGCTGGGAGCCGTGCGAGACGCCGCGGCCGATGCCCTTGCGGTCGTCCAGCTGAGGGCCGTAGTTCACCCGGCCGAGTGCCTCCACCAGGATGTCGAGCGCCGCACCGGCCGGGCCGCTCTCCAGCGGCAGCGTCCCGCCGGGGGCATTGCGGTCCAGGACGCCGAGCGGCACGCCGTCGGCGAAGACGTGGGCCCGGTCGCCGATCCCGTCGATCCGCAGCGCCGCGGCCGGGCGGGGGCCGGGCACCCGGGTGCGGTAGTGGATCAGGCCGAGGGACTGGCCGACCCGCTCCATCGGCTCCGGCGTCGCGCTGCGGACCGGCGTGGACAGCGCGTCGAGGGAGGCCAGCAGGCGGGCACGGCCGGTCGGGCTTGCGAGCCGCTGCGGCGCGACGCGCGGGGCGGGCTCCGGCAGCGCCGCGTCCGGCAGTGGGGCGTACTTGGCGATGACGGACCGGAACGCGTGGAACTTCTCGGTCAGTTCACCCGCCTCGCCGATCGGCGCGTCGTAGTCGTAACTGGTGGAGGTGGGCTCGTACCCGGCGTCGTACGGATGGGCGCCGAAGTGGTTGGCGTCCGACCAGAAGCCGAAGTTCGTGCCGCCGTGGGCCATGTAGAGATTGACCGAGGCGCCGGTCGCGAGGAGTTCGTCGAGGGAGCGCGCGGACTCCCCGGCGTCGCGGACGTGGTGCGGCCCGCCGACCCGGTCGAACCAGCCGATCCAGAACTCCATCGCCGTCAGCGGGCCCTTGGGCTGGTGGCGGCGCAGGACGGCGAAGCGCTCGGCGGCCCGCGACCCGAAGGTGGCGGTGGCCAACTGGCCGGGGATCGCGCCGCCCTGCTGCATGGCGTCCTCGGCGCCGTCCGTGGTGAAGAGCAGGCAGTCCAGGCCCCGGCCGAGCAGGCCGTCGCGCAGGTGGGCCAGGTACCCGGCGTCGTCGCCGTAGCTGCCGTACTCGTTCTCGACCTGGACGGCGACCACCGGGCCGCCGCGGCTCGCCAGCAGCGGCAGGATCTCGGGCACCACGGCGTCGAACCAGCCGTCCACCTCGGCCAGGAACGCCGGGTCGGCGCAGCGCAGCCGCACGCCGTCGGCGGCGAGCAGGCGGGCCGGGAGGCCGCCGAACTCCCACTCCGCGCAGATGTACGGGCCGGGGCGCAGGATCACGTCCAGGCCGTTCGCCCGCGCCAGCCCGGCGAACCGGGCGATGTCCCGCCAGCCGGTGAAGTCGACTTCGCCGGAGGACAGTTCGTGGAAGTTCCAGGGGACGTAGGTGTCGACGGTGTTGGCGCCCATCGCGCGCAGCCGGCGCAGGCGGTCGTCCCAGAGGTCGGGGTGGACGCGGAAGTAGTGCAGGGCGCCGGAGATGATCCGGTGCGGGGCGCCGGCGCGGCGGAACCCGGTGTCGTCGTAGTCGAGCAAGGGGGCCTGCCTTCGGTGGGAACACGGTGGGATCGCGGAGTGATCGTGGTGTGCCGGGCGAGGGTCGAGGGGCCGACGGTCGGTGTACGGGTGATCTTCGGAGCCTACCGGGGCGGCCGACGGGATGCCGGAGCACGGGCCACCGGTGCGGGGCGTCGGGCTAGGAGTCGGCCCGGTCCCGGAGGTCGGCGTGCCAGGGCGGGTTGGGGCCGGCGACCGAGCAGGTCAGGGCGGCCACCCGGGCGGCGAAGCGGCAGGCGTCGTGCACCTCCTCCGGGGTCAGCGCGTCGAGGCGGCCGCCGAGCCGGCCGATCCCGCCGAGGTGGTGCAGCAGGCCGCCGGTGAAGGCGTCGCCGGCGCCGATGGTGTCGACCACGTCGGTCCGCGGGGCGTCGACGGTCAGCCGCTCGCCGTCCAGCGAGGCCAGCGCGCCCCGGCCGCCCAGGGTGATCACGACCAGTCGAACGCCGGCCAGGTGCCAGTCGTCGCAGGCGCGTTCGGGACTGACGCCGGGCAGCAGCAGGTCGAGGTCGTCCGCGCTGAGCCGCAGGATGTCGGCGGCCGCGCACCAGTGCGGGAGCCGGGACCGGTAGCGTGCCGGATCGACCAGCAGCGGACGCACGTTGGGGTCGATCGACACGGTCGGGCGGCCGGGGGCCCGGGTCAGCAACTCCTCGACGCGGGGGCCGCCGGGCTCGCGGACCAGGGCGAGCGAGCCGGTGTGCAGACAGCCCACGCCGGCCAGCGGGAGGGCGCCGAGCTCGGCCGCCGTCCAGGCCCAGTCGGCGGTGCCCTCGGCGTGGAACGAGTAGCGGGCCTGGCCCAGTTCGTCCACGGTGGCGATGGCCAGGGTGCTGGGTTCGGCCGCCGCGACACTGCCGCCGAGGTCGACGCCGGAGGAGTCGAGGTGCTGTCGGAACAGCGCCCCGAAGGGGTCGGCGGAGATCCGGCCGAGGAAGCGGGTCGGGGTGCCCAGCCGGGCCAACGCGACGGCGGTGTTGGCAGGGCCGCCGCCGGGCAGGACGCGCAGCGCGAGTTCGCCGGGGCGCCGCTCGGCGGAGGAGTTGGTGAACGCGTCGGCGACGCACTCGCCGAGTACGGCGACCGGGAGTCGGGTCATGGCGGACCGCCTTCGGGAGAGGGCTCGTTGGGTGCTGCCGGGCGTCCCGGGCGACACCGCAGGGGTGTTCCCGGGGCACCTCAGCGTACGGGGGGATGCCGCCGGTGCGGGAGCACCGAAGGCCCGCACGGCGTCGGGCGGGCGTTGCTCACGGCGTTGCTCACGGTGCGTCGGATCAGGTGGCCCGGACCAGGGCCGGACGGCCGGGCCCGCCCGCCCCGGCCGTCCGGTGGGGTGTCCGGGCGGGCGTAGCACGCCTAGACTGCGGAACTCGCGCGGTATTACCGACCGGTAGGGATGGGGAGTTCGGATGGCCGAGGAGCGGGTCCACGCGTTCGGGGACGACGCGTTGGGGGAGCACGACGCGGTCGCGCTGGCGGCGCTGGTACGGTCCGGCGAGGTCGCTCCCGGTGAGCTGGCCGCCGCCGCAGCGGCGCGCGCCGAGCGGGTCGACGCGGCGCTGGCACCCGTCGCGTTCGCGTCGTACGGGCAGCCGCGCAGCGCCCCGGCCGGTGGTGGGGCCCCGCTGTTCGGGGTCCCGAGCTACCTCAAGGACAACGTGGACCTGCGGGGGATGCCCACCGGGCAGGGCAGTTCGGCGTTCCGCGCCAAGCCGGCACGGCGCGACGCCGGCTTCGCCGAGCAGTTCCTCAGCACCGGCCTGGCGGTGCTGGGCAAGACCAGGATGCCGGAGTTCGGCCTCAACGCCTCGACCGAGTTCGCCGAGGCACGGCCGGTCCGCAACCCGTGGCGGACCTCGCACTCGCCGGGGGCCTCCTCCGGCGGCGCGGCCGCGCTGGTCGCGGCGGGCGTCGTGCCGATCGCGCACGCCAACGACGGCGGCGGGTCGATCCGCATACCGGCCGCCTGCTGCGGCCTGGTCGGCCTGAAGCCGACCCGCGGCCGGCTGGTCGCCAACGACCAGGGCCGCCGGCTGCCGATCGACCTGGTGACGGACGGTGTGGTGACGCGCTCCGTCCGGGACACCGCCGCCTTCTTCGCCGCCGCCGAACTCCACCACCGCAATCCGGCGCTGCCGCCGCTCGGACTGGTGGAGGGCCCGGGGGACCGGCCGCTGCGGGTCGGCCTGGTGGTGGACTCCCCGATCGCCGTGACCGACGGGCCGACCCGGCAGGCGGTCGAGCGGACGGCGGCGCGGCTGGAGGCGATGGGGCACAAGGTCACGCCCGCGACGCTGCCGTTCGGCGAGGACTTCTCCCGCGACTTCACGCTCTACTGGGGCTGCATCGCCTTCATGATCGCCACGACCGGCCGGCTGCTGCTGGACCCGGGCTTCCAGGCGCGGAAGCTGGACGGTCTGACCACGGGTCTGCGGCGGCGCTTCCACCGGGAGTTCCTGCGCACGCCCGGCGTGCTGCGCCGGCTCCGGCAGGCGGAGGCGGCGTACGGCGGACTGTTCCGCGAGCACGACGTGATCCTCTCGCCGGTGCTGGCCCATGTCGCGCCGCCGATAGGGCACTTGAGCCCGAACGTGGCGTTCGACGAGCTGCTGGACCGGCTGGGCCGGTACGTGGCCTTCACCCCGGTGAACAACGTGACGGGCGGTCCGGGGATCTCGCTGCCCGCCGAGTCGGCCGGGAACGGGCTGCCGATCGGGGTGCACCTGTCGGCCGCGCACGGCCGGGAGCGGCTGCTGCTGGAGCTGGCGTTCGCGCTGGAGGCGGACCGGCCCTGGCAGCGGATCCAGGACTGAGCGCGGGGGCGGCAGGCGTCCCGCGTGGTGCGTGCTCACGCCGGGCCGGGGGAGGCGTCCCGCGTGAGGGGGGTGCCGGTGCTCAGCCCGGGCCCGGGGAGGCGATCGCCCGGGCGGCCCGCACCTCCTGGCGCAGCGGCGCCAGCACGCCGTCCTCGGCGGACTCTCCGCCGGACTCCTCGCCGGTCTCCGGCCCGGTCTCTGCGCCGGTCCGCCCGGTGCCGGCGGCCGGGTCGGACGGCGGAGGGGTCGCGGGTCGCGGAGCGTCGGCGCGCAGGGCCGCCGCGAGCTCGTCGAGCTCACGGGTGATGGCGGCGACCTCGGCCGCCGGCGGCGGGGGCACCCCGTGGTCGATCCGGACCCGGGTGGCGGTGGTGGCCTCCACGATCCGCTCGACGGCGATGACCAGCGGCCACCACGCGGCGGCCCGCGCCCCGGTGGGCGGGGGTTCGGTGAGCGCCCGCTGGAACTCCGACCGCACGGCGGACAGGTCGCGGTAGAGCCTGCGCCGGTGGCGGAGCCGGGCCGACTGGTCCCGGCCGGGGTCCGCGTCGAACGCCAGCCTGACGTAGGCCGCGGTGTCCGCCGCGGCGTCCGCGAGCCGGTCGCCGATCCGGGTGTGCCAGGACTCCAGCCAGAGCAGGTAGCCGGCGATCAGCGAGACCCCGCAGCCGATCAGCGAGTCGTAGAGCCGGGGCGCCACCAGCCGGAACCCCTGGTGGTTGAGCAGGTCGGAGAGGAGCAGGATGACCGGGGTGATAGCCGCGGTCTGGAAGGCGTAGCCCTTCGCGGAGAATGCCGGGATCAGCATCGCGAGCAGGGCGATGGTCGGCACGTCCCACCACCCGCGCGGCACCTCGGCGAGGACCGGGATGGCGATCAGCAGGCCGACCGCCGTGCCGAACGCCCGCAGCACGGCGCGCGAGAAGACCGAGCCGAAGTCGGGCTTCATCACGAAGGTGACGGTCAGCGCCACCCAGTACGAGCGGGGCACGGCGATCACCGAGACCAGCGTCTGGGCGACGCCGATGCACAGGGCCAGCCGCAGGCCGTAGCGCCAGGACGCCCCGGAAAGCAGGGCCGCGCGGGCCGTGCGGCGGGCCCGGACGTGCAGCACGGCGGGGCGGCCGAGCCGGTCGGCCCCGCCGAACGGGTCCGGCGCGGGCTCCCCGGCGACGGCGGCCGCGTACCGCAGCGCCTGGTCGACGGCCCGCTCCGAGGGACCGGTCGGCGGTGGCAGGTCCAGCGTGTGCGGCTCGCCGGGCCGCCCCCGCTCGACGGTGTCGGCCAGGGCCCGGGCCGCCGCCTGGTAGGCGTCCGGCAGCGGGCCGAGCGAGGCCGGGCGCAGCTTCGCCGCCGAGGCGGCCTCCACGACCGGGATCACGGCGTTGAGCTGGGCGAGCAGTCGGGTGAGGCCGGGGGAGCGGCCGTGCCGGCGGGTGCGGTGGGCGAGCAGCAGGTCGTAGGACCGGTTGAGCGAGTGGGTGACGGCCAGGCGCCGTTCGTCGTGCGCGGGGGTGCCCGCCGCCCGGAGGAAGTCGGCGACGGTCCGGTACGTCTGCGCGACCGCCGTCCGCTCCGGGACGCCACCGCGCAGCGGCCAGGCGAACAGGGTGAGCGCGAGCACCACCAGGCCGCCGAGGAGGAGCAGCAGCGGCGGCTTCCACCAGGGCGCCGGCATCGGCAGGCCGGCCCCGACGACGGCGTTGAGCAGGAGCAGCAGCCCCGACACCGAGGCGACCGAACCGATCGAGGAGATCATGCCGGAGACCAGCGCGATCAGGGTGAGCACGACGACGGCGAGCCAGCCCTCCCCGTACACCAGGGTGCCGAGGGTGACGCCGACGGCGCCGAAGAGCTGGGGGACGGCGATGTTGTAGACCCGCATCCGGTAGGCGTCGGCGGTGTCGCCGATGACTCCGGAGAGCGCCCCCATGGAGGCCAGCGCGCCGTACTGGGGCTGCCCGGCCGCGAGACCGACGGCGAGCGGCGCGGAGAGGGCGACGGCGGCGCGGGCGACGGCCGCCCAGGGGATCGGTGCGGGCTGTGGGCGCAGGCCCGCGGTGATCCAGCTGGGGGGTGCGAGCCGGCCGGCTCGTGCGCTCCGTGCCATACGAGAAACGTACGGCTCCGGGCCGGGGCGGGCCCGGTGTCGGCGCGCCGGACGGCTCGGTGTCGCGGCGCCGGGGGCGGGGTGCCGGGGGCGGGGTGCCGGGGGGCGGGGTGTCGCCCCGTCAGGGTCGGCCGACCGGGGTGGGGGAGGCGGCCGGGGTGGCCGGCGCTGCGGAGCCGTCCGGGAGGTCGCGCAGGCGGGGCAGCGGGGACAGCCAGAGGACGGCGGCGGCGAGCGGGACGGCGGCGGTGGCCAGCCACATCGCGGGCACCACCCCGACGGCGGAGGCGGCCGCGCCGCTGGCCAGGGCGCCGAGGGGGATGGCGCCGTAGTTGAGGAAGGAACCGCTCGCGCTGATCCGGCCGAGCACCCGGGCGGGGACGTGGCGCTGCTGGAAGGTGGCCCGGACGACGTTGCCGGCGACGATGCCCGCCGAGACGGCGAAACTGCCGAGGACGTAGCAGGCGACACCGGCGCCCGGCCCGGTCAGCGGGATCAGCAGGGCCAGCATCGGCACCCAGAACAGGAAGAGCATCAGGGCGCGGGCGGTGCCGATCGCGGCTCCGACCCGGCGGGCGACGGCCGCGCCGAGCACGCCGCCGGCACCGGCGGCGCCGACCACCGCGCCGATCGCGCCGTCGGAGAGACGGGCCTGCTCGACCAGGAAGACGACCTGGATCGACTGGTAGGCCATCAGGGCCATGTTGGCCAGCGCCCCGTGGAGGGCGAAGGTGCGCAGCCAGACGTCGCCGGTGATCAGGCGTAGGCCCTCGGAGACCTCGCGCCGCAGGTTCGGGCGGGGGCTCGGGGCGGTGCCCGGGTGGTCGCCGCGGCGTGCCGCCGGGGCGGGCTCGCGGGTGCGGATGGCGGCGGTGGAGAGGAGCGAGAGGAGGAACGTGGCGGTGTTCGCGAGCAGGCTGTTGACCGGGCCGAAGGTCTGGGCGGCGGCGCCGCCGGCGCCGAGCCCGACGATCTGGGCGGCCGAGGCGCTGCCGTGCAGGGCGGCGTTCCCCTCGGCGCGGTCCGGTTCGGCGACGAGGGTGGGGAGGTAGGCGGTGTACGCGGTCTGGAAGAAGACCTCGGCGGCGCCGGTCGCCGTGGCGACCGCGAGGAGCTGGCCGGTGGTGAGGACGCCTAGCACGGCGGCGGCGGGGACGGTGAGGTGGAGCACCAGGGAGACGGCGGTGGAGACGAGCATGACCGTCCGTCGGCGCATCCGGTCGACCCACGCGCCGGCCGGCAGGCCGATCAGCAGCCAGGGCACCCACTTCGCGGCGACCAGCAGGGCGGCCTCGAAGGCGCCGGCGTGCAGGACGCCGACGGCGATCAGCGGTAACGACAGATTGGTGAGGGCGCCGCCGAACCTGCCGGCGACCTCGCCGGTGAAGAGGAGCCGGAAGTCCCGGTTGCGGCGGAGCAGCGAGCCGGGGGCGCCGGCGCTCATTCGGCGCCGCGCGAGGTACGGGGGAAGGACTGCAGTTGCACCACGACCGGCAGCGCGTCCGGCGCCGGGTCGGCGTCCGGGGCGGGGGTGTGGCGGCCGATCACCTCGAACAACTCCTCGTTGAGGGCCTTGAGTTGAGACGGCGTCAGGCGCAGGTTCGTCCAGTCCGCGATGGTGCCGGAGTTGCGCCAGTCGCCCGCCCAGTCCTCGGTGAGGTAGGAGGTGACGCGGTTGAAGTACTGCTGCACCAGCTCGTGCGTGTAGAGCGCGACCGCGCCCCGGCTGTCCGGGTCGTCCCGGAACTCGGCGGTGTTCAGCTCGTTGCGGACGGGGATCCGCCGCCACCAGCGCTCGCGCTTGGTGCCGCGTCCGGTGTCCTCATCGATGAAGCCGTGCTCGGCGAGGTGGCGCAGGTGCCAGCTGACGGTGCCGGTGTTCTCGCCGAGCCGTTCGGCGAGCCGGGTGGCGGTGGCGGGACCGTCCAGCTTCAGCAGCTCGAAGATCCGCATCCGCAGCGGATGGGCCAGCCCGCGCAGGCTGCGGGCGTCCAGCCGGCGGAGCGGCCGGTCGGCCGGCGGCTGTGGCTGTGGCTGCGGCTCGGTCGGGTCCGGCGGCTCGGTGGGGGCGGGGTGTTCGGTCATGGCGCCATCGTAGGGTGCAGAGAGTTCTCTGCATAGGTATCTCTGCAGAGAACTCTCTGCAAGTTGCCCCGGAGTGACGCCCGGAGGAGTGTGGGGAGCGGGCGGGCGGAGAACCGGAGTGACGTCCTCCGGGGGCGTCGGCCTGCCCGGGGCGGTGGCCGACGGTCGATCGACTCGGTGATCTTCTAGAGTCGCCAGCGGTACGACTGTATGACCACCGTGCGGTCCCGGAGACTGTGCGGAGCGCGACACCGAGAGGCGGCACCACCATGAACGACCAGCAGGCACCCGAGCCGTTCGAGCCCGTCGACGAGGACTGGCAGACCGCGCTGGCGGTCGTCGCCCACCCCGACGACATGGAGTACGGCGGTGCCGCCGCCGTCGCCCGCTGGACGGCCCAGGGCAAGAAGGTGGTCTATGTGATGGTCACCAGCGGCGAGGCCGGCATCGACTCGATGAGCCCCGAGGACTGCGGCCCGCTCCGCGAGGCCGAGCAGATCGCCTCCGCCGCCGTGGTCGGCGTCGACACCGTCGAGTTCCTCGGCCACCCGGACGGGGTGCTGGAGTACGGGCTGCCGCTGCGCCGGGACATCGCCCGGGCCGTCCGCCGCCACCGCCCGGACATCGTCATCACCAGCAACTTCCGTGAGACGTACGGCGGGGTCTTCCTCAACCAGGCCGACCACATCGCGGTCGGCCGGGCCACCCTGGACGCGGTCCGGGACGCCGCCAACCGCTGGGTGTTCCGCGAGCTGGTGGCCGAGGGGTACGAGCCGTGGAACGGGGTGCGGGCGGTCTGGGCGGCCGGCTCGCCCGAGTCGCGGCACGCCGTGGACACCACCGAGCACTTCGACAAGGGCGTCGCCTCGCTCGCCGAGCACAAGGCGTACCTGGCCGGGCTGGGCGGTGCGATGGCCGATCCGCAGGAGTTCCTGGAGGGCTTCGGCCGGGGCGCCGGCAGCCGGCTCGGCACCCGGTTCGCCGTCCCCTTCGAGGTGTTCCCGCTGCGCTGAGGCGTGCCGCGCGGGATCAGGAGCCGTGGTCGGCGTGCTCGCGGCGGCGCCGCCGGTGGCGCAGCAGCTGCCGGGCGGCGAGCGCCGCGCAGAGCACGCCGACGGCGACCAGCAGCCACAGCTGGTACCGGACCGCCGTCCGGTACACGGCCCCGATGTTGGCCCCGGCCAGGTAGCCGAAGGCGGACCAGACCCCCACCCAGAGCGCCGCGCCGAGCACGTTGAACGGCAGGAACCGCCGCCAGGGCATCTCGGTGGTGCCGGCGATGATGCCGTTGGTCTGGCGCAGCCCGTCCACGAAGCGCGCCACGGTGACGACCTTGCCGCCGTGCCGGGCGAAGAAGCCGTCGGCGCGCTCCATCCGGGCGGGGGTGAGCAGCACGTAGCGGCCCCACCGGTGGACGAAGGCGCGGCCGCCGGTGCTGCCGATCAGGTAGCCGAGGCTGTTCCCGAGGACGGCGGCCGCGAAGGCGATCCCGACCACGGCGGCCAGGTCGAGGTGCCCGGCGCCTGCGTAGACGGCGGCCAGCACCAGGATGGTCTGGCCGGGCGCGGGGATGCCGCAGTTGTCCAGCAGGACGAAGAGCGCCACGGCCGCGTAGCCGTACTCGTCGAGCAGCGGGGCGAGCCCGGCGAGCGGGCCGGGCAGTGCGGGCTCGGACACGTGGCTCACCACCCCGCGCCGGTCGGGCCCGGGGTGGCGGCCGGATGGGTCAGCGGAGCGCCTGGCGGGGCTCGATGTTGCAGTCGGGGCCGGGGTAGATCAGCCCCGTGTGGCCGTCCTCGAAGCGGACCATGTACGGCGGCTCGCCCTCCGCGCCGCGCACCTCGATGATCTCGCCCTTCTGGTCGACCATGCCCACCGCCCTGCTGTGGATGTGGAGCTGGTCACCTACCGCTGCGTGCATGGTCTGCTCCTCGGGTCGCGATGGCCGCGCGGGCGGCCGTTCTGCTTCCACTCTGCTGCGGCGGGGGCGGGCCCGCAACGGCTTGGCCGTGCGGCCGGTGCGGGGGGCGGGTGTCGTCGTGGGCCGGTCGACGTCGCCGGGCGGGGCACGGGGCGGGCCCGGTCAGTGGGGGCCGAACTGCTCGGCGAGGTAGCAGCGGACCAGTCGCTTGCACTCGCCGATCAGCGCCGGATCCCCGTCCGGAGCGCTCCGGAAGGCGAGCTTGAGCACGGCGTCCGCCGCCTCCAGGGCCACCCGCAGTGCGAGCGTGAGCGCCGCCGGGTCGGCCGTCGCGAACAGGTCGCCGCCGAGGGCCTGGAGGCGCAGCGCGACGGCGGTGTTGTTGTCGAGGTCGGTGTCGAGCAGGTGCAGGTCGTCCCGGACCCCGGCGGGCACGGCCGCGCCGGCCAGCCCGAAGTCCACCTGGCCGAAACCGGGGACGGCCCGCTTCATCGCCACGAACTCGTCCACCGCGAGGTCGGTGAACCCCGCGGCACCGGTCGGCGCCGCGTCGAGCAGCCGGCGGTCGAGGCGCTCCAGGTAGTGGTCGAGGTTGCGGCCGGCGAGCGCGGCCAGCAGGTCCTCCTTGCCGGCGAAGAACTGGTACAGCGTGCCGATCGGCACCTGGGCGCGGTGCGCGACCTCCTTGGTGGTGAGCGCGGCCGCGCCGACCTCGTCGAGCAGCCCCGCGCAGGCGTCCAGGAGCCGCTCGTAGCGCTCCTGGCTGCGCTGCTGCACCGGCCGCCGCCGGCCCGGTCCGCCCTGCCCGGCCACCCGGTGACTCCTCGTGTCCGCGCTCATGGGGCCACTGTGCCGCATCGGGTGTTCCACGGGCGAATCATCGCTGTGAGCCGTGCTCATATTCTTCGCCGCTGGGCCCCGGCCGAGCTGTCCGTCGCCCGGTCGCCGGCGGGTCGTCGCCGTCCCGCCGCCGGGACCGCGACGCCTGCTGCCGGGGCCGGGCGCGGGCAGCCGTGGCCGGGCGGCCGCGTGTGCCTGCGGCCGGGGGAGAGTGTTCCGCCATTGCGGCGACATCGCCCCGGCGCTGCCCGGTCCGATGATCCGAGCCGCATACCCTGTCGCCTTGCCGTCGCCCGACGGTGAGGCGGCGTGGGTCGGTGGACAGGGGTGCGGCTTGGTTTCGTCGGGTTCAGCCGATCCGGGGGCCGCGGCGTCGGGGCGGCAGCGCTTGCGCGCGTGGTTGCTGGACGGGCTGGCCGACATGGCCAAGCAGTACCCCGGGCCGCACGCGCAGGCGCCCGTCGAGCACCAGGGCGCCCGCTGGTGGCGGGTGATGTGCCTGACCGGTCTGGACTACTTCTCGACGCTCGGCTACCAGCCGGGCATCGCCGCGCTGGCGGCCGGCCTGCTGTCCCCGGTGGCGACCATCGTGCTGGTGCTGGTGACGCTGTTCGGCGCCCTGCCGGTGTACCGGCGGGTCGCGAAGGAGTCCCCGCACGGCGAGGGCTCGATCGCGATGCTGGAGCGGTTGCTCTCGTTCTGGAAGGGCAAGCTCTTCGTCCTCGCGCTGCTGGGCTTCGCCGCCACCGACTTCATGATCACCATCACCCTGTCGGCGGCTGATGCCACCGCGCACCTGGTGGAGAACCCGCACCTGCAGAGCGCGCTGAGCGGACGGCAGGTGCTGATCACGCTCGTCCTGGTCGCGCTGCTGGGCGGCGTCTTCCTGAAGGGCTTCAGCGAGGCGATCGGCCTGGCCGTGGTGCTGGTCGCGATCTACCTGTCGCTGAACGTGGTCGTGGTGGCCACCGGGCTCTGGGAGGTCGCGCGCTCCCCGCACCTGGTCACCGACTGGTCGGACGCGCTGACCACCGAGCACGGCGACGTGGTCGCGATGATCGGCGTCGCACTGATCACCTTCCCCAAGCTCGCGCTCGGCCTGTCCGGTTTCGAGACCGGCGTCGCGGTGATGCCGCACATCGAGGGCGATCCGGAGGACACCGAGGAACGGCCGACCGGCCGGATCCGGGGCGCCCGGAAGCTGCTGACCACGGCCGCGCTGATCATGAGCGTCTTCCTGATCACCACCAGCTTCATCACCACCCTGCTGATCCCGAAGGCGGCGTTCGAGCCCGGCGGCGAGGCCAACGGCCGGGCCCTGGCCTACCTGGCGCACGAGTACCTGGGCAGCGCCTTCGGCAGCGTCTACGACCTGGCCACGATCCTGATCCTCTGGTTCGCCGGCGCGTCGGCGATGGCGGGCATGCTCAACCTGATGCCCCGCTACCTGCCGCGCTACGGCATGGCGCCGGCCTGGGCGCGGGCGGTGCGGCCGATGGTCATCGTGCTCACCCTGATCGCCTTCCTGGTGACCTGGATCTTCGACGCGAGCGTCGACGCGCAGGGCGGCGCGTACGCCACCGGCGTGCTGGTGCTGATCAGCTCGGCCGCGATCGCCGTCACCATCGCCGCGCACAAGGCCCGCCAGCGCAACTGGACCATCGGCTTCGCGGTGATCGCGGCGGTCTTCGTCTACACCACGGCGCTGAACATCGCCGAGCGGCCGGACGGCGTCAAGATCGGTGCCTGCTTCATCGCCGGCATCATCCTGCTGTCGCTGCTCTCCCGGCTCAAGCGGGCCTTCGAGCTGCGGGTGACGGACGTCGCGTTCGACGAGGCCGCCGAGCGGTTCGTCCGCGACTACACGCACCGCCCGCTGCGCCTGATCGCCAACGAGCCGAACAGCCGGGACCTCGCGGAGTACCAGGAGAAGAAGCGCCAGATCCGGGCGGACAACGACATCCCCGCCGAGGACGACCTGGTCTTCGTCGAGGTCACCGTGCTCGACCCGTCGGAGTTCGAGACCGTCCTGAAGGTCCGCGGGGAGGTCCTGCACGACCGCTACCGGGTGCTCACCCTGGAGAGCTCCAGCGTGCCGAACGCCCTGGCGGCCCTCCTGATGGAAGTCCGGGACCGGACGGGGCAGCAGCCGCACATCTACTTCGAGTGGACCGAGGGCAACCCGTTCGCCCAGTTCCTGCGGTTCTTCCTGTTCGGCCACGGCGAGGTCGCGCCGGTCACCCGCGAGGTGCTGCGGGAGGCCGAGCCGGACCGCGGCCGCCGCCCCCGCGTCCACGTCGGGTGAGCGGGACTCCGGGGGCTGCGGGGGTCGAGGCGGGCCGGGCGCTCAGACCGGAACGACCGCGACCGGGCAGCCGGCGTGCCGGACGACCGCCTGGCTGGTCGAGCCCAGCCTGCCGAGCGGTCCGCGCTGCTCACCGTGGCGTCCGACGACGACCAGTCGCTGGGTCTGCGACCCGGCGACCAGCTCGCGGGCCGGGTTGGACCGCACCGCGGTCGCGGTGACGGTGACGTCCGGGAACCGTTCGCGCGGGCCGGCCAGCACCTCGGCCAGCAGCCGGTCGTGCTCGGCGGCGATGTCCGCCTCCTCGTAGACCAGCGGGAGGTCGTGCGCGGGCCCGGCGACCAGCGGATAGGCCCAGGCGTGGACGGCGAACAGGGGGAGGTTCCGCCGCCGCGCGGAGTCGAAGGCGTAGGCGAGCACCTCGTCGTCGTGTCCCTTGCCCTGGACGCCCACCAGCACGCCGCCGCCGGCGCCGGCCCCGGTGTCGTGCACGACGACGACCGGGCAGGCGGCGTGGCCGGCGGCCCGGAGACTGGTCGAGCCGAGCAGCAGGCGGGGGAAGCCCCCCGTCCCCCGGGCGCCCAGGACCAGGAGCAGGGCCTCCTCGGCCGCTGCCGCCAGCGCCTGCCGCGGATGGTCGTCCACCAGCTCCGTGACGATGGCGAGGCCGGGGTGCCTCAGCAGGGCGCGTTCGCGGGCCGCGTCGAGCAGGCCGGCGCCCGCGTCCTTGCTGAGCCGGGTCTCCTGACCCGCGGGAGCGTGTGCCGCCTCACCGAACCAGGCGTGGACCACGCGGAGCGGCGCGTTGCGCAGCCAGGCCTCGTCCGACGCCCAGTCCACGGCCTCCAGGCTCGACTGCGAGGCGGCGACGCCCACGACGACGGGGTTTCTCATGGCCGGCTCCTCCTGACTGCGGGGCGGCGTCGCGGGGCAGCCCGGTGCTCGCACGGCACCGCGTCCGGTCCTGCGTCCAGGCTATGCCGCGACCCGCGCGGTGGCAGGGCGGGCGGGTCGCGGGTCGGGGGTCGCGGGTCGGGGGCCGGGTGCTCGTCCGGGCCGGGGGACCGGGGCCGGGGCCGGGGCCGGGGCGGATGTCGGGCGGGCCGGTGGGGTGGGGTGCCTGCGGGTGGCGTCGTGGCATCGCCTGGCGCGTGGGTGGTGCCATCTGGTGTCATCCGGTGCCATGAGACGTCATGAGGCGCCACGGGTGCTGCCTCCAGGGGCTGCGGGGTGCGGGGTGCCCGGTCGTTGGGGGGTGCTTGCTCCAGGGTCGGGCAGATGGGAGGCCCGGGAATGCCTGGCACGAGGCCGATGTCGGGGTGGGTGCCATAAAGGCTTGCGTGTGGCGCCATTATGGTGCCATCATAGCGTCATCGGCCTCGCGGCGTCAGTGATCCCGGAGACGATCGACGACGTCGTGGTCCGAAAGAACCGCACCCGGCAGAGCACCCTCAACCTCCTCCGTGCCGCGGCCTGAGCCCCGGCACCGCCACCTCGCACACGCCCCAGTCACTTCAGTTCTCGAACGGGAGGGCTCATGCCTTCATCCGCCATGCCCACACCCAGGCGGGCCGACGGTCACCTGCCACCGGTCGCCGTCTCCACCGTCGGTCTGCGCAAGTCCTACGGGGACAAGACCGTCCTCGACGGCATCGATCTGCGGATCCCGGCCGGGTCCGTGTTCGCGCTGCTCGGCCCGAACGGGGCCGGCAAGACCACCGTCGTCAAGATCCTCTCCACCCTGATCGGGGCCGACGGCGGGCAGGCCCGGGTGGCGGGCCACGACATCGCCACCGCGCCGCAGGCGGTGCGCGCCGCGATCGGTGTCACCGG
>NZ_JBEXYC010000056.1:0-47220 GCF_040630835.1 Kitasatospora sp. NPDC005751
GTCGAGCGCGACGACGCGGGTCTCCCCGTCCCCGTAGACCTTGTTGAGGCCGGTGGCGCGGGCGGCCGCCCGGCCGGTACGGACGGCGGTTGCGGACATCGTCACGGGGAACTCCTGCGGGGACGGAACGGGATGATCGGGTTCCGTTCAATCCTCCCAATCCGTTCCGGTCCGAAGTGTCGCCCGCGGGTACGGCCGCCCCCCGCCGTCCCGACGGTCCGGCGGGGGGCCCGCTCCTCCTCAGGTATGACCTCGGTCCCTGAGGCGCCCGGGCGCCCCGCCGTCCGGCGGATCACTCGACCGCGACGCCCCAGCGCCGGGCGAGCCCGGCCAGGCCGCCCGCCACCGCGGTCCCGGCCGGGGCGAACTGCCAGTCGCCGCCCTTGCGGTGGAACGAGCCGATCACCAGGGCGCTGTCCGACACCCCGCCGGTGACGGCCGCCCAGTGCGCCGGGCCCTCGGCACCGGGACCGAACGAGGCGGTCAGGGCCAGCCCGTGCACGTAGCCGAGCGGCAGCGCGGGCGACTCCTCCTCCTCGGTGGAGACCGCGACCACCACTTCGTCCACCCCCGCCGCCACCCGGCCCAGGTGCAGGCTGAGTTCGGCCTCCCGGGCGGGCTCGCCGGGGACCGAGCGGGTGGGGTGCAGACGGACCGCGCCGTCCGGGTCCTGCGGGTTGTTGAAGAAGACGAAGTGCTCGTCGTCGAGCACCCGTCCGTCGGCGCAGAGGAAGGCGGAGACGTCGAGCTCCACGGCGTCCCCGCCGGCCGTGCGGCTCTGCCAGGAGAGCCGCAGGAGGGTCGGACGCTCGTCCGGCTCGGCGCCGTCGGCCGGGGCGGGTGAGCCGGCTGCCCGACCGGCCCCGGGCCGGCCGCCGTTCGCGCCGCCGCCGTTCGCGCCACCGCCGCTGCCGTTGCCGCCGTTGCCCTCGCCGTTCGCGCCGCCGCCGAGCCGGCCGCGCAGGCCCTGCTCGGCCAGCAGCTCGACCAGCTCCGGCCCGCTCACCAGCGTCAGCGGCTTGTTGCGGATGTACTCGTAGGAGCCGGGGCCGAAACCGGCCGTGGTCACCAGGATCCCCTTGATCGCACCGTGGTGGCGCACGGTGGAGTCGAGGTCCCGGACGGCGGTGGGGGAGACCGTCGAGCGGTAGCGCTTGGCCTGGATGACGATCCGTCCGCCGGTCACCGGGTCGAGGTCCTCGGCGACCACGTCCACCCCGGCGTCCCCGCTGCGTGCCGTGGTCATCACCCGGAAGCCGCGCAGCCGGAACAGCTCGGCGATCAGCTCCTCGAACTCGATCGGGTCCATCTCGAAGAGGTCCGGCTCGTCCTCGCCGCCCTGACCGGCGACGTTGCCGCCGACCGTCTCCGGCAGCCGGTCCGGCCGGACCTCGTCCAGCCGCTCCGGCCGGGCGGACAGCACGCCGCCGAGCCCCTGGAAGCACTCCACGGCGGCCACCCGGTCCAGCGCCAGACCCGCGAACTCGGACCGGTCCACGGTCACCGTCGACAGGAAGCGCTCGGCCTCCCGGCCGGTCGCCGGGTCGATGCCGCGCACGAAGCCGTTCAGCACCACCGACGCCAACGTGCCGTCCGCGTCCGCCCGGAACAGCTCGGCCACCACCCGCAGCGCGCTCTGCGCCAGCACCTCGCGGTAGAGCGCCTTGCGCTCGGTGGCCGGCCGGGCCACCTCGGCCTCCCGGTCGTCCGACTTCACGTACCGCACCCGGCCGGCGGCCGGGACGACGTCCGGGCCGGGCAGCTCCCAGTTGACGACCAGTTGGCGGGTCGACGCCTCCCAGGCCGCGACCAGCCGGTGCGGGAACCCCTCCGGCCAGCCCGCCGAGGCGTACAGCACGGCGGTGAAGTACTCCTGCACCGCGTCCGGTTCGCCGTCGCGCAGCCGGCGCAGCAACTCCTGCGTCCGGGAAGCCCGGTCCTCGTCCTGGCGGCGGTGCTGGGCCGCCCAGTCGAGGTACTGCCGGTGGTACTCGGCGAGCCGGCGCTGCCGGTCCGCCTCGGCCGCCTGCGCCGCGTACCAGTCCTGCTCGAACCGGGTCCGGGCCTGCGCCACGTACTGCTCGTACTGCTGGCGGACCCCCGGGTTGCGGGCCTGGGCGGGGGTCGGCGGCGGCACCTGGTAGTCCGCCTGATCGGGCATCGGCACCGGCTCGCCGAGCCGGCCCGGTTCGAAGGGCGGCAGCGCGGCGGGTGCCAGCAGGGCCTGCGGGCTGAACGCCGGCCGCCCCACGCCCGCCGCCAGCAGTCCCTTCAACTCCTCTACCCGGTCGTCGAGTTCCGCCGTCCGCCGGGCCGCCTCCGCCTCCCGCGACTGCTGGTACGCCCGCACCGCCTCGCGCTCGCCCCGGGCGGCCGCCCGCTGGGTCTCGCGCTCCTCGCGTTCGCGCCGCCGCTGCTCGGCCGTCTGGGCGCGCCACCGGGCTTCCTCCCGGCGCTGTTCCTGTCGCTGCGTCTCCGCCCAGACCGCCAGTACCCCGTCGTTCCGCCGCCCCGCCACCGTCCACCCCTTCGCTTCACGCCCGGCCGCGCCCGCGCGCCGCCTCCCGGCCGCGTCGTCGCCGCGCCCGCCACAATAGAACGTGGACGGGTGAACCGGCCAAGCGCCCATGACCTGCGACGGCGTCCGGCCGGGCCCGGCGTCGTCCGGCCACCCGGACGACGGCCCTTGCGACGGCGTCGCGGGCGAGGAAGTGCCGGTGGGCGTCCGGTACTCGCCGAAGCCGAACTCCCGCCCGGCCGCCGGGCGCAGCCCGTGGTCCGACCGGGCACAGCATCGCCTCCGGGCCGGTGCGGCTGCCGACGAAGCCCCGGCGGATGGCCGCCGGTGACCCCGCTTCCACGTCGTCGGCGACGCCGGGTACGCCTCGCCGGCGCTCCGCGGCTCGGCGGGCTGCTCGGGGACGATCCGGAGCGGCACGATCCCCCTGTGCGGCGGGCCGGGGCGGACCGATCGGTCGACGGTGGCCGGACCGTGGGCCTCGACCACGAGGTCGGCGCCGGCGCCCCCGGTCAGGTGCCGGCGCCGTGCGCGGCGCCGACCCCCGGCGGGGAGTGACGTGGTGGGGGCTACCCGCCCGGGCGGACCGCCGCGTCCCAGCGCCAGTCGGTGCGCCGGGGGCGGCCGGGGAGCTCGCCGCGCCCGGTGGCCCAGAGCAGGGTCGGCCACGGTCCGGCGGCGTCGTCGGCCGGCACGTCGGGGAAGAGCCGGGCGAGGGTGCGCCGGCAGACGTCCGCCGGAGGCTCCCAGGCGAGGCCGAGCCCCTCGGCGACGTCGTGCAGGTGGACCAGCGTCTCCACCAGGCTCATCGCGGTGAACCCGGCCGGGTCGGCGAGGCCCCACGGGTGGTAGGCGCGGGTGTCCGGCGGGGCGGTGCGCGCCATCGCGACCATCAGCGTGCCGCTCGCCTCCAGGACCTGGACCAGCCCGTCCGGGCCGCTCTCGGGCTGCGCGTAGACGAAGCTGTTCGGCGCGCCCGGGGACAGCCGGACCGACCGGAACGGCACGTAGCGGTCGCGCGGCGGGTCCTGGGGGCCTAGCTGGGCCGCGTAGGCCAGCAGGTCGTCGGCCAGGTGCTCGACGGTGGCCCAGCAGTCCCAGCTGAGCGTTCCGGCGGGCCGGGACCAGTCGGCGTCCTCCGGCGCGCCGCGCAGGGTGGCGGCGGCGAGCCGGAGGACGAGCGCGAGGTCGTCGGCGGTGACCGGGCCGGGGGCCGGGTCGGGGGCGGGATTCGGCCCGTGGGCGCTGTCGATCATGGCGCCGACCGTACCCCGTGGCGCGGTCCCGGTCGCCCGTGCCCGGGTAGCCGCGGGGAGCCCCGTCAGGCCGTGAGGGCGTCGGTGAGCCCGACCAGGACGGCGCACACGTCCCGGGCGGCGGCCCGCATCTCCTCGCTCTCGCCGGGCCGCCGCACGAGGTCGGCCAGGATCAGCAGAGCGGCCCGCACGGCGCCGACGGGGACCTCGACGGTGCGCAGCGCGTCCAGCGCGTCGGCGGCCCGCTCCGCCGCGCTGCTGTCCCACGACTGCGTCAGTTCCACGGCCCGCGGGGTGCCTTCGGGGGGAGTGGACACGACGTGCAGGGCACGGGGCGGGTTCGTATGGCTCATGCCCGGAGCAACGACGGCGGGGCCCGGCCGGATGCCACGCGTACGGGTGATCACCGCGCCGGGCGCCGGGGCGGGCCGCCCCGAGGGGGGCCGTCGTCGGCGCGCACGGGCGGACTGTCGGAGGGAGCGGGTAGCCTCGCTGGTTCGGACGGATGGACGGACGGGTGAGCCGGTGACGGGAGGGTGAGCGTGAAGGTGCCGCAGCAGGCGGGCGGCGGGTGGGTCTCCACCGGCCTGCACTGGCGCGACGGGCAGCCGGTGCTCCGCGCGGTCCACGGGCACCGGGTGCACGAGCGGGTGGTGGTGCCCGGGGCGGAGATCGGCTGGCTGATCGGCGGGCCGCGCCGCTGCACCGGCGCCCTCCTGGTGGGGGCCACCGAGCGCACGCCGTGCCCGCACCACGCCGTCATCGACCCGGACGGCGGCGCCGTCCAGTGCGCCGCCTGCCAGAGCGTCGACCGCGGACTGGCGCTCGCCCGGGACCAGATCCTCGACGACGGGCGCGCCTACCGCCTCTACCTCGCCTGGTTCGGCGAGGGGCTGCTGAAGGTGGGCCTGACCGGGGAGTCGCGCGGCACCGCCCGGCTGCTCGAACAGGGTGCGCTCGCCTGGACGTTCGCCGCCCGCGGCGCGCTGCCCGCCGTCCGCCGGGCCGAGCTGACCGTCGCCGCCTCGGGGATGGCCCGGGAACGCTTCACGGGCCGGGTGAAGACGGCGCACTGGTGGCGGCACGGCGACGCGGAGTACCGCCGCGCGCTGCTGACCGGGGCCCGCGCCGCGGCCCACCGGCTGCTGGACGGGCACGCGGTGGAGTTGCTGCCCGACCACCCGGTCGTGGACCACGTCGGGATCTTCGGGCTGGCCGACGGCGCGCCGGTGTCCTATCGGCACATCGACGCCCTCGCCCCCGGCGCGGTGGTGGCCGGTACGCTCCGCCCGCCGATCGGGCGCCATCTGCTGCTGGACCAGCCGGGCGGCGCCGAACCGCTGCTGCTCGACACCCGCAGACTCACCGGGTGGACGCTCGCCCCGGCGGCGGGCCGCCCGGTGTCGGGCCTGGTGGTGAGCCCCCGGACGCGCCCCGAGGAGCCGGACACCCAGGAGGCGCTGTTCTGATCCGACCGCGGCCTGTTCCGACCGCCGCCTGTGCTGACCCGTGGCCTGTGCTGACCCGCGGCCCGTTCCGACCGCGGCCGAGGAGGGGCCGGTTCAGGCCAGCTTGCCGCGCACCCCGCCCGGCCCGGACCGGGCCCGGCGCGACAGCGGCGGCCTGGACGGCCGGATGTCGGCGCGCGTCGCCCCGGTGTCCTCGGCGGCGCGGTGGGCCAGTGCGGCCCGGGCGCCGGCCAGCGCCATCCGCGCCAGCAGCGGGTCCTCACGCAGGCCCGCCGCCCGCTTCGCGGCCTGGCAGTGCGCGCACCAGAGCGCCGAGGCGGGCCCGTCGGGGTACGCCATGGTCTCCGGCGGCAGGTAGTGGCCGCCGCATTCGACGCACTCGAAGACCAGCCTCATCCGACGATCACCGTCCCGGATCCGTGGCATCGACTGCACGGCGACCAGAAGGTGTTGAGCTTCGGCACCATGCCCCCTTCCTCGTCCAGTTCCACCGTGGCCTCGGTCTTCTCGGTGCCCCCGGACCCGCCGCACCCGGCGCAGGACTGAACCTCGGGCATATGACCCTCCTTGGCGCGGGGACCACCGTAGCGCGAATTCCCGGAGTACAGCAGCGGTCCTGACGAACCACCACCCGCACGGGGCGCGTGCGCCCGCCCCGCGCGCCCCGGCCGTCCCGGCGGCACCGGCGGGGAGCGGCGGCGGGACGGCCGGCGGGGTGCTCAGCCCGCCGCGCTGCGCAGGAACTCCCGGTTCATCGCGGCGATGCTGGGCAGCGGGATGCCCTTGGGGCAGGCGGTGGCGCACTCGCCGGTGTTGGTGCAGCCGCCGAAGCCCTCGGCGTCCATCGTGGCGACCATGTCGCGCACCCGGGAGCGGCGTTCGGGCGCGCCCTGCGGCAGCACGTTGAGGTGGACGACCTTGGCGGAGGTGAAGAGCATCGCCGAGCCGTTGGGGCAGGCGGCGACGCAGGCGCCGCAGCCGATGCACTCCGCGTGCTCGAAGGCGGTGTCGGCGGCCTCCTTGGGTACCGGGGTGGCGTGGGCGTCGGGCGCGCTGCCGGTGGGGGCGGTGATGTAGCCGCCGGAGCCGATGATCCGGTCGAACGCGGAGCGGTCCACCACCAGGTCCTTGACGACCGGGAAGGCGGCGGCCCGCCAGGGCTCGACGTCGATCGTGTCGCCGTCGGCGAAGTGCCGCATGTGCAGCTGGCAGGTGGTGGTCCGCTCGGGGCCGTGGGCCTGGCCGTTGATGACCATGCCGCAGGCGCCGCAGATGCCCTCGCGGCAGTCGTGGTCGAAGGCCACCGGCGTGTCGCCGCGGGTGATCAGTTCCTCGTTGAGGGTGTCGAGCATCTCCAGGAAGGACATGTCCGGGCTGATCCCGGTGACCTGGTAGGTGGTCATCGAGCCGGGGGTGTCCGGGCCCGCCTGGCGCCAGATCCGAAGGGTGAGGTTCACGCGTAGCTCCGCTGGGTGGGGTGGACGTGCTCGAAGTCGAGGTGCTCGCGGTGCAGGACGGGGGCGCTGCCGGTGTCGGTGAACTCCCAGGCGGCGGCGTAGGAGAAGGCGTCGTCGCGGCGGGCCGCCTCGCCGTCCTCGGTCTGGCTCTCGGTCCGGAAGTGGCCGCCGCAGGACTCGGCGCGGTGCAGCGCGTCCAGGCACATGAGCTCGGCCAGTTCGAAGTAGTCGACCAGCCGGTTGGCCTTCTCCAGCGACTGGTTGAGCTCCTGCCCGGTGCCGGGCACCCGGATCCGGCGCCAGAACTCCTCGCGCAGCTGCGGGATCCGGGTCAGGGCGCGGCGCAGTCCGGCCTCGTCGCGGGCCATCCCGCACTCGTCCCAGAGGAGTTCGCCGAGTTCGCGGTGGAAGGAGTCCGGCGTCCGGTCGCCGCCGACCGCCAGGATCAGGTTCAGCCGGTCGGTCACCTCGGCCTCCACCGAGGCGATCTCGGCGTGGTTGGCCGGGACGGCGGGCAGCGGGTTGCGGGCCAGGTAGTCGTTGAGGGTCGGCGGGAGGACGAAGTAGCCGTCGGCGAGGCCCTGCATCAGGGCGCTGGCACCGAGCCGGTTGGCGCCGTGGTCGGAGAAGTTGGCCTCGCCGACCGCGAACAGGCCCGGGACGGTGGTCTGCAGGTCGTAGTCGACCCAGAGTCCGCCCATCGTGTAGTGGATCGCCGGGTAGATCCGCATCGGCACCCGGTACGGGTCCTCGGCGGTGATCCGCTCGTACATCTCGAACAGGTTGCCGTACTTGGCGGCCACCGCGTCGCGGCCCAGCCGTCGGATGGCGTCAGCGAAGTCCAGGTAGACGCCCTGGCCGCCGGGGCCGACGCCGCGCCCCTCGTCACAGACGTTCTTGGCGGCCCGGGAGGCGATGTCGCGCGGCACCAGGTTGCCGAAGGAGGGGTAGATCCGCTCCAGGTAGTAGTCCCGCTCGTCCTCGGGGATCTCGCCCGGCGCCCGGGTGTCGCCCTTGGCCTTCGGCACCCAGATCCGGCCGTCGTTGCGCAGCGACTCGCTCATCAGGGTGAGCTTGGACTGGTGCTCGCCGGAGCGCGGGATGCAGGTCGGGTGGATCTGGGTGAAGCACGGGTTGGCGAACCAGGCACCGCGCCGGTGGGCGCGCCAGATCGCCGTCGCGTTGGAGTTCTTGGCGTTGGTGGAGAGGTAGAAGACGTTGCCGTAGCCGCCGGTGGCGAGCACCACGGCGTCGGCGGTGTGGGTGCTGATCTCACCGGTCACCAGGTCGCGGGCGACGATGCCGCGGGCCCGCCCGTCGATCACCAGCAGGTCGAGCATCTCGGTGCGGGCGTGCATCTCCACGTTGCCGGCCGCGATCTGGCGCGACAGCGCCTGGTACGCGCCGAGCAGCAGCTGCTGGCCGGTCTGGCCGCGGGCGTAGAAGGTGCGGGAGACCTGCACGCCGCCGAAGGAGCGGGTGTCCAGCAGGCCGCCGTACTCGCGGGCGAACGGGACGCCCTGGGCCACGCACTGGTCGATGATCTCCACCGAGACCTGGGCCAGCCGGTGGACGTTGGACTCGCGGGCGCGGAAGTCGCCGCCCTTGACGGTGTCGTAGAACAGCCGGCGCACGGAGTCGCCGTCGTTGCGGTAGTTCTTGGCGGCGTTGATGCCGCCCTGGGCGGCGATCGAGTGGGCCCGGCGCGGGGAGTCCTGGAAGCAGAACTGGACGACGTGGTAGCCCTGTTCGGCCAGTGTGGCGCCGGCCGCACCGCCGGCCAGGCCGGTGCCGACCACGATCACGGTGTGCTTGCGCCGGTTCGCCGGGTTGACCAGCTTGGCCTCGAACCGCCGCTGGTCCCAGCGCTGTTCGATCGGCCCGCCGGGGGCCCGGGTGTCGGCGACCGGATCGCCGACGCTGTACTCGCTGTAGGGGATCAACTCACCACTCCGGTCATCACGGCCACGGGGACGGACAGGAAGCCGACGGTCAGCACCAGCGCCAGACCGTTGGCGGTCAGCTTCAACGCGCGGTCACGGCGGGCGTTGTTGGCGCCGAGGGTCTGCGCGGCGCTCCAGAAGCCGTGCCGGATGTGCAGGCCGACGGCCAGCATCGCGACGATGTAGATCACGCAGCTGTACCAGTTCGAGAAGGAGGCCACGATGTTCTGGTACGGGTGCCCGTGCTCGGCGGCCGGGTTCACGGTGAGCGTGGTCAGGTCCAGGATGTGCCAGACGATGAACAGGGCCAGGATCACCCCGCCCCAGCGCATCGTCCGGGTCGCGTAACTGGCCCGCCGCCGCCGGTGCACGTACGTGCTGGGGCGCGCCCTGAGGTCGCGCCGGCTCAGCTGGTACGCGGCCACGCCGTGCAGCCCGACGGCCGCCAGCAGGCCGAACCGGGCGATCCACAGGAACCACTCGTAGTGCAGGACGGGTTGGCCGAGGGTGCGCAGCCAGTGCGCGTAGCCGTTCAGGTCGTCCGGGCCGAAGAAGACCTTCAGGTTGCCCAGCATGTGCGCGACCAGGTACAGCAGCATGACCAGTCCGCTGACGGCCATGACCGCCTTCTTGCCGACGGTCGACCGCCACAGGGTCACCAGGGTGGACGGATGCCGGGCCGTCCGAGTCGCGGTTGTCATGGCGACCACGGTAGGGACGGGCCCGACGGTACGTCCAAGACATGCCGCGGCTCACCGTGATAGCCACAGGCTATGGTCCGCGCTGGGGAGCGGCCTATCCTGGCCGGGTGCAGCTGCAGCAACTCCGCTACTTCCTCGCCGTCGCCGAGACCCGCCACTTCACCCGGGCGGCCGAGGCGGCGCATGTGGCACAGCCGTCCCTCTCCCAGCAGATCCGCGCCCTGGAGCGGGAGTTGGGCGCCGAACTGTTCCACCGCACCCGCGGCAACATCGCCCTCACCGACGCCGGGGACGCCCTGCTGCCGCTGGCCCGGCGCATCCTCGCGGACACCGAGAGCGCCCGGCTGGCCGTCCAGGAGACGGTGCAGCTGCGCCGCGGCCGGGTCCGGCTGGGGGCGCCGCCGAGCCTGTGCACCAGCCTGGTCCCGGACGTCCTGCGGGTCTTCCGGGACCGCTACCCGGGAGTGGCGCTGGTGGTCCGCGAGGGCGGCTCGCGCGACCTGGTCCGGACGCTGGCGGCGGGGGAGCTGGACGTCGCGCTGATCATCACCCCGCCGAGCGGGGAGGCGGCGCCGGCCCTCGCCGTCACCGAGCTGCTGCACGAGGAGCTGGTGCTGGTGACCCGGGCCGCCACCGCCGCCCGGCGCCGGCGGGTGCGGGTGGCCGAGCTGCGCGGCCGGCCGCTGGTGATGTTCCGGGAGGGCTACGACGTGCGGGAGGCGACCCTGGCGGCCTGCCGGGAGGCCGGGTTCGAGCCGGAGTTCGCGGTGGAGGGCGGGGAGATGGACGCGGTGCTGGGCTTCGTCCGGGCCGGGCTCGGGCCGGCCGTGGTGCCGGGCATGGTGGCGGCCCGTTCGGGCCTGGCGGTCACCCCGTTCGCCGGGCCGGGGCTGGGGCGGACGATCGCCGTCGCGCACGGGCACGAGGTGCCGCTGACCCGGGCGGCGGCCGCGCTGCGCGAGACCCTGCTGCGGCACCTGCGCGACGCGGCCCGGGCGGGCGAGCTGCCGCCGGGCACCCGGCTGCTGCTGGAGCCGTGACCGGGCCGGACGGGCTCGGTGGTTGGCACGGTGTGCGAAGCACCCGAATCGTGACCCGGCGGCTCCGGGGCGCCGGAACCCGCTGTTCTCGGGCCGCGTCCCAGGCGGTAGCCGCGGTGTCGTAGGGTGCGACGCCGCAGGAGCGGCCGGGCAGTCACGGGGAGAGAGCGCACGATGGACAGCGGGAAGCAGCAGGGCGGCAGACCGACCGGGAGCGGCGACGCTCCCACCGGTGGGGCGGCGGGTCCGCAGGAGCCGACCCCGGGGGATCCGCGGGGCGGGTCTCCGGCGGGTTCCCAGGGCCGGGTGCCGGAGGGTCCGCGGGACCGGGTGCCGGGGATCGAGGACGCGCGCCCCTGGGAGCTCCCCGACTACCTGCACGACCGGGAGCTCGGCGCCGGCGCGAGCGGCCGGGTCGTGCTCGCCCACCACCGGGTGACCGGCACCCCCGTCGCGATCAAGTACCTGCACGACTCCCTCGGCACCCCCGCCCTTCGGGAGGAGGCGCTGGTCCTCGCGGCCGTCGACTCCCCGCACGTCACCCGCCTCTACGAGTACGTGGAGGGCGAGCGGGGCGCCGCCATCGTGATGGAGCTGGTGGACGGGATCGCGCTGCGCGACCTGCTCCGCGCGGAGGGCGCCACCACCCCGCAGGCGGCCCTGGTCGTGCTGAAGGGTTCGCTGCTGGGACTGGCGGCCGCCCACGAGGCCGGTGTGGTGCACCGCGACTACAAGCCGGGCAACGTGCTGGTCGACGTCGCCGGCACCTCCAAGCTGGTCGACTTCGGCATCGCCGTGCCGAGCGGCGACGACCGCGACGTCTCCGGCACCCCCGCCTACATGCCGCCCGAGCAGTGGGCGGGGCGGCCCGCCTCCCCGGCCGGTGACGTCTACGCCGCCACCGTGACCTTCTTCGAGTGCCTCACCGGCAGCCGCCCGTACGACGGGGTGACGTTCGCCGAACTCGCCGTCCAGCACACCGAGGCCCCGATCCCGGCCGAGCTGGCGCCCGACCCGGTCCGGCCGCTGATCCTGGCGGGCCTGGCCAAGGACCCGCGGGCCCGCCCGGGGAGCGCGGCCGAGCTGGTCGAGGAGCTGGAGGCCGTCGCGGCGGCCGGGTACGGGCCGCGGTGGGAGGAGAAGGGACGGCTGGACCTCACGGCGCTGGTGGCGCTGCTCGGGCTGCTGCTGCTGCCCGGCACCGGCGGCGCGGCGGGCGGCACCTCGCTGGCCCACACCGCCCTGCCCGCCGCCGGCGGCTCGGCCACCCTGGTGCGGCAGACCCCGGCCCGGCTCTCCCCGGTCCGGCGCGGGGCCCGGCTCGGCAGCCGCGGCAAGGCGCTCGTCGGGGTCGCGGCCGGCGCGCTGACCCTGGCCACGCTGGCCGGTATGGCGATCGCCGGGGCGGCCGACGGCGGTGCCCGTACGGTGGTCGGCGGCGCCTCCCCGGAGGCCACCACCACGCTCGGCGCGCCCGGCCCGGCGGCCGGTCCGTCGCCCGACGCGGGCGGTGCCACCGGCACCCCGGACGCCGGTCCGTCCGATCCGGCGGCCACCCCGGCCGCGTCGCCCTCGCCGTCGGCGACCACGGGCGTTCCGAGCACCTCGCCCGCGGCCACGCCGACCGGCAAGCCGCCGACCGGCAAGGCGACCCCGCCCGCGACGGGCGCGCCCACCCCCGGTGCGCCGTCGATACCGCCCGGCGGCGCGACTCCCACCGCCGCGCCGCCGTCGGCCCCGCCCGCCACCACCGCCCCGCCGTCGGCGCCGCCCACCCCGAGCCCGACGGCCACCGTCGCCCCGGCGACCCTCGCGGTGACCACGGTGAACCTGGACTCGCTGACCTGCAGCGGCCGGTGGAGCCTGACCGCCACGGTCACGGTGGTCGCCCAGGGCGCGGGAACCGGCACCCTGACGCTGAGCTGGTACCACAGCTCGGGCGGCCGGTCGATCACCGTCGCGACGGACACCGTAGTGCTCCGCGACGGCCGAGCCACCGTCACCCGTCCGCACGACTTCGGTTCGGCGGACACCTTCCCGACCTGGGGCGTCCGGGTCTCCACCACCCCGGCGGCGGCGAAGCCGGGCAAGACCTCGGCCGAGGTGGCCGCCTACCTGTGCGACCCGCCGCGCTGATCCGCCACCGCTGACCGCTACCGCCGCGCCCCTGCGGCCGAACCCCTGCCGCCGGCCCCGCACCACCCTTCCCGTCGCGTTCCCCTGGAGCAGCCATGTCCACGCCCCGCCCCGACTCCACCCCGGACTCCGCCCCGGCACCGGGCGCGGCCGCGGACCGGACCGTTCCGCTCGCCGCGGGCGCGCGGAGCGCCGACCGGGCGGTCCGCCTCGGGCCCGACCCCGAGGCCACCGTCCGGCTCGACGAGACCGGGGCGGACCGGACGGTCACGCTCGGGCCGAAGGCCGATGCCGAGGCCACCGTCCGGATGCGGCCCGACGCGGAGCAGCCGGTGCGGCTCGACGCAACCGCAGCCGACCGTACGGTCGCGGCCGGGCCCGACCCCGAGGCCACCGTCCGGCTCGACGAGACCGGGGCCGCGAGCGCGACCTTCCTGGACCCCCGGGTCTGGGGTGGCGCACCGGCGCCGGGGGAGACCGCCACGCTGGTCGGCACACCCACGCGGGGGGAGACCGCCACGCTCCCCGGCGCACCGGAGCCCGGCGAGACCGGCACCCCGCCGCACGGCACCCCGTCGCATGGTGTCCCGGTGTCCGGCGAGCCGGCGGAACAGCCGCTCGCACCGGGGGAGTTGCGGCGGTTCGGCCCCGGTGTCCCGCCGCAGGCCGCCGCCGTCTGGCACGGTGCCGCCCTCCCGGAGGCGGAGCGGCCGCCCCGCCGGCGCCGGGTGTGGCGCGTGCTGGTCCCGGTGCTGCTGCTGGCCCTCCTGGCCTTCCTGTTCTGGCGCTTCACCATGCCGGCCCTGGCGGTCACCGGGGTCGGTGCGAGCACCGACCCCGCGGGCCCCGGCTGCGGCGGCACCGCGGTGATCACCGCCGTGGTGGAGACCAACGGCGCCGCGGGCACCCTCCGCTACCGCTGGCTGCGCAGCGACGGCACCACCTCGGGCGAGCTGGCGCAGGAGGTCGGCTCCGGCACGCACCGCACCGAGCTGGTGCTGCGCTGGAGCTTCGAGGGCCAGGGCTCGCTCCCGTCCACCGCCACCCTGGAGCTGCTCTCTCCGGGCCCTCGGAGCGTCTCCGTCTCGTTCCCCTACCACTGCCCCTGAGTCGTCACCGCTTCTGAGCCGTCACGGCTCCTGGGTCAACTGCTCTGCGGCCCGTAGCCGTTCGAGCCCGTCCAGCAGCAGGTCCAGCGCGAACTCGAACTCGGCCTGGTCGTCGCAGCCGCCGACCGTCGAGGCCTCGTCGTGTCCGGCGGCGCCGGCGATTTCCGCGATGTGGGGGTAGGCGCGTGCCAGTTGCCGCAGCACCGCCGGGTCGGGGGTGGCGGCGGTGTCGTCGAACAGTTCCTGGCTGAAGCCCAGCAGCCGGCTGCCCATGGCGTGCATCGCGTGGTGCGTGAGGCCGACGGAGAAACCGCCGGCCCGGAACAGGCCGGCCATCGAGTCGAGGTAGCCGAGGACCGCCGGGGTGGGGCTGGTGCGGGACTGGATCACGCCCGCGGCCCAGGGGTGCCGCAGGAGGACCCGGCGTGCGGCGAGGACGCGTGCGCGCACCGTGGGCTGCCAGCCGCCCTCGCCGGGCGGGCCGATCTCGCCGACGACGAGGTCCACCATGCCGTCGAGGAGTTCGTCCTTGTTGGCCACGTGCTTGTAGAGCGCCATCGGCACCACGCCCAGCTCCTGGGCGAGCTTGCGCATGCTGATCGCATCCGTCCCGGCGCCGTCGGCGAACGCCACCGCCGCTCGCAGGACCCGTTCCCGGCTGAGCGGCGCCCGCCGCGTTCCGTCCGCTGACTGCTTCATCTTGACGAGTGTACGGCGTACGCCTATCGTCATCGACAGGTGTACGCCGTACACCTCTGCTACTGGGTGGGGAGTTCCGCAATGGACACAGACAGACGCAAGGGCATCGCGGCGGGCGTGCTGTTCCTGGTGACCGAGGTCGCCGCCGTGGCCGGGCTGACGCTGTACCGACCGCTGCTGGACGGCACGGACTACGTGCTGGGCGCGGGTGCCGACAACAGGGTCCTGCTCGGGGCGCTGTGCGAGGTGGTCCTGGCCCTGGCGGTGGTGGGCACCGGGGTGACGCTCTTTCCGGTCCTCCGGCGCCGGCACGAAGGGCTCGCGCTCGGCTATGTGTGCGTCCGGCTGCTGGAGGCGGTCGTCATCGTCCTCGGGCTGGTCAGCGTGCTCGCGGTGGTGACGCTGCGTCGGGAGGCACCGGCGGCCTCCGACGCCGGTGCCTCCTCCTTCGCCGCGGCCTCCGACGCCGGTGCCTCCTCCTTCGCCGTGGCGGCCAAGGCGCTCATCGCCGTCCACGACTGGACCTTCCTGCTCGGGCCCAATCTGATCCTCGGCGTCAACACCCTGATGCTGGCCGTGCTCCTGCACCGGACCGGGGCCGTGCCGCGGGTGATCACCGTGCTGGGCCTGGTGGGCGGGCCGCTGATCTGCGCCTCCGCGGTGGCCGTGCTGTTCGGCCGCTACGCTCAGCTCTCCGGGCCCGGCACGGCCGCGGCCGTCCCGGTCTTCGCGTGGGAGCTCTCCCTCGCCGGCTGGCTCGTGCTCCGCGGCTTCCGCGGAGCGTCCGTCGGAGCCGGCGAAACCGCCGCAGTGGCGCTCGACGCCGAAGCCGGACCCGAAACCGGCGCCGCCGGCCGAAGGTGGCCCGCCGTCGCCCGGCCCAGCTGAAGCAGGCTCAGCCCGAACATCAGGACACCCAGCGGGACGTGCAGGCTCGCCACGTGCTGGACGCCCAGGACCACCTGCGCCGACGCGAGGACGAGGAATCCGGTCGAGTGGAGGACGGGCCGGGGCGAACCGCCGCCCGGCCGCCACCTCAGGACCGAGGCGAGGACGTACAGCATCGTCGTGGCGTACATCCCGCGGGCCCCGCCGCTGTGCAGCGGTTCTCCGTAGGACGTGGACAGCAACAGCCCGGCGGTGACCGCCTGGAAGAAGATGGCCGCGGTCTGCAGGGCGATCGCGACCCGCAGGAACGCGGAGAGCCTGGGACTGTGCTGCGGTGCCGTCGTACGGGTGGGCATGAGGGCCCCTTCCTTCTGTTGCTCGACTCTGCTTCTTCTCGACCGTGTCCGAGGGCCGGCGAACCGGCCGCTCATCGGTCCGACGACACAGCCACCGGAAACGTCAGGCGCCACCCCGGCCCGGGCCCACCGGGACGACCTGTGGATCATGGTGCGGTCAGGCCCGAACGAGGGAGTCGTCACGACCATGACCAGTCGAACCGAGCCCGGACCGGACCGGCCCGACCCGGGCCTGAGCGTGCTCGTGGGCGAGCGCCGGCAGCTGATCGACATCGCCTACCGGCTGCTCGGCTCGCTGGCCGAGGCCGAGGACGCCGTCCAGGAGGCCTGCACCCGCTGGTACGCGATGTCCCGGCAGCAGCGGGAGGCCGTCGAGTCCCCCGGGGCGTGGCTGACGACGGTGGCCAGTCGGATCTGTCTCGACGTGCTCGGCTCGGCGCGGGCGCGGCGTGAGCGTTACGTGGGCGAGTGGATCCCGGAGCCGCTGCCGGACGGCACGCAGTGGCTGCACGGCCGGCCGGGCGCCGGCGGCGACCCGGCGGACCTGGTCACCCTGGACGAGTCCGTCGACATGGCGTTCCTCGTCGTGCTCGAATCGATGACCCCGGCCGAACGGGTCGCCTTCGTCCTGCACGACGTCTTCCAGTACCCCTTCGCCGACGTGGCCGCGATCGTCGGGCGGACGCCGGCGGCCTGCCGGCAGCTGGCCTCCTCGGGCCGCCGCCGGATCCGCGCGGCCCGGCCGCCGGTCGCACCGCGCGTGCGGGAAGAAGAAGCCCGCATCATCAGGGAGTTCAAGCAGGCCTGGGAGGCCAAGGACATCGCCGCCCTGGTCGGCCTGCTCGACCCCGACGCCACGATGACCGCCGACGGCGGCGGGCTGGCCGGCGCCGCGCTGCGCCCGGTCACGGGCGCCGAGCGGATCGCCCGCTACATCGTCGGGATCGGCGACCTGGCGCCGGGCATGGAGCTGCTGGAGCGCTCGGTCAACGGCCGCCCCGGCCTGGCGGCCCGGCGGGGCGGAGTCACCGTGACGGTGGCCGCGTTCGGCCTCGCCGGCGAGCGGATCGCGCAGATCTGGGCGGTGCGCAACCCGGAGAAGCTCGGGCGCTGGGGCGGGTGATGCCGGGGCGGGCGCGGAGGAGCCCCGGGGCGGCTGCCCCGGGGCTCCTCCGGCGGTGGTGCGGATCAGGCCGGCAGGACGGCCTCGATCGCGGTGATCACCTCGGCCGACTCCGGCTCGGTGCGGGGCCGGATCCGGGCAGCCACGGTGCCGTCCGGCGAGACCAGGAACTTCTCGAAGTTCCAGGACACGTCACCGGCCTGGCCCTCGGCGTCGGCGGTCCGGGTCAGCGCCGCGTACAGCGGGTGCTGGTCGGCGCCGTTGACGTCCGTCTTCTCGAACAGCGGGAAGGAGACGCCGTAGGTGGTGGAGCAGAAGGTCTGGATCTCCTCGGCGCTGCCCGGCTCCTGACCGGCGAACTGGTTCGACGGGAAGCCCAGCACGGTGAAGCCGCGCTCGGCGTAGCGCGCCTGGAGCCGCTCCAGGCCGGCGTACTGGGGCGTCAGGCCGCACTTGGAGGCGACGTTGACGATCAGCAGTGCCTTGCCCTTGTAGTCGGCCAGCGAGGCGGTCTCGCCGGACAGGGTGCGCAGCGGGATGTCGTACAGGCTCACGGAAGTCCCCTTCGGATGGTCGGATATCGGTGCAGCACTCGTCACGGAACGGTAGCCGCCCCGCCCCGGTCAACCATGACCGGGCTCCGGGTGTTCCGCCCCCTGTTCCGCTCCCGTCCGGCCGGGCCGGGCGTCGGAGCGGGCCTCCTCGGGCCGGCCGTCGGTCCGGGCCTCGGTCCGCGCGTCGAAGCGGGCGGCGACGGCGGCGAAGTCGGCGCTGAGCCAGCGCTCGGGGCGCATCCGGATGGCGATGTCGGCGGTCAGCTGCTCGGTGGTGGCCGCGAGGTAGGCGCGGGCGGTGGCGGGCGGCATGTAGCGGTGGGCCATCGCGGCGCGCTCGGCCGGGTCGATCCCGTCCTCGATCGCGACCACCGGGCCCTCCACGCTCACGTAGCGGCAGGGCGGCTCCTCCTGCTGGGCACAGAGCGCGAACCGCCCGCTGGCGCGGATCCGGCGGGCCTTGGCGGAGTCCCGGCCGGTCAGGATGGTGAGGACGCCGCCCGGCCGGTAGGAGTACCAGATCGGGACGGCCAGCAGGCGCCCGGCCGGTTGGGCGCCGTCGTCGCCGACGGCCAGGACGCCGACGTGCGGGCCCGCCAGGAAGGCCTCGCGCTCGGACAAGCTCATGGTGAAGGGCACGGAGTGGCCTCCCGGGCTACGGAAGCCCGCGCGCTGCGGTCGCGTACGGGCGGTACACCGGTACGTACCCGGACGACCGGTGTGCCGAACGCGGCCGCGCCGGACGGGGCAGCTCGCCGCCGGGCGGGCGCCGTGGTGCGCCCGGCGCGGCCCGGGGATGCCGGCCCGCGCGCCCGGGGGGCGCAGGCCCGGCGCCGGTGGGGGCGCCGGGCTCGCACGGCTCAGAGCGCCAGCGGCTTGATGGCCGTGGGGGCGTGCTCGGGCAGGGTGGCGAGCTCCTCGAACTCGGTCACGTCGCTCATGTCGACGGTCCGGCTCATCGAGATGTTGGTGATGCGCTCCAGGATGGCCTCGACCACGACCGGGACGCTGTGCTCGGCGGCGAGCTTCTTGGCCTCCTCGAAGGCGGCGCCCAGCTGGTCGGGGTCGGTGACGCGGATGGCCTTGACCCCGAGGCCCTCGGCGACCTTGACGTGGTCGACGCCGTAGACGCCGAGCTCCGGGGTGTTGATGTTCTCGAACTCCAGGTTGACCTGGAAGTTGATGTCCAGTCCGATCTGCGCCTGGCGGATCAGGCCCAGATAGGCGTTGTTCACCAGGACGTGGATGTAGGGGACCTTGTGCTGGGCGGCGACCGCCAGCTCCTCGATCATGAACTGGAAGTCGTAGTCGCCCGAGAGCGCGACGATCGGTGTGCCCGGGTCGGCGGTGGCGGCGCCGATCGCGGCCGGGATGGTCCAGCCGAGCGGGCCGGCCTGGCCGCAGTTGATCCAGTGCCGCGGCCGGTAGACGTGCAGCATCTGCGCGCCGGCGATCTGCGAGAGGCCGATCGTGGTGACGTAGCGGGTCTCCGGGCCGAAGGCCTTGTTCATCTCCTCGTAGACGCGCTGCGGCTTCATCGGGATGTCGTCGAAGTGGGTGCGGCGCTGGAGGGTGGCCTTGCGCTCCTGGGCGGACCCGGCCCACGCGGTGAAGTCGGGCAGCCGGCCCTCGGCCTTGAGCTCCTTGGCGACCTCGACGAAGAGCTCCAGCGCGGCCTTGGCGTCGGAGGCGATGCCGTAGTCCGGGGCGAAGATCTTGCCGATCTGGGTGGGCTCGATGTCGACGTGCACGAACGTGCGGCCCTTGGTGTACGCCTCCAGGTTGTACCCGGTGTGGCGGTTGGCCCAGCGGTTGCCGATGCCGAGGACGAAGTCCGACTCCAGGAAGGTCGCGTTCCCGTAGCGGTGCGAGGTCTGGACGCCGACCATGCCGGCGCTCAGCGGGTGGTCGTCGGGGATGGTGCCCCAGCCCATCAGGGTGGAGATGACCGGGACGCCGGTCAGCTCGGCGAACTCGACCAGCAGGTCGCAGGCGTCGGCGTTGATGATGCCGCCGCCGGCGACGATCAGCGGGCGCTCGGACTCCAGCAGGAAGCGGATCGCCTTCTCGGCCTGGGCGCGGCTGGCCCGCGGCTGGTAGACCGGCAGCGGCTGGTAGGTCTCGGGGTCGAACTCGATCTCGGTCAGCTGGACGTCGATCGGCAGGTCGATGAGGACCGGGCCCGGACGGCCGGAGCGCATCAGGTGGAAGGCCTCCTGGAAGACGCCCGGGACCTGGGCGGCCTCCAGCACGGTGGTGGCCTTCTTGGTGACCGGCTTGGCGATCGAGGAGATGTCGACGGCCTGGAAGTCCTCCTTGTGCAGCTTGGAGACCGGCGCCTGGCCGGTGATGCACAGGATCGGGATCGAGTCGGCGATCGCCGAGTAGAGGCCGGTGATCATGTCGGTGCCGGCCGGGCCGGAGGTGCCGATGCAGACACCGATGTTGCCGGCCTTGGCGCGCGTGTAGCCCTCCGCCATGTGGGAGGCGCCCTCGACGTGCCGGGCCAGCGTGTGCCGGATGCCGCCGCCCTCCTTGAGGGCCCGGTAGAACGGGTTGATCGCTGCGCCCGGCACGCCGAACGCGACCTCCACGCCTTCGAGCTTGAGGATCTCCACTGCCGCGCGGGCGGCTGTCATACGTGGCATCGGGTATCTCCTGCATCGGCCCGCAGTGGGTCGGAGGGCTCATCTCCAGAATTCCACCATACGGAAGAACGGTTTCTGTATGCGGAAACAAAGTAAGGCGGGGCTCGTCGGGGCGTCAAGGGGCTTTCAACAGAATGTGGAAGTGGGTCGCGCCGCGGGGATGGCGGGAAACCGCAGGTGGCGGGCGCGGGGAGGGGGTGGGCGCGGGGAGGGGGTGGGCCGGCCGTCCGGCCAGGCTGTCACGGCGGGCGCGGCCGGACCATCGCCCGTTCCTCCAGTCCGCCGGGCCCGGGCGGGCCCGGAGGTCGTCCCTTCGTGCAAAGCGCGCGCTTCCGGCACCGGTCTCGTTCGTGTGCCAGTCCACGGGTCGAATGCGCGTACCCGGCCGGAGCTCCGAGTCGGCACGGAAAGCGGCGCCGGTGTGCGGCTCGTGTGAAGATTCGGTGGGCGAGGTCGGCCCCGCGCGGGGCTCTGGGTACCGTCGGTGGCACGCCGGACCCGTCATGGTTGCCATGTTCAACTCGGGCCGCGGCAGGGGGATTTGGGATCGACCGGGGAGCGGGGGGAGCTCCGGCCGGCGGGTCCCGTTCCCGGACCGGGCCCGCCCGGTCCGCGCGCAGCCGACCGAGGCGCCGCCCCCCGACCGCACCCGCTCCGCCCCGACACCCATCGCCGCCGCCCGCCACGGCCGCCCGGCCCGCCCGGACGGCCGCCCGTACCGACGCCGCCCGCGCCGTACGCGCCGTGGAGGCCGCCGGGTGCCCCGCCGAGGTCGCGCCCGGTGCGCCGACGCGGTGTGCGTCCACCGGCGCGCGACCCGTTCGCCCGCCAGGTCCGCCCGCTCCGGCGTCCGACCGCCCGCCCGCCCGGCCCGCCCGCCCCGGCGTCCGCCCGTCCGGACGCACCCAGCAGCGCGTCCGCCCGTCGGCGGGTGCGCGGAAGGAACGTACCCGTGCTCCGACCCGCCTGCTGTCCCCCCGTCCGCCCCGGCACCGCTGCGGCGGTGACCCGATGAGCGCCCCGTCCGGTCGGTCCGGGAGTCCGCCGGGCCGTTCCGGCGAGGGCGCCCCGCCGGGCCGGGCCCGGCGCGGTCCCGTCCGTGCCGTGCGCGCCGTGCCCTGGCGCTTCGACCTGCCGGCCTCCCTGGTGGTCTTCCTGGTCGCCCTGCCGCTCTGCGTCGGCGTGGCCGTCGCCTCCGGGGTGCCCGCCGAGCTCGGCCTGGTCACCGGGATCGTCGGCGGCCTGGTGGTCGGTGCGCTGCCGGGCAGCAGCCTCCAGGTCAGCGGCCCGGCCGCCGGGCTCACCGTCCTGGTCTACGAGGCCGTCCAGGAGTACGGCGCCGGCGCGCTGGGCCTCCTGGTGCTCGCCACCGGCCTGCTCCAACTGGCCATGGGCGCCCTGCGGCTGGGCCGCTGGTTCCGTGCGATGTCCGCGTCCGTGGTCCACGGCATGCTGGCGGGCATCGGCCTGACCCTGCTGTTCGGCCAGCTCTACGCGCTCGCCGACCGCAGGGCGCCCTCGACCGGGCCCGAGAAGATCGCCGGCCTGCCGGCGCTGCTGCGCGACGCCGTCACCGGTGCGGCGACGCCGGCCGCGGTCGCCCTCGGCGTCGCCACCCTGCTGGTGCTGGCCTTCTGGAAGTACCTGCCCGCCCGGGTGGCCCGGACGGTGCCCGCGCCGCTCGCCGCCGTCGGCCTCGCGGCCGCCGTCACGGCCTCCGCCGACCTGCCGGTCGCCCGGATCCGGGTCTCCGGCTTGCTGGACGTGGTCCGGCTGCCGGAGCGCGACGCGCTGGGCGGGCTGGCGAGCACGGCGGGCGTCGGTACCGTCCTCGCCTTCACCCTGATCGCCTCGGCCGAGACGCTGTTCAGCGCCGCCGCGGTGGACCGGATGCACCACGGCCCGCGGACCGACTACGACCGTGAGCTGACCGCGCAGGGCGTCGGCAACACGCTCTGCGGCCTGCTCGGGGCGCTTCCGATGACGGCAGTGATCGTCCGCAGCGCGACGAACGTCCAGGCCGGCGCCCGCACCAAGGCCTCCCGCGTCCTGCACGGGCTCTGGCTGCTGCTGTTCACCGCGCTGCTGCCGGGGGTGCTCGGCCTGGTCCCGCTCACCGCGCTGGCCGCCGTGCTGGTGCACGCGGGCGCCAAGCTCGTCCCGGTCCGGCGGATCGTCGGGCTCTGCCGCGAACACCGCGGCGAGGCGGTGGTGCTCGCGGTGACGGCGGTCTCGATCATCACCACCGACCTGTTCGAGGGCGTGCTGATCGGGATCGGCCTGGCCGTGGTCAAGTCGGCCTGGCAGACCTCGCACCTGCAGATCGCGGTGGAGGAACTGCCGCCCCCGGAGGCCCCGGAGCCCGTTGCCGCCGCCGGCGGGGCCGCCGGCCCGGCGCTCACCCGGGCACCGCTGCGGGTCCGCCTGAGCGGCAACGCGACCTTCCTGCGGCTGCCCCGGCTGCTGGACGCCCTGGAGCGGCTGCCGGCGGACCGCCCGGTCGAGCTGGACTGGTCGGGGCTGCGCCACCTGGACCACGCCTGCACGGTGGCGCTCAGCACCTGGGCCGAGCAGCACCGGGCCCGCAGCTCCGCGCCGCTGGCGGTCGAACCGCCGCTGCCGACGGTGGCCTGACGGGGCGTCCGGCCTGACGGGACGTCCGACCCGCCGGGCAGACCGGCTCGGCAGGGTGCCGGGTCGTCGGCCGGTCCGGCCGGGCCGGGCGGCTAGCCTGGTCGCGGCGCCGGGGCGCCCGACGGACCGGGCACCGGGACAGCGCCGAGCCGGAGGAGGAGCAGAGCCGTGATCGCAGCGTTTTCGGTCACCCCGCTGGGGGTCGGCGAGGAGGTGGGGGAGGCGGTCGCCGCCGCCGTCCGGGTGGTCCGCG
The DNA here is from genome assembly GCF_040630835.1 of Kitasatospora sp. NPDC005751. NCBI lineage: Bacteria > Bacillati > Actinomycetota > Actinomycetes > Kitasatosporales > Streptomycetaceae > Kitasatospora > Kitasatospora sp. NPDC005751. The sequence continues at coordinate 22,785 of NZ_JBEXYC010000056.1, forward strand.
CGAGCGGGCTGCCGAACCGCACGGACGCGATGTTCACCAGCGTCGAGGGGGAGTGGGACGAGGTGATGCCGGTGATCCGGGCGGCGATCGAGGCCGTGAAGGCCTACAGCGGACGGGTCAGCACCGTCATCAAGATCGATGACCGGGCCGGGGTCACGGACGGGCTCACCGCCAAGGTGGCCTCGGTGGAACGCCACCTCGCCGAGGGGTGAGCCCCGGCCGGCCCTGCGGTGAGGCCCGGCCCGCCGACCCGAGCGGGCCGGCGGGCCGGGCTTCGGTCAGCGTGCCGCGGTGGGCTGGGTGCTCTGCTCCGCCGGCGCGGAGCCGTAGGCCCGATCGGCCGTCCACCGGGGGAGCAGCCGGTCCACCGCGAACGGTCCGGAGCCGAGCGCGGCTATCGCGAGGAACGCCCAGCAGAACAGCACCGAGGCCTCGCCGCCGTTCTGCAGCGGCAGCAGGGCGTGCTCCTGGTGGACGGTGAAGTACGCGTAGGCCATCGAGCCGGAGCAGAGCAGGGCGGCGGTCCGGGTGCCGAGTCCGGCCAGGACCAGGACACCGCCGACGAGCTGGATCAGTGCGGCCCACCAGCCGGGCCACTGGCCGACCGGGACGGAGCCGCCGCCCTTGGCGCCGCCGAAGACGCCGAACAGCGAGGCGGCGCCGTGGCAGGCGAAGAGCAGCCCGACGACGATGCGAAAGACCGTCAGGACGAGGGGGCGGACGGTGTCGACCGCTTGCTGGGGAGTAGCCGGCATGGACGTCTCCTGGGGGGAGGGGGTGGGGGACGGGCGGCGGTAAGGGTACCCTTATCTGGAATCGCCTGACAACACTCTGTCAAGTCCACCGTGTTCGAATTTGTTCACCGTCCGTGGTTCGCATGTCAACCGTCCGCTGTCGGCCCGCCCTTGGGCTCGGTGTGCCCGGTATCCGGTACTCGCCGTGGCGGTCGCCCTCCTCTTTCTTGACCGATCGGTCTGAATATGACTAGGGTTCAGGCATGGCACGGACCAAGGAATTCGACCCCGACGCGGCGCTCCAGGCGGCTCTGGAGCTGTTCTGGCGGCGCGGCTACGAGGCCACCTCGATGGCGGAGCTGGTCGAGGAGCTCGGGATCGCCCGTGCCAGCATCTACGCCACCTTCGGCAGTAAGCACGAGCTCTACCTGCGGGCGCTGGAGCGCTACGGCGAGCAGCACAATCCGGTGCTGCTGGCCGAGCTCTCGCAGCCCGGTCCGGTGCTGCCGGCCGTCCGCGGCCTGGTCCGGCGCTTCGCGCGGGAGGCCGGCGAGGACGGCGCGGGCGGCCCCAGGCGCGGCTGTTTCGTCACCAACACCGCCGTCGAGCTCGCTCCGCACGACCCGGACGCGGCCCGGCGGGTGTCCGCCAGCCTCGACCACCTGGAGACGGTGCTCACGGCCGCGCTGGTCCGGGCCGGGGCGCAGCGGGAACTGCCCGAGGGGCGCGACCCCGTGGCGCTGGCGCGGATGCTGCTGGTACTGATGCAGGGCATGCGGGTGATCGGCAAGGCCGGTGACGGCGAGGCCCGTCTGCGGGCCGCCGCCGAGCAGGCGCTCGGCCTGCTGGACTGAGCGCGCCGCCCGGGCCGGCGCCACGGCCCGGCCCGGGGGCTTCCGACGGCCTCGCGACCGGCGCACTGTGCTGTCCAAATTCTGGACCGAACGGTCATTATCAACTAGGGGGATTCGATGGCACAGGGGGTTTCGACACCCGCACGGGTGGACTCGCCGGTTTCTCGGCCCGCGCCCGCCCGCACCACCGCGCGGGCGCCTTCGCGGCCGGCTCCGTCGGCCCCGTCGCCGGCGTCACCGCGGTCGGGGTTCGCCCTGCTCGGTGCCGTGCAGGCGACGCTGATCTTCACGATCATGATCCTCTCCGTCCCGCTGCCCCTGGTGGGCCGGGAGTTCGGCCTCGGCCCGTCCGGCATCCTGCTGCTCAGCGCCGCGTACGGACTCTCCTTCAGCTCCCTGCTGCTGCTCGGCGGCAGGCTCGCCGACCGGCACGGCGGCCGCCGGATGCTGCGGTTCAGCCTCGTCCTGCTGGCCGTCGCCTCGGTGGCCGGCGCGCTCGCCCCCACCTTCGCCGTCCTGCTGGTGACGCGCTTCGCCCAGGGCGTCGGCGCCGCACTCGCCGCTCCGGCGGCGGTCGCGGTGGTGCGGTCGCTCTTCCCCCGGTCCGCCGACTACGGCCGGGCGATGGCCACCTGGGGCGGCCTCTCGGCGCTCGGTGCCACCGGTGGCAGCCTGCTCTCCGGGGTGGTCGCCGCCTGGGTCTCCTGGCGCTGGATGTTCGCCGTGCCGGTCCTGGTGGCGGTGGCCGGGCTCGTCCTCTCCGGTCGCCTGCTCCCTGCTGCCGAGCCGGCCCCCGGCGCACCCCCGGCGCTCGACCTGCGGGGTGCGGCGCTCGCCACCGCCGGTGTCTCCGCGGTCAGTTACGGCCTGGTCGGGTCCGGGGAGCACACTTGGGGCGAACCCGTGGTGCTCCTTCCGCTGGTGCTCGGCGCCGCCCTGCTGCTCGCCTTCGCCGCCGCCGAACGGCGCACCGCCGACCCGCTGCTGCCGCCCGGCTTCCTCGCCGACCGCCGCCGGGCCGCCGCCCTGGTCGCCGTCATGGCGACCGCCGCGGGCACCGCGCTGGTCTTCCTGATCCTCCCGCTCTACCTCCAACAGGTCCGCGGCTGGGGCGTGCTGGCCACCTCGGCGGCCTTCCTCCCGTACGCGGCGGTCCTGCTGGCCGCCGGCCGGCTGGCCGGGCCGCTGATCGCCCGCCACGGACCGGCCGCCGTCACCGCCGGGGGCCTGGCGGTGGCCGCCGGAGGCCTGGCGCTGCTGGCCGGCGTCGGCCCCGCCACTCCCTTCGCCACCGGACTGCTGCCCGGTCTGCTCCTGCTGCCCGCCGGGGCCGGCCCCGCCTTCGCCGGCTCGGCCGTCCTCGCCACCGGGGGCGTCCGGCCCGGGCGCGCCGGTCTCGCCGCGGGCGTCCTGAACACCGCGATGGAGCTGGGCCCCACCGCCGGCGTCGCCGCCCTGATGGCGCTCGCCGCCACCCGTCCCACCGCCGTCGGCGGCTACGCCGCCGCCTTCGCGGCGGCCGCCGCGGGCCTCGCGCTGACCGCCGCGGCGGTCACCCTGCTGGCCCGCTCCCGACCCGCACGACCCCCGTTCACCCACACCGAGGAGTACTCAGCATGACCACGCGCTTCGCCGACAAGTCCGTCCTGGTCACCGGCGGCGGCACCGGCATCGGCCGGGGCATCGCCCTCGCGTTCGCCCGGGAGGGGGCCCGCGTCGCGGTCGCCGGCCGCACCGAGGGCCCGCTGGCCGAGACCGTCCGGCTGATCGAGGAGGAGGGCGGCAAGGCCGTCGCCCTCGTCGGCGACGTCGCGGACGCCGCCGACGCCGCCCGGCTCGTCCGGGAGACCGTCGCCCGGCTCGGCGCCCTGGACATCGCCGTCAACAACGCCGGCATCCTGGGTGCGGTGGCACCGATCGCGGACCTCGCCGAGGAGGACTGGCAGCGGGTCGTCGACACCAACCTGACCGGCACCTGGCTCGCCATGAAGCACGAGATCGCCCACATGCGGACCCAGGGCGGCGGGGCCATCGTCAACATCGCCTCCAACCTCGGCGTCCACATGCGGCTCCCGGGCCTCGGCGCCTACGCGGTCACCAAGGCCGCCGTCAGCGCCCTGACCCGCAGCGCGGCCCGCGACCACATAGCCGAGGGCGTGCGGATCAACTCGGTCAGCCCCGGGCCGGTGGAGACCCCGATGTCCAGCCGCCCGGGCGAGAGCGCCGCCGACAAGGCGGACCGGATGAAGTCGGACGTCCCGGTCGGCCGGGCGGGCGCCGTCGAGGAGATCGCCGCCGCCGTCCTCCACCTCGCCTCGCCCGAGTCCGCCTACACCGTCGGCGCCGACCTCGTCCTCGACGGTGGCATCACCGCCTGACACCCGCCCCGCCCTGTTGCTCGCCCCCCGTGAACGGCCGACCGGTTACCGGTCGGCCGTTCACGTCCGTCCGGCCCCGCCCGGTGTGCCGTCCTAGGCGGACAGGGCTTCGCCGTCGTGCGGGAGGGCGCAGGCGGCGGCCAGGTCGTCGAGGGAGAGGTCGAGCGCGTAGGCCAGTGCCACGACCGTGAAGAAGGCCGGCGTGGGGGCACGGCCGGTCTCGATCTTGCGGAGGGTCTCCGAGGAGATCCCCGCCACCGCCGCGATCTCGACCATGCTGCGCGTGCCGCGGGCCGCGCGCAGCAGGGCGCCGAAGCGCTCGCCGCGTTCGCGTTCCCAGGGGGTCAGCGGAGTCCTCACCATGCGCCGATCCTAGACCCGACTGGACCGTGATAGATATACCGGTATAAGAATTGGGTAGAGATGCGGGAGGGCACGGCCATGGTGGAACTCAAGAACGACACGGCGCTGGCGGCGATGCGGGAGGCCGGGCGGGTGGTCGGCGAGGCGCTGGCCGCCGTCGAGCGGGCGGCCGCGGTGGGGGTGAGCCTGCTGGAGCTGGACGAGGTGGCCCGCGGGGTGCTGAGCGGGGCGGGCGCGGTGTCGCCGTTCCTCGGGTACCGGCCGTCCTTCGCGCCGGTGCCGTTCCCGGCGGTGATCTGCGCCTCCGTCAACGACGCCGTGGTGCACGGCATCCCGGACGGCTACCGGCTGCGCGACGGTGACCTGGTCAGCATCGACTGTGGGGCGGTGCTGGACGGCTGGGCGGGCGACGCCGCCGTCAGCTTCGTCGTCGGGACGCCCCGCACGGAGGACGCCGCGCTGATCGACGCCACCCGGCGGGCGCTCGAAGCCGGGATCGCCGCTGCCGTGGTCGGCAACCGGACCGGTGACATCGGGCACGCGATCGCCGCGGTCGCGCGGCGGGCCCGCCGGGGGGTGCCGGAGGGGTTCGGCGGGCACGGCATCGGGCGCCGGATGCACGAGGAGCCGTCGGTGCCCAACGAGGGCCGCCAGGGCCGGGGTTACCCGCTCAAGCCGGGGCTGGTGCTCGCCATCGAACCGATGCTGACCGGCGGCGGCCGGTCCGACTACCTGACCGACGAGGACGGCTGGACCCTGCGGACCACCGACGGCAGCCGGGCCGCGCACTTCGAGCACACCGTGGCGATCACCGAGGAGGGACCGCGCATCCTGACCCTGCCGTAGCACCCTCCCGGGGCCGTCGTCGCCACGCCCCGCTCAGCCGAGCAGCCGTAGGCGGGTCGCGGCCACACCGAGCCGGATGCTCTGCCCCCAGGTCAGCTCCAGCGCGTCCGTCTCGATGCCGTCGCCGAAGGCGACCAGCCGGTCCGACTCGACGGTCAGCACCAGCTGCCGGCCGCCGTCGAGCACCCCGTGCACCCGGCTGGTGCCGGTGGCGGGGGAGGGCCAGGCCTCCCGGACGAACCAGGCCAGCGCGGGCGCGGCGGCCTCCGGCAGGGTCAGCGGGCCGCCGCGCTCCAGCCAGGCGGAGCGGCACCAGCCGGTGGCGCCCGTACCGGTGCCGACCAGCACGCCCGAGGAGGCCTGCGGCTCGGGCGGGGCGGACCGCGGGCGGTCGGCCGTGCTCGACGGGACGGACCGGCTCGAACTCCGGCCGGTCGTATCCCGGCCCCCGCCTCCGCCCGGCTGGCCCTCGCCCGGCCCACCCCCGCCCGGCTCGCCCTCGACCGCCAGCCGGTACCGCGCCGTCTGGTGCCCGGGCTGTCCGACGTACACCTCGTTGAGGGCCAGCAGCCGCTGGGTGTCGTCCGCGACCGCCTCGACCATGGTGCGCTCCTCCAGGTGCCGGGCGCCCGAGCGGGCGACGGCGGCCGGCAGCAGGGCGGGCAGCGCGTCGGCGCGGTGGCGGACCAGGACGCCGGGGTTGCGGCCGGGGTCGGCGTCCACGCCGATCACCGGCTGGCCGTCCAGGTACTTGGCGACGTTGGCGACCAGCCCGTCCTGGCCGACCACGACCACCACGTCCTCGGGCTCGAACAGGAAGCGCGGCAGGTCCGCCCGCTCGACCCGGCTGCGCCGCCACTCCAGCGGCACCGCGGCCGCCGCCCGTGCGAGCGCGTCGGCCTGCCGGCGGTGGCGCTCCTCGGCCTCGGCCATCGACCGGCCGCGGGCGGCCAGGAAGAACGAGGCCTGGCCGGGTGTGCCGTGGTGGGCCAGGAGCTCCTCGTACTCGGTGCGGCGGTGCACCAGGACGGCCCGGGGGGCGAGGGTCACTGGTCGCCCGCGCTCTGGGAGAGCCGGCTGAGCAGCCCGGTGAGCAGGTCCGGTGTGACGGTCATGTTCTCGATCCGGGGCAGGTGCTCGGCCAGCCGCATCAGGGCGAGTGCCCGCAGCACGGCCGGGTCGGCCTGCTGGTGGGCGGTGAGCCAGGCGGCCTCGGCGGCGGCCCGGGCCTCGCCCAGCGCCCGGGCGGCGTCCGCCTCGGCGGTGGCGAGCCTGGTCCGGCGCTCCGCCTCGGCCTCGGCGCGGACCCGGTCGGCGACCGCCTCGTCCTCGGCCTGGAGGCGCCGGTTCGCGCCCTGCTGGGTCAGCAACTGCTTCTCCCGCCGGGCCAGTTCGATTCGGTTGGCCAGCTCGTTCTCGGCGATGCCGCGCTCGTGCTCGACGGCGACCGCGCGCCGTTCGAAGGTGGCCCGGTCGGCCTCCTGCTGGACGAGTTCACGGGCGGGGGTGCGCAGCGCGCGCTCCACCTCGGGCTCGGGGCGCAGCGCGACCACCCGGACGGCGATCACGGCGAGCCCGGTCTCGGTGATCCGCGGTTCGGCGGCGAGCCCCTCGGCCATCCGGTCGCGGACGGCGCTGACGCCGTCGGCCAGCGCGGCCGCGAGCGGGGTGCGGGCGAGCAGGCCGAGCGCGTGCTGCTGGGCGGTCTCGGTGAGCAGGGTGGCGAGCTGGTCGAGCGGGGCGGCGCGCCAGGCGCCGCTGTCGGGGTCGAGGCCGAAGTCGACGCGGGCGGCGGCGACGGCGGGTTCGGTGATCCGGTAGGTGAGGGTGGCCTGGACGGTGACGTCCTGGAAGTCGGAGGTCCGGGCGTGGAACAGCATGGCCAGCTCGCGGTCGTCCACCGGCACCTCGGAGAGGGCGGCGGTGAGCGGCCGGAACCAGAACGCCAGGCCCGGGCCGTCGTGGACGACCTTGCCGCGGTTCAGGTGCCGGATGTGGGCGGTGGGGACGGCGCGCAGGTGGCGCAGTCCGAAGCGCTTGGTGATGTCGGCCATGGGAGGTTCCTTTCCCCTTTTCGTCATTCCGACGATATTCGGCGGCGGCTAATCTCGTCAAGATGACGAAAAGAAGGGAAGGCGCCTGGCCCGACTGTCGTGGGAGGATCGCCGGGTGCTGAGGACGCGAACGAAAACGCGGCGGGGTCCGGGCCGGGGGGCGGCCCGCGCCGCGGCGGCGCTGCTCGCGACCGCCCTGGCGACCGCCGCCGCCCTCGGGACCGCCGTGGTCGCCGCACCGCCCGCCCGCGCGGCCGACCGGCCCGGGCAGGCGTTCACCATCTCCGACCCGCGCATCACCGAGTCCAGCGGCCTCGCCGCCAGCCACGCCCACCCCGGCGTCTACTGGACGCACAACGACAGCGACGACGGCCCCTACGTCTACGCGGTGGACTCGCAGGGGCGCACCGTCGCCACCGTCACGCTGCGCGGCATCGAGCCGCGTGACGTGGAGGCGATCTCGATCGGCCCGGACGGCCGGATCTACGTCGGGGACATCGGCGACAACCTCGGCGGCAAGTGGCCCGAGGTCTGGATCTACGCCTTCGCCGAGCCCGCCGAACTGCGCGACCAGACCGTGGAGACGGTCCGCTACCGGGTGCGCTACGAGGACGGCCCGCGCGACGCCGAGGCGCTGATGGTCCATCCGGTCACCGGCCGGGCCTACATCGCCAGCAAGAAGCAGGGCGGCGGCGGCCTCTACCAGGGGCCCGAGAAGCTCTCCACCGCCGGGGTGAACACCTTCCGGAAAATGGTCGACGTCCCCTGGATCACCGACGGGGCGTTCTCCCCGGACGGCACCCGGCTCGTCCTGCGCGGCTACTTCGACGCCACCCTCTACCGCTGGAAGGACGGCGCGCCCGTCAAGCTCGGCCCGCTCTCCACGCCCTTCCAGCGCCAGGGCGAGTCGGTCACCTTCACGGCGGACGGCCGGGCGCTGCTCTACGGCACCGAGGGCAAGGACAGTCCGGTCTGGCGCTCGCCGCTCGACGACGACCAACTCCCGGACACCGTCCAGCCGCTGCCCTCGGCCGCGCCCTCCTCCGGTGCGGCCGCGCCGCCGTCCGGGTCGGCGGCCGCGGGCGGGGCCGACGGGTCGTCGTCCTCGTCGTCCTCGTCGTCCCCGTCCGAGGGGCCGTCGGACCGGACGCTCGGCGTCCTGTTCCTCCTCGCCGTGGTGGGGGCCGTGTTGGGCCTGCGGAAGAAGCGCCGCGGCGACTGACGGGCGGAGCCGGCGGGTGTGTCCCGGTCCGGGTCCGGGCCCCGGGTGCGGCCGGCGAGACGGAATCACCGTGGACGAACGGCCCTTCGGACTTCGGGGCGCCGGCGGGGCCGGGTGGCCGACCGGCCCCGACGGGGTGAATCTGTCGCCGATTTGTGACAAAGCTTGGCCAACACCCGTCCCATGCAGGGTTTTCGTGGACGTAGTGTTCCGCCTATGTCACGGAAGAGTCGCCGTATCTCCTCCCCCGACCCGGGCGACACCTGGGTCCCGCGCACCCGGCGCCGCGAGAGTCCGCTCGCCATGGCGGGTCACGCGGTGAAGTTCCTCGGCTACAGCACGCTGGCCGGCGTCCTGCTGGCGGGCGTGGCCCTGCCGGCGGCCGGCGCGCTCGGGCTGACCGCCAAGAACACCGCGGACAACTTCGACAGCATCCCGGACGACTTCAAGACCCCGCCGCTCAGCCAGGCTTCGCAGATCTTCGACGCGAAGGGCGGCCTGATCGCCAAGGTGTACGAGCGCGACCGCACCGTCATACCCGCCGACCAGATGTCACCGCTGATACGGCAGGCCCAGGTGGACATCGAGGACGCGCGCTTCTACGAGCACGGCGCGGTCGACCTCAAGGGTGTGCTCCGGGCCGCCACCAAGAACGCCGAGAGCGGCACCACCGTCCAGGGCGCCTCGACGCTGACCCAGCAGTACGTGAAGAACGTCAACGTCGAGAAGGCCGGCGACGACCAGGCCGCCGTCCTGGAGGCCCAGCGCAAGACCCTCGGCCGCAAGATCCAGGAACTCAAGTACGCCATCAAGCTGGAGGAGGACCTGACCAAGGACCAGATCCTCACCAACTACCTGAACATCACCTTCTACGGCCACCAGGCGTACGGCATCCAGGCGGCCTCGCAGCGGTACTTCAGCAAGGACGCCAAGGACCTCACCGTCCCCGAGGCCGCGATGCTCGCGGGTCTGGTGCAGAACCCGTCCCAGTACGACCCCAAGCTGCACCCCGTCGCCGCCCAGAAGCGCCGCGACACCGTCATCGACAAGATGGTGGAGAACAAGCACCTCACCGCCGCGCAGGCCCGGGACGCCAAGGCGACCCCGCTGGGGCTGAAGTACAAGGACCCGCAGAACGGCTGCATCACCGCCAACGCCGGGATGGGCTTCTTCTGCGACTACGTCCGGCACGTGGTCAAGCAGGACCCGGTGTTCGGCAAGAGCGCCGCCGAGCGCAAGAAGCTGTGGGACCAGGGCGGCCTGAACATCTTCACCACCCTCGACCCGGACAAGCAGGCCGCCGCCCAGAACGCCGTCACCAAGAAGGTCTACGTGACGGACCCGGTCTCGGCGGCGATCACCATGGTCGAACCGGGCAGCGGCAAGATCCTGGCGATGGCCCAGACCCGCCCCTACGGCCTGGACCCGGACAAGAACCAGACCGTCGTCAACTACAACGCGGACGCGGGGATGGGCGGCGGCAACGGCTTCCAGCCGGGCTCCAACTTCAAGCCGATCGTCGCCGCCGCGGCGCTGGAGGCCGGCCTGCCGGCCACCCAGATCTACCCGGCGCCGAACCGGATGGACTGGCCGACGATGAAGACCTGCGACGGCACCTGGAAGAACCTGGAGAAGGGCAAGAAGGGCGGATCGATCCCCAACGAGTCCGAGAAGGAGTCCGGCCCGTACGACCTGAAGCAGGCGATGGCGCTCTCGGTCAACACCTACTTCGTCCAGATGGAGCAGGAGATCGGCCTCTGCGCGGTCAAGCAGATGGCCAACAAGCTGGGCGTGGCGACCAAGGCCAGCGGCGATCCGCTCCAGGAACTGCCCGCGCTGGGGCTCGGCACCCAGGAGGTGAGCCCGCTGGTGATGGCCAACGTCTACGCGACCTTCGCCGCCGAGGGCACCTACTGCGCGCCGCTCGCGATCAACCGGATCACCACGGTGGACGGCAAGGACGTCCCGGTCGTCCCCGCCAAGTGCGAGCGGGTGATGTCCGAGGACACCGCCGACGTCATCAACACCGTGCTGCTCGGGGTGACGGAGAAGGGCACCGCGCGCGAGCTCGGGCTGGACGGCGACCGGCAGATCGCGGGCAAGACCGGTACCACCGACGAGAAGAAGTCGGCCTGGTTCAGCGGCTACACCGCCAACCTGGCGGCCTCGGTCTGGCTCGGCGGCCCGGCCAAGGGCGTGCCGATGAAGAACATCCGGATCGGGGGCAAGTACTACCAGGAGATCTTCGGAGCCACCGGCCCGGGCCCGATCTGGCAGCTGGCGATGAACCAGGCGCTGAAGGGCATGCCGCGGGACACCTTCGACACCGTGTACATCCCGGACCCGCCCAAGCGTGATCCGAACCCGAGCGGGAGCCCGAGCGGCTCCGGCACGGCCTCGCCGGGCACCGCCCCGACCGGTGCGGGCGCGCCCGGCGGCCGGACGGCGGACCCGGGGCGGACGGCGGACCCGGGGCGGCCGCGCTCGACCCAGCCGACCCAGCCCGCCGAGCAGCACACCGACCAGCAGACCGAGCAGCACACCGAGCAGACCGGCCGGGGCGACGCCGACCGGCCGGACGGCTCGCAGAACGACGGCTGACCGGACCGGCCGACGGCGGTGCCCCGGACCGCCCTACGGTCCGGGGCACCGCCGGGTTCGGGGGCGGTCGGTCAGTGGACGCCGTTCGCGGCCCAGAAGTCCTGCCGGGCCAGCACGCTGGTGTCGGTCTGGTCGGTGAAGAAGCCGTCCACGCCCAGCTCGTAGAGGTGGCGCGCCCACCCGATGGCGTCGCCGTAGGCGTTCGGGTCGGTGCCGCGGCGGTAGTCCAGCGGGAGGAAGGCGTTCTCGTTGCGGACGGTGTACGGGTGCAGCAGCAGGTTGGCCGCGTGCGCGTCGCGGACCAGCGTGGTCGGCGGCAGGAGCTTGCCGCTCTCGTCCACCGGTGCGATCAGCTGGGTGGTCGGGCCGATGCCGTGGGCGAAGCCGGCCATCCAGCGCAGCCCCGCCGGGGTCACCAGGTCGGCCACCGTGCGCCGGTCCCCGGACAGCACGAAGTCGTACGGCTGGGTGGCCGCGGCGCCCAGCAGCTGGATCCGCGGGTTGTCGACCAGCTTGGCCAGCCGCTGAAGGCTGCTCGGCTCGAAGGACTGCAGGATCGCCCGCCCGCGCCGGCCGGCCAGGCCCGCGCGGCGCAACTCGTCGGCGAGCCGCTCCTCCAGGGGCAGACCGATCGAGCGGAAGTAGCTCGGGTGCTTGGTCTCCGGGTAGAGCCAGACCTCGCGGCCGAGCTCGCGTCCGCGCTTCCTGGCGAAGTCCGCCAGCTCGCGGAAGGTGAGCACCGGCCACCGGCCGTCGTACAGGGTGTTGCGCTGGCGCTGCTGCGGGAGGCGCTCCTTGGCGCGCAGGGTGCGCAGCTCGGCGAGCGTGAAGTCCTCGGTGAACCAGCCGGTCTGCGGCAGGCCGTCGATGGTCTTGGTGGTCTTCCGGCCCGCGAACTCGGGGTGGTCGGCGACGTCCGTCGTCTCCACGATGTTGTTCTCGTGCCGGATCACCAGGTGGCCGTCCTTGGTGGGGACGAGGTCGGGCTCGATGACGTCCGCACCGAGCTCCAGGGCGAGCTCGTAGGAGCCGAGGGTCTCCTCGGGGCGGTAGCCGGGCGCGCCGCGGTGGCCGATGACCAGCGGGTGCGGCAGCCGGTCCAGGCCGGTACCGGTGCGGACCGGGGAGCGGGTGCCGGCCGCCGCCCCGGCGTCCGCGCGCCCCTCGGCGGCGTCCGGCTGCTCGTCGGCCGGGGCCGCGAACGCCTCGCCCGCGGTCGCCGCGAACGCGGCCGCACCGAGGCCGGCGGCGCCGGTCGCACGCAGGAACCGGCGGCGCGAGGAGGCCGTGCCGGGTGCGGAGGAATCTGTCGAGCTGCTGCCGTCGAGCGGACGGTTCGTCATGGAGGCTCCTGGCTCGCACTGGGGGCGGGACGCTGATGGTCGTCGCCCGCAGACTAGGAGCAGCGGCGCCCGGCCGGGTGGCGTTCGGACGAACTGCGGGCGAAGATCCGCCGTGCACCCGTCAGGACCGCACCCGAGGCGCACCCGGTGCGGGCCGGGTGCGCCTCGGACGGAGCGGGGGCCGGTCAGCCGTTGACCTGGCAGAGGGCGTAGGACTTCTCCGCGTGCAGCATCGACTCCAGTTCCGGGTAGCCCTGGGTGCGGTAGCTGTAGTACGCGACGGTGTACTCGACGTCACACCGGTTGGCGGCGGACAGCTGGCTGTCGGGCTGGTCGGCCACCGTCAGCGGACCGTGGGCCGAGAGGTCGACGCCGGCGGCCTGGGCGGCCCCGGCCCCGCCGGCCAGAACGGCGGCGACGGCGAGCGCGGCGACTGCGAGCGGGCGGGACAGGCGGTTCATCAACTGAGTGTCCTTCCAGAGGAGTCGGTGTGCCCCCGATTCTGCTCCGGAGGGTGATCACGGTCCTATCCCAGAACGGTGGGGGGGAGCGCCCGGCTCCCCCCACCTCCCGCCCCTCAGTCCTTGTTCAGAGCTCGGCGAGCAGCTTCCGGCCGTCCGGCCAGTCACCGAGCCCGGAGTCGGCGTTGAGATGTCCGTGGGCGCCGGGCTCCACGTACCGGGCGCCCCACGCCTCGGCGAAGGCGCGACCACGCTCCGGCGTGACCCAGGGGTCGTCGGTGCTGGAGACCACCAGTGAGGGGAAGGGCAGGCGCTCCAGGGTCACCGGGCGGAAGCCCGCGAGCGCCGGTACGTCGGCGTTGTCGATGTCGGCGGGTGCGACCAGCAACGCACCCCGGACGGCGGCGGTCCGTCCGGCGGCGGCCGAGGCCGCCCAGCGGGCCACCGCGACGCACCCGAGGCTGTGTGCCACCAGGACGACCGGCCCGTCGGCCGCCGCGGTGGCGATCGCGGCATCGAGGGCGGCCACCCAGGCGTCCGGCTCCGGGAAGTCCCAGTCCTCCTGCTGGACGCGCCGGAAGGCCGCCGGGTCGGCCTCCTCCCACCGGGTCTGCCAGTGGGCGGGCCCGGAACCCTGGTAGCCGGGCAGGACGAGGTAGCTGGTGCGGTCCGACATCGTGCGGACTCCCTTCGAGGGCTGACCTGGGCACCAGGGAGTCTAGGGGCCGCCCGGGAAGGGGCGCGTAGGCCCTGGCGACGGCGCACACGGCTCGCCCATGGCGCGTGCCACGCATCACGCGCCGGGTGTGCGAGCGGTGTGCCCCGTTGCGTCGGCGCGGCCGGGTGCGGGAGGTTGTTCCCGGCCCGCCCCGACCGCCACCGGCGCGGGCCAGCAGCATGTCTGACGACCGATCACATGGAGGGATGTCGGCGATGACATCGAAGGTCCTGCTCGTCACCGGTGATGCCGCGGAGTCGCTGGAGGTGTTCTACCCCTACCAGCGGCTGCTGGAGGAGGGCTACGAGGTCGACATCGCGGCGCCGACGACGAAGCGGCTCCAGTTCGTGGTCCACGACTTCGTCGACGGCTACGACACCTACACGGAGAAGCCCGGCTACACCTGGCCCGCCGACCTCGCCGTCGCGGACGTGGACCCGGCCGAGTACGTCGCCCTGGTCATCCCCGGTGGCCGTGCCCCCGAGTACCTGCGGAACAACGCCGACGTGCAGCGGATCGTCCGGCACTTCTTCGACGCGGACAAGCCGGTGGCGCAGATCTGCCACGGCCCGCTGATCACGGCGGCCGCCGGCGTGCTCTCCGGCCGCCGCAGCGCCGCCTACCCGGCCCTGGAGCCCGACGTGGCCGCCGCGGGCGCCGAGTACGTCGACGGCGAGGCGGTCGTCGACGGCGTGGTCGTCTCGGCCCGCGCCTGGCCCGACCACCCCGCCTGGATCCGCGCCTTCATCGAGGTCCTCCGGGTCAAGGCCCCGCTGGCCTGACCCTGACGGACCCGGGAGCACCCCTCCGCCCTGGGGTGGAGGGGTGCCCCCCCGCGTCGGTGAACAGCGCCGGACGGTAGGGCGCTTCAGGGCTTGCGGTGCCGTCCGGTCGGTGGCCCCAGGAGCTGTCCGGCGGACTGCCGGTCCGCAGCGACGGCGGCGGGTACCCACGCGAATCCGTCCCACTCCAGGATCAGCCGTGGGGCGTCCGGGACGACGTGCGCCGCGCCTGCGCCCGGTGCCAGCGGGACGACCCGCAGTGTTCCGGGCCGGCGCCGACGCTGCTGCCTGCGGGCGTACCAGTCCTCCAGCGGCTCGTCCACGTGCCCTCCTCGCCGTCTTCCGCCCGAGGCTACCGGTTGCGGGGCGTGATCATCCCGCGACCACTGTGGCGGGCAGGTCCCAGCCCGGACCGTCCGGGTGTCTCCACCAGGCCCGCTGCCTGCTGGACGTCAGAGTCAGGCCGAAGTCCGTTCGGTCCGGCGCTGACCTGAAGTCCTGGTCCAGGTCTTCCACCACGTCCCACAGCCGGCGGGGGCCGGTCTGGCGCACGGTGCCGTCCGCGGTGGCGGTCACCGTCGACCCGTCCGGGGTCCAGATCCCCACCGACCCCGTCGCTTTCCCGTCTCCGGGCCAGGTGCACCAGCGGTAGCCCGGCAGCGCGAGCGACAGGGGGAACTGCAGCCGGTCCATCAGGTCGTCGAGGCCGACGCCGGTCCGGTTGGGCACTGCCCCCTCCAGGGCACCGAACCGGGGCCCGAACGCGTGGGTCCGACGGGCCATGAAGTACGCGTCCTGCGGCAGGAACCGGCCGTGCGCCTCACCTTTCCGCACATCGATCCGGGCCAGGCCCCAGCCGATCGGGACGATCATCACGGCGCTCCCGGCGGCCTGCTCCACCCACGGCCACGGGACCGACTGCAGACCGCAGGTGGCGATGAACCGGTCGAACGGGGCATGGTCCGGCGAGCCGGCTGCCCCGTCACCGCTGTGCACCGTCGGTCGGTACCCGGCCCGGGCGAGGTGACGGGCGGCTCCGGCGGTCAGCTCCGGATCCACGTCCACCGTGGTCACGTTGGCGTCGCCGAGCCGGTGAGCCAACAGGGCAGCATTCCACCCGGTGCCGGTCCCGTACTCCAGGACGCGGTTCCCGGCCTCCACGTCCAGGGCGTCCAGCATGGCGAGCATCAGGGCCGGTTCGCTGGACGACGACGTAGGCACACCGTCGGTGACCTGGGTTGTCAACGCCCGGTCCTGGTAGACGGCGTCCAGGTAGCCGGGGTCACCGGCGTGGACGGTCCGCCAACCACCAGCCGGGTCCTGGTCGTGGAAGACGGGAACGAACAGGTGCCGGGGCACGGCGCGCACTGCCCGAACCCACTCAGGGCCGTATCCGGCGGCGGCCAGTTGGTCGGCGAGCACATCGCGCAGTGCGCCGGCGTCGGTATCGGTGGTCAAGGTCACGTGTCCACTCCTCCGAGCAGTGCGGCATGGGCTTCGGCGATGGGCAGCCCCGTGGCGGCTGCGATGAACTGCCACTGCCCGGCCGGGTTGCACTCGAAGAAGACCCAGCCGCCCGACGGCGTCACCGCGAAGTCGAAGGAGCCGTAGTTGAGTCGGTATCGGCTCATGAACCTGCGGACGGCTTCGGCGACCTCACCGGGAATGGGCACCGGCTCGTACTGGAGGGCGTCGTAGTCGGCGCGCCAGTCGACCTGTGCGGCGGCGCTACCCGCATGGATGGCCACCGGAAACATGCGGTTGCCGACGACGGTCAATCGCACCTCGAAGGCCTTCGGGACCCATTCCTGCAGCATGTGCGCGGTCAGTTCCAGCGACCCGTCAAGGTCAGTCGGGTCGAACCGGCGGGTGGGGAGCATCATCGAACGCCCCGACAGGGTGATGGCCCCGGAAGTCACAGGCTTGACGATCAGGTCTCCCGCGATCGACTCGGCCCAGTGCCGGGCACGCCGGAGGTTGTTCGTGATGATCGTTCGGGGCACGCGCAGGCCGCATGCGGTGGCGGCCGTGAGCTGTCCGGGCTTGTGCGCGGAGGCTCGGTAGACGTCGGGGTGGTGCATCCACGCCACCGGCAGGGAACCCAGCACCTGGACCATGCCGACCAGGGCCTGGCCCTGGGCCCATTCCCGGTACTCCGGCGCGATGCCCGGGGCGGTCCGCGGCAGGCCGGGCCGCCTGTAGTAGACCGCCCGGACCTCCTCCAAACGCACCGTGCGGGCACCGGCCGCCAGTTCGCCCGTCCAGCCCGGCAGCCGCCCGTCGTGCTCGGCGGCCAGCACCAGATGTTGGGGAAAGCGGGCCAGGTCGAACCGCATGACTGGTACGTCCCGCTCCGCCAGGGCGTGCACCACGAGATCGGCAGACGGGTCCAGGTCCTCGGCGACGACGAGGACGTGCCCGCGCGGTGCGCTGGTCATCGGCTACGCCACCTCATCGCCGGGGAAGGCGTAGGGATCGGATGTCTCGTCGACCGGTCCGGTGGAGTCGTTGTTGGTACCCGTGCTGGACGCCGCCACCGGGGTCTTCGCCCACAGGGAGCCGTCAGTGTTCACCACGTTGACCTGGCGGTCGGGGTCATAGGCGAACTCCGCCGGGTCGATGCGGACGGTGTAGGGCGGTTGGGCGGCGCGCGCGCCGAACGGCATGCTCCCGCGCTCGGTCGTTACGGTAAGCATGGGCGGTACTCCCTCGGTCGTGGCCGTACGGCCTGCGCGGTGCGTGGGGCCGTCCGTTGCGCACCGTGTTTCACGGGGACGGGTCTGCACCGGACGGTGTACCGAGAAAACCCGATGACGGCCAGCCAGGGAACGACTCCGGAGGGTGCTGCCGTCATCGCTCCAAGTGAAGGGATGCACTGTGCATCCCTTCGGTTCTACGTCCCGATCAGGTTCATGTGGCGCAGCAGCGGCGCCAGGCCGTCGATCCGCCGACGGCCCTTGGAGTCCTGAACCAGGCGCACCACCTCCCGGGCCAGGACCTGGTATCGCATCCATTCCGGGGCCATCCCATGTACACGGGTCAACGTGCCCACGGCGTCCGCGTACTGCCCTTCCCAGGTCTGTGCGTGCGCCACGTCCAGCAGGTGGCGGCTTCGCGTCATCGGCGGGATGCGCGTGGTCGGGGACACCGTGCCGGCCGCCCGCAGTGCCTCCGCGGGCCGGTGCTGCGCCATGGCCACCTCCGTACGCACCATGGCTACCTTGGACGGTCCGAACGCGGCATTGTGCCCGCCGTTGACGTAGTCGACGGCGTCCAGGTCCACTACCAGGGTGCAGCGCTGTGCATCGTCCAGCATCTCCCGCGCTCCCTGGTAGTCGTCCTGCCGGGAGAACGCCGTGGCCGAGGACAGTCGTAGTCGCCCCCACATCCGCACCGCCTGGTAGTTGTCCCGGGAGAACCGGGGGTTCAGCATGTCGGCGGCGTCCCACGCGATCTGCCCGGCCAGGTGGTGTTCGTTCTGGCGAAGCAGTACCCAGGACAGGGCGTTGCAGCCGGACGCGACCAGCACCGGGTCCTGTGCCTGGTCGGCGGCCACCATGGACCGCTCAACGGCCGTGCGGGCCAGGTCGTCCTGGCCGACGTGTGCGGCCGCCTGCGCCGCGACCGAGTAGCAGCGCGAGAGCGCCGCCTGGGAGTGACGCAGTCCGGCCCCGCGGCTGTCGCGGACGGCTGCCCGCGCGGAGGCCAGCAGAAGTGGCAGGGAGGCGATCAGGTGGGCGAAGTCTCCCCGGTGGTACTGCTGCCAAGCCTGCTCCACGGAGGTGTCCAGGGCGGCCGCATCAGGTGGTTCGGCGTCCTCTCCGGACAGTCGCACGCCCGGCAGGCCGCCCACAGGGTGGATCGCCCGGCGCAGCATGGCCACGCTCTCTTCTCTGGCTCCGTCGTCGCGGTGCAGGGTCTGGCGCTGACCCAGCAGAACGGACGGCTTCACGTCCAGGGCGCGGGACAGCTTGGACACGGTGCCCATCAGGGCCGTGGTGCGTACGTTCTGTTCCAGGCCCTTGATCGTGGGCACCGCTACGCCGGACTTCGCGGACAGCTCCGCGCGGGTCAGCCCGGCTTGGGAGCGCAGCCGGGACAGGTTCTCTCCTATCGTCGGTTCGGGGCGTCCGGTGTGGTCGGTGGGTGCCATGCTGGTGCCTCCGTTCGATGCTGAGCCACACCGACGGTACGCCGGGCCCCGGTCGGCCGGAACGTCGACGGCCCGTCCCCATCGAGCTTCAAGGAAGAAGTTGTTGTCTGTGCGTCAGGTGGCCGGAGTGAGCCGACGGTCGCGGCAGAGGGCCCTTGTGTCGGTCACCGCAGTCGCACGGTGCCCCCTCCTGACCTCGCTGCTCTCGCAGTGCCGCGGGCACTCCCGCGCCTGACCGCGCCTTCATCGAGGTCCTCAGGGTCAAGGCCCCGCTGGCCGGACCCTGACGGACCCGGGGGCACCCCTCCGCCCTGGGGCGGAGGGGTGCCCCCGAGCCTGTCAGGGTCCGGTTCCGCCGGTGGGTGGAGCGACACGCCGACGGAAGATCGGACCAGCGGTGGAGAGGCTCGGGACCTGGGTCGGACGTGTACGTCGCCCCCCGCTGTCAGAGTGTCAGTCGACAGGACCGGGGCGGACGTTGTGGAAAGTCCGCCCGTTCGGACACCGGAGGGCGGCGGCATGACGGGAACGACGAGGGATCGGGCGGGCCGGGCGGAGTGGACGGGCCCGGAAGGCGGGCGGGACCGGGGGCGGCGACGGCGGGGGCTGGCCGTACGGGCGGTGGCGGTCGCGCTGGCCGGCGCCGGTCTGGTGGGTGCCCTCGCCCCCGTCGCGGGTGCCCAGGGCGCCGCGCCCGGGTCCGGCCGGCCGGTGGCCGACGGCGGCGCCGACCGGGTCGACCGGGCGGCGCTGGACGCGGCCGTGCGCGGGCCGGTGGCCCAGGGCGGCGCCTCCGCCGCACTGGGGCTGGTCGCCGAGCGCGGGCGCACGGTCTGGAAGGGCGCGGCCGGGACGGCCGACTTCGCCACCGGCGCCCCGGCCACCGCCGACGGCCGGTTCCGGATCGGCAGCGTCACCAAGACCTTCGTGGCGACGGTGGTCCTGCAGCTCGTGGCGGAGCACCGGGTCGGCCTGGACGACCCGGTGGAGAGCCGCCTGCCCGGCGTGGTGCCGAACGGCGGGCAGATCACCGTCCGCCAACTGCTGAACCACACCAGCGGCCTGTTCAACTACACCGAGGACCCGTCCTTCTCCTTCGACGAGGACCCCGCCGCCCTGCAGCAGTGGCTCGACGTCGGCCGCTGGCGCCCGTACGCGCCGGGGGAGCTCGTCGGCCTCGCCGCCCAGCACCCCCCGTACTTCGCCCCCGGGCAGGGCTGGCACTACTCCAACACCAACTACGTGGTGATCGGGATGCTGATCGAGCGCCTCACCGGCCGCGGCTGGGCCGACGAGGTCCAGCGCCGGATCATCCGCCCGCTCGGCCTGATCGGTACCTCGATGCCGCTCAACTCGCCCTTCGTCCCCGGCCCGCACGCCCAGGGCTACTACAAGCTCGCCTCCGGACCGGCGGACGTCACCCTGCTCGACCCGAGCATGGCCGGTGCGTCGGGGGCCGGGATCTCCACCACCACCGACCTCGCCCGGTTCGTCTCCGCCCTGCTCGGCGGGCGGCTGCTCGCCCCGGCCCAGCTCGCCGAGATGAAGCGGACCACCCCGCAGAGCGGTCCCGCCGAGTACGGCCTCGGCCTCCAGCGGACGTCGACGGCCTGCGGCGAGTACTGGGGCCACAGCGGCGGAATCCCGGGCTACACCACCCTGATGTACGGGGCCTCGGACGGCCGGCGACAGTTCACGGCCTCCGTCAACCCGTACGACCTCTCCGACCTCCCGGCGGCCAACGCCACCGTCGAAGCCCTGGTCGCCACCGCCCTCTGCGACACCCACCCGGCCACCGCGGCCACCCCGCCCACGGCGACCGGCACCCTCGCGGCCACCGGCGTGGTCCGGTGACCTCCCCGGCGCGATCACCGGGGTGCTGGGGGCGGTCCACGACCGGGGTGCCATCATGACCGGCACATGACGGTCGATTGTCGCCAGGAGGACGAGACATGGCAGAGCCGCTGATCGCCGCAGTCGGGGGCCGGGTGCCCGACATCGACCCGACCGCCTTCGTCGCACCCAACGCGGTCGTGGTCGGGTCGGTCACGGTCGGCGCCGGGGCGAGCGTCTGGTACGGCGCGGTGATCCGCGGCGACGCCGAGGCGATCACGGTCGGCGCGGGCAGCAACATCCAGGACAACTGCACGCTGCACGCGGACCTGGGCTTCCCGCTGGTGATCGGCGAGCGGATCTCGGTCGGCCACAACGCCGTCCTGCACGGCTGCGTGATCGAGGACGACGTGCTGGTCGGGATGAACTCCACGGTGCTGAACGGCGCCCGGATCGGGGCCGGTTCGCTGGTCGCGGCCGGGGCCGTGGTCCCGCAGGGCATGGAGGTGCCGGCGGGCTCCCTGGTCGCCGGGGTGCCGGCCAGGATCCGGCGCGAGCTGACCGAGGAGGAGCGGGCGGGCGTCACCTTCAACGGCGAGGGCTACCGCCTCCTGGCCGACGCCCACCGGAAGATCGAGCCGGTGGAGCGTCGGACGGCGTAGGCGGTCGAACGGGGCGAGGCCATCGGGCGGGGGCGCCCCGCCCGGCGCGCCCCCGCCCGGCCGGTCAGGTGCGGGCGCCTGCCTCGGCGGTGGGCAGGGGGTGACCGAGGGCCGGGACCGGTACCGGGGCGGCCGTCCCGGGGCGACGGCGGTCGGTGGCCCAGGCGATCACCGCGATCACCGCACCCGAGGCGGCGAGGCCCGAGCCGACCAGGGTCGGCGACGTCCAGCCGAGCCCGGCGTCCAGGGCCAGGCCGCCGAAGTACGCGCCCTGGGCGTTGGCCAGGTTGAACGCGCCCTGCACGGTCGCCGAGGCGAGGGTCGGGGCGTTGCGGGCCTTCTGCAGCACCAGGGTCTGCACGGCCGGGACGATCGCGAAGCCGAAGAGCCCGACCAGCACCACCGTGACGGCGGCCGACCACTCGGTGCGGGCGGTCACCCCGAAGAGCGCCAGGGTGGCGGCGAGCAGCAGGAAGGCGGCGCAGACGGTCGGCCGCAGCGCGCGGTCGGCGGCGATGCCGCCCAGCACGTTGCCGATCGTCATGCCCACCCCGAACAGCGCCAGCACCAGCGTCACCGATCCGGTGGCGTAGCCGGAGACCTCGGTGAGCAGGGGGGTGATGTAGCTGTAGCAGGCGAAGAAGCCCCCGCAGCCGAACACCACCGTGCCGAGGGCCAGCCAGAGCTGTCCGCTGCGGAACGCCCCCAGCTCGTGCCGGAGGCCGGACTGCGCGGGCGTGGGCAGCTGGGGCACCAGCCGCGCGATGGCGACGGTGCCGAGCGCGCCGATCGCGACCACCACCAGCATGGTGGCCCGCCAGCCGAGGTGCTGGCCGAGCAGGGTCGCGGCCGGGACCCCGATGATGTTGGCGACGGTCAGGCCCGAGAACATCACGGCGACCGCCCGGGCCCGCCGGTGCGGGGCGACCAGTTCGGCGGCCGCGACCGCCCCGGCGCCGAAGAACGCCCCGTGCGGCAGCCCGGTGATCAACCGGGCCGCCGCCAGCGACCAGAAGTCCGGCGCGATCGCGCAGAGCAGGTTGCCGGTCGCGAAGAGGCCGGCCAGCGCGACCAGCACGGGCTTGCGAGGCCGTCCGGCGGCGAGCGCGGTGAGCAGCGGTGCGCCGATCACCACGCCGATGGCGTAGGCGGAGATCAGCCACCCCGCCTGGGGGATGGAGACGTGGAGGTTCTCGGCGACCTGGGGCAGCAACCCCATGGCGGCGAATTCGGTGGTGCCGATGGCGAACGCGGTGACGGCCAGGGCGACCAGCGCGAGTGGCAAGGGGGACTCCGGGGTGACGCCCGGGCGGGAGCCGGGCAGGGGGTCCGGCACGGTCGTCGGGCCGGTGCAGACAGGTGACCGGGCGGGGCGACCCGGTGGGGGAGCGGGGGAGCGGGGTGGGGGAGCGGGGCGGCGCGGGGATGACGGGCAATTCGTCTGGGCGAAATCCTAATCCGATCGGATGACCCCACCAGGTGCCGCCCATGGCCGGACGGTGACACATGGGGGTCGCCAGCGGCGCCCCCGCGCGCGAGACTGGGGTCATGTGCCGCAGTATCAAGACGTTGAGACCGCCCGTGACGCCGGACGCCTCCGATGAGGACTTCCACGCGGCCGCCCTCCAGTACGTGCGGAAGGTGTCGGGGTTCCGCGCCCCGGCGGCGCACAACCAGGAGGCCTTCGACCGCGCCGTGGAAGCCGTCGCCGAGGCCACCGCCCGATTGCTCGACGAGTTGGAGGTCCGCGGCGCTCCCGCCCGGACCACGGGGGCCGCCGCCTGATCCGACGGCGGAAAGCCGCCGGCCGGCCCGGCGCAGACCTGTAGGGGCAGCATGGGCACCAGGGACAGCTGGGACCAGGTGGACCGAGGAGATCGGCGATGAACCCCGCGAACCGTTACGTACTGACCTTCCCGGGCACGCCCGGCACCCAGGCCCCGCAGGACGTCGTCGTGGTCTCCCGCACCAGTACGACCGGTCCCGGCGGCCACCCCGTCTACGAGGACGCCACCGGCATCGTCCGGGCCGAGATCAGCGACTCGGGCGAGGTCCGGATGCTCGCCAGCGGGGGGCACCAGTCCCCGCACTTCCCGGTGCACGCCGAACCACTGCCGTAGCGGGCAGCCCTCCGCCGCCGGCGCGGCCCACCGGACCGCGCCGGCGGCGGGCCGGGTCACGCCCGGCCGGTTGTCCCCTCGCGGCCTCGGGCAGAATCGGCTCATGACTACAGCGAGTTGGCAGGGCACGGTCGTCGCCGAGAGCGACGACACCACCGTGGTCGAGGGCAACCACTACTTCCCGGCCGAATCCGTGCGCGCGGAGTACCTGCGCCCGTCCGACACCACCACCGTCTGCGGCTGGAAGGGCACCGCCGAGTACTACACGCTGGACATCGGCGGCCAGCTCAATCCCGACGCGGCCTGGTACTACCGCGACCCGCTGCCGGACGCCGAGCACGTCCGCGGCCGGGTGGCCTTCTGGCGCGGGGTGGAGATCACCGAATAGCGCGTACCTCCGCGGTTCACCGGGTAACCGCAGAGCATGGCAATCTTCAGGAGACCGGGACGCTCCCGGCAGCCGGAGCCCGCCCCCGAACAGGTCGCCGAGGAACTGGCGGACCTCGTCGAACAGCTGGAACGGCCCGCCCCCGGCGTCGAGGGCGGGCCCGCCGGGCAACTCGCCGAGTACCGCGCGGAGCGCGACAAGCGCCGGGCCACGGCCCTGCTCGGGTCCGTCTCCCGGCGGCTCGGCAGCGGCGGCCTGGCCGCCGCGAAGGGTGCCGCCTACGGCGGCCGGGCCCTCGCCGACCAGCTGATGCAGGCCGCGCCGCGCATCCCGGTCCGGAGCCTGACCACCCTGCGCGCCCAGCACCCGGACGCGGCCGACCCCGAGCGGCTGGCCGACCTGCTGGTCAGCGGCGCCAGCCGCGCCTCCGGCGCGCTCGGCGCGGGCGTCGGGGCCGCGGCGATGCTGCCCGTGCCACCGGCGATGGCGCTGGAGATCGCCGCCGAGACGCTCGCCGTGGCGGCTGTCGAGATCAAGCTGATCGCCGAACTGCACGAGGTGTACGGCCTCGCGGCCCAGGGCACGGCCACCCAGCGGGCCTCCGCCTACGTGGCGGCCTGGGCCAACCGCCGGGGCATCGACGCGACGCTGCTGGTGAAGCCGGCCGGGTTCGCCGCGATGGCGCTCGGGTCCGAGGTCCGTCAGCAGGTCCGCAAACGGCTCACCCGCAGTACGCTGCGCCGCCTGCCCTCGCTGATCCCCCTGCTGGTGGGGGCAGGCATCGGCGCCACCGTCAACCGGCGTGACACCCGCAAGCTCGCCAAGGAGGTCACCGCCTGTATGGGCACCCCGGCGTTCACCTACGACCGGATCACCTACACGAGCGCGTGCAGCCTCCAGCCCGGCGTCCAGGCCACCACCTTC
>NZ_JBEXYC010000057.1:0-45964 GCF_040630835.1 Kitasatospora sp. NPDC005751
CACCAGGTATGACAAGACAGCCAAGTCCTACCAAGCAGCCGTCACCCTCGCCGCACTCCTTATGTGGGCGTGACCCCTTTGACGACATGTCCTAGGGTGAGCCGGTCCGTTCCTCGCCGAGACCACTGCCCGGAGCCCCCGTGCTGCACCTGCGCCTGATCGTCCCCCACGACCTGCGGAAGGCCGTCCTCGACAGCCTGGACGGCTTCGTCGGCGTGACCCATGTGGTGGTCCTGCCGGATGCCGCCGTCCGGCCCGCAGGGGACGTGGTGCTCTGCGACGTGGCGCGCGAGTCGGCGGACGAGGTGCTTGGGGCGCTGCGGGAGACCGGGCTCTCCGAGCGCGGGGCGATCAGCGCCGAGGAGGTCGCGCTGACCCTCTCGGCCGCCGCCGACGAGGCCGAGCGGCTCGCGCCGGGAGAGGGGGCGGACGCGCTGGTCTGGGAGGCGGTCTCCGAGATCACCCACGAGGAGTCCACCCTCACCGCCGTCTACCTGGCCTTCCTCACCGTCGCGACCATGCTGGCCGCGTGCGGGGCCGTGCTGGACAGCGCGATCCTAGTGGTCGGCGCGATGGCCGTCGGGCCGGAGTTCGGGCCGCTGGCCGGGTTCTGCGTCGCGCTGGTCCAGCGGCGGGCCCGGCCCGCCCTGCGGTCGCTGAACGCGCTGGTGGCCGGCTTCGCGGTCGCGATGGCGCTGACCGTCCTGTTCTCCCTGCTGATGGACGCCCTCGGGCTGTTCAGCCAGGCGGCTTTCGACGGAGCGCGGCCGAACACCTCGTTCATCTGGCAGCCGGACGCGACCTCCTTCGTGGTCGCCCTGCTCGCGGGGGTCGCCGGTCTGCTCTCGCTGACCTCGGCGAAGGCCGGGATGCTGGTCGGCGTGGCGATCTCGGTGACCACCGTACCGGCGGCCGCCAACGCGGCGGTCGCGCTCGGCTACGGCGACCTGAACCAGTTCTGGGGCTCCAGCTGGCAGCTGCTGGTGAACATGCTGGGCATCGTGGTGGCGGGGGTGCTGACGCTGCTGGTGCAGCAGGGTGCCTGGCGGGTGATCCGCCGCCGGGCGAAGCAGGAGGCGGCGAGCTGACGGCGGCAGCTGACGGCGCGGCGGGCTGACGGCACGCCGGGCCGCGGCTCAGACGGGTACGCCGTCGTCCTCCGCGGCGCCCTGGGGGCGGACCGGGGGGTGGCCCGCCGCCCCGGCCAGGCCGTCCGGGACGAGCAGTTCGCGGTCGTCGCGGGGCAGCGCCGCGACCGCCCGCCACCAGAGCCGCGGGGCGGGCGGGTCCGCCGGCTCGAAGGGTTTGCCGGGGCGCGGCACCGCCAGCCGGGCACCGAGCGCCTGGGCGGCGGCGACCACCCGTTCGGCGGGCTCCTCCCAGGGGTGCGGCGCCAGGTTGAAGGTGCACCAGTGGATCGGCAGCAGCAGCTCGCCGCCGAGGTCGAGATGGGCCCGGACGCCCTCCTCGGGCGTCATGTGCACCTCGGGCCAGAAGTCGCTGTACGCGCCGACCTGCATCATCGTCGCGTCGAAGGGCCCGAACCGGCGGCCGATCTCGGCGAACCCGGGGAAGTAGCCGGTGTCACCGCTGTGGAAGAGTCGGTGCCCGCCGCCGGACACCACCCAGGACGCCCAGAGGAACAGCGCGCTGGTGCGCGGGCCGCGGCTGCAGTAGTGCCGGGCCGGGGTGGCGGTCAGCGTCAGGCCCGCCACCTCGGCCGACTCCCACCAGTCCAGCTCGACGATCCGGTCGGCCGGCACGCCCCAGTGCTCCAGGTGCGCGCCGACCCCGAGCGGGACGGCGAAGACCGCGCCGGTGGCGGACAGCGCGCGGACGGCGGCCATCTCCAGGTGGTCGTAGTGGTCGTGGGAGACCACCACGACGTCCACCGGGCCGAGTTCGGCGAGCGGCAGCGGGACGGGGTGCAGCCGCTTGGGACCGGTCCAGCCGAACGGTGAGCAGCGCTCGCCCCAAACCGGGTCGAAGAGCACCCGGCGGCCGCCGATCTCGGCCAGCACGGTGGCGTGGCCGAGCCAGCTGAGCCGCAGTCCGGACGCGGGGGGCCGGGCCAGGTCGACCGGGAGCAGCCGGTGCAGCGGCACGGCGGCGGTCGGCACCCGGCGGGTCTTGTCGGCGGTGAGCTGGGCGCGGGTGATCTCCAGCGGGCTGCGCTCGTACACCAGTCGGCGGGTCGGCAGCGGGTTGCGGAACGCGCCGTCCGCGAACTGCGGGGAGCGGTGGATCCGGGCCAGCCGCTCGCCCCGCGGGTCGGCCCCGAAGGCGTCCGTCCGGACCCGCTGCCAGGCCGCGCGGGGGAGTCCGGCCAGGCCCGGGGCCGTCGTGGTCGCTGAGGGGACGGAGAACTGCGAGGCCAGAGCGGCGACGCGGGAGAACCACGGGACGGGGCGGGGCACGGCACCTCCAAGGGCGGCTGCGGCTACCGGGCATGCCGGGGCGCGTACCCACGGCGGTGAGACCGAAGCGGTACGACGACCATCTCGTCGGAGGTTACTCGCAGTGGGCGGTCCGGACCCGGTGGACGGCCCCACGCGTGCCGTTCGGCGTACGCCGGGCCGAACGGCACGCGCGGGAGGCCCGGCCCGGCCCCCGGGCTCAGGCGTAGAAGCGGGTGATCGTCTCGGCGACGCAGTGCGGCTTCTCGCTCTCCGCGCTGGTGATGGTGAACCGGACGACCGCCTGGACGCCGCCGGGCACCTCGGTCGCGGAGACCAGCTCGGCGGTGGCCCGCAGCGCGGTGCCGACCGGCACCGGAGCCGGGAAGCGCACCTTCTCGGAGCCGTAGTTCAGCGCCATCCGGACGCCCTCCACGCTGTAGCACTCCTTGGCCAGCACCGGGATCATCGAGAGCGTGAGGTACCCGTGCGCGATGGTCGAGCCGAACCGGCTCTCCTTCGCCCGCTCCGGGTCGACGTGGATCCACTGGTGGTCGCCGGTGGCCTGGGCGAACAGGTCGATCCGCTCCTGCTCGACGGTGTGCCACCGGCTGGTGCCGAGTTCGGTGCCGACGGCGGCGGTCAGGTCGGCGAGGGAGGCGAAGGTCGTCACGGTGCGCTCCTGGTGGCAGGCGGAGGTGGGGGAACTCCGGGAGAGTATGCCTACTCGCCGGTCACCTGTCAGGGGGCAGTCCACGGCGGGCGCTCCGCCGTCCACGGCGGGCCGGTCACCGGTCCGGCGAGCTTCGGGCCGGTCGGACGAGCACACCCCTAGGACCGCTGCACCGTGCGGCCGGCGGGCAGCAGTCGGCGGCCGCCCACGAGCTCCGGCATCAGTGCGACGAACATCGGGTCGGGATCGCCGACCCAGGGACGCAGCCCGCTGCGCAGTGCCCGGCGGACCAGCTCCGGGTCGCGCACCACGTCCGCCCGGCCGTGCACCAGGACGCTCCAGCCGGTCCGGGTGACCGCGTCCAGCCGGTCGGCCTGGAAGGCGACGACGGTGCCGTCCAGCCCGCGCGCGGTGGTGCTGCTCCGGCGCACCGCCAGCAGCAGCCGCCCGTCCGGCGTGACGTCGAAGGAGACCGGCAGCACGGCCGGCAGCGCGTGCTCGGTGTACACCACGCGTCCGACGGGCACGGTGCTGAGCAGCCGAAGGCACTCGGCCTCGCACAGGGTCTCCACCCGGTCGTCACGGTCCATGGGTCCGATCGTGCCCCCGCCGGTGTGCGGCCGATAGGGCCCATGGTCCCGGAGCGGCCGGGCCGGGAGCCCCGTCGCCGCGGCCCGGGGCGGTAGCTTGTCCGGCGGCGGGTGGAACGTGCCGCCGGCACGGGCGGCACCCGGCGACCGGGGCCGGGCGGGCCCGGCGGCGCACGCAGGACAGGGCAGGACAGGGGCCGCGGCGGTACACGGGCGCGGCGGGCGGTCCCGGGTTCCCGGGGCCGGCGAGGAGGGGGCGGTGCGGGTGGTCAGTGGGGTCGACCTTGTGGTGATCGGGGCGGACGGCGGGCCGGACCGCGGCTTCGGCGGTTCGGCGCTCGCGGCGGACGGCGCCCGGCTGCTCGCCGACGTGCTGCCCGGGATGTGCTTCGACGCCGGATCGGCGGGCTGCCGGGTGGCCGTGGTGGAGCCGGGCGCGGACGCCAACACCATGCTCACGACGGTGCGGGAGGCGGCCGCGCGGCCGGGCCGGTGGCTGCTGGTCTGCCTGGTCGGCCAGTTGGTGGCGGATCCGCGCGGCCGGCGGCTGGCCCTGGTCACCGGCGGCAGCACCGCCGACAACGCGTACCGGCGCGGGCTCGCCTGGGACTGGGTGGTCAGCGCGATGGTCCACGGCGACCAGGAGGAGGCGCTGCTGCTGGTCGACGCCGTCGTGGACCGGGACACCTGGTCGGCCCTCGAACGCGGTGGCGGCGAGGACGGCGTCGGCGAGCTGCTCAGCTACTCGCGGGTCCCGCTCTGGGGCCGGATCGGCCGCTACACCCCCGGAAGACGCGGGCGGGATGCCGTACTGCCGGGCGGCGAGGGGTCGTTCAGCCGGGCCCTGACCGGGGTGCTCCGGCAGGGGCTCCCCGGAGCACCGGCCGCCGTCGCCCCGCTCGACCTCCAGCCGGCCGTCGCCGGTCTGCTCGACGGCCGTGATCCGGCCGGTGCGCCGGGCGCGCGCCTGCTCGTACCGCCGCCGGGCGGGCGCCTCCTGATGCGCAATCGGGCCGCGGTGCGGGGCGCATTGGCCGGATTGTCGCTTTCCGAAGAACTGTTGGCCGTCCTGTGGCGTGAAAGTGCCCCGACGGATCCACCTTCCACGTAAGGTCAGGTGGCCCGGGGTGTTGCCGTGAAGGGGTGGCTTGGCGAAGAATCGATGCTCTCGCGGCAACACCGGCGGGGCAGCGGAATTCTTCTGGCGACCACAGACCACGGACGGGGTCGGTCGCGACGAGGTGGGGCGATGCGGCGGCGCGGAAATGTATTGCGCCCTGGGGCGGTTGGGGTCGCTGGGCTGGTTTTGGCGATGCTTCTGACCGCCTGTGGGAGTGGTGGTGGCGCCGGTTCCGTCGATCGTCTCGGGACGGCTGCGCCCAGTGTTGCGGGAGTGAACCCGGTAACTCCTTCGGGTGGTTCGGCAAACGTCGGGATCGCGCCGACCGAAGGGCCCGAAGGCGCGGCGGGGCGCCTGGCGCTGAGCACCTATCAGGACTGGTGGCAGACCCAGGCGGCGGACTTCGCCCGGGCCGATTCGGACGGCTCCCAGTTGGAGACGTACTCGTCCGGGAAGGCACTGGCCGACGCCCTCGTCAATCTCCGTCAGCTCCATGACGCCAAACTGGTGATGATCGGCGCCCCGCGGAATTCACCCGTGGTGAAGAGCGTCGATCTGAAGGCGGACCCGCAGGCCGCCGTCATCGAGGACTGCCTCGATGTGACCGACTGGCACCAGGCCGATGCGACCACCCGCGCGGTAAAGGATCCACCGCGGCGGCTCACCCGGTACATCGCGACCGTTTCCCTGCGACAGTTCCAGACGCGCTGGCTGATCTACGAGTTCAAGCGGGAGGTGGACCGAACATGCTGAAACCGGTACGGCGATTCGTGATCCGCACGCTGTTGGTCGCGGGATTGCTGTTATCCCCGGCCGCGCCTGCGATGGCGGACGAACCACCGATCGGCGGGGACGTCACGCACTGCGCCGTCAACGTCATCTGCGAGGGCGGCACCATCCCCGGCGGCACGCCCTCCCCGGGGGGCGGCGGGACGGGCGGCGGGAGCACCGGCGGCCCGCAGATCTGCCGCTGGAACGGCCAGGACTGGCCCTGCCACGACCCGGAGCTGGGCTGGTTCAGCGGCTCGACCGGCTGCTACTACCGCGAGGTCTCCCCGCAGCCGCCGGCCGGCTCCGAGGCCTGGGAGGGGCACCAGCCCTCCGAGGGCACGGTCTACGCGGTGACCTGCCGCTTCACCGACGGCGGCATCGGCGCGCCCGCGCCCAAGTTCTTCGCCCAGGCGCCCGCCGGGCCGCCGCCGCTCAATCCGGTGGCGGAGGCGCGCAGGATCATGGACACCATCGTCCTGCCGTTCCCCGAGCCGGGTGTGGCGCCCAAGGACACGGCCGTGGTCGGGGTGCCGGTCTGGCTCTGGCTGGAGAACGCCAAGGCGCCGGCGGCGAAGTCGGTGAGCGGCGGCGGGATCACGGTCACCGTCACGCCGCGGCTGGACTCGGTGGTCTGGGACCTCGGGGACGGCCGGAAGGAGACCTGTGACAAGCCGGGCGCCGCGGCCGGCACGCCCTACGAGGCCAAGTACGGCGCCGCCAAGTCGCCCACCTGCGGCCACGAGTTCACCACCGGCTCGGGCGGCAAGCCGCGCGGCACCTTCGTCGGGAGCATCCAGGCCAACTGGGTCGGCGTGGTGACCGTCACCGGCAGCACCCAGAAGGTCGATCCGATCAAGGTCCCGCTCACCTTCGCTCCGCTGGAGCTGCGGGTGGGCGAGGTGCAGGTCCTCAACTGACGCGGGTGCGGCGGGGGCGACCCCCGCCGCACCGGCGCGCACGCAGCAATGTCCGAACGACGTGGGAAGGCCGGAACCCGGTGGAGAACCGTACATTTGCGACGCCCGGGGCCAGTGCGGCCGGGGCCGCGGCGGTGTCCGTGGCGGTGCCGGAGCAGGGGCGCGGGGCGCCGCACGCCCCCGGGCGGACCCTGCGGGCACGACGCCGGCGGCCGGCCGTGCTGGCGATGGCGGTGGCGCTGATAGCCGCCGGCGGGCTGGGCGGCGCGGTGCTCTACAACAGCACCGGCCAGCGGGTCGCCGTCCTGGCACTGGCCCGTGACGTGCCGTTCGGACAGGTGGTGACCGACGCGGACCTGGTGGTCGCGCGGATCGCGACCGATCCGGCGCTGAAACCGCTGGCGGCCGCGGAACGCGGCAAGGCGGTCGGGATGCGGGCCAGCACCGACCTCAGGCGCGGCGCGCTGCTGCTGACGGCGGACCTCGCGCAGCCCCTGACCGTCCAGCCGGGCCAGCTGCTGGTCGGCGTGTCGGCCAAGCGCACCCAGCTGCCGGCGGCCCGGCTGACCCCCGGCGTGTCGGTCGTCGTCGTCTACACGCCCGACAGCGGCCGGCCGGACTCGCTGTCCGCGCTCGTCGTCACGGTCGGCCGGGTGGACACCGACGGCAGCCAGGTGGTGGACGTGGCGGTGGCGGCGGCCGACGCGCCCCGGCTGGCCTCCTGGGTCGCCAGCGGGCGGATCCAGGTGGTGCTGGCGCCGCGCGGCGCGGCCGCGCCGTCCGGGGCGCCCTCGGGGGCGCCTTCGGGCACGGGCGCGCCGACGGCCTCCGCCG
Organism: Kitasatospora sp. NPDC005751; assembly: GCF_040630835.1. Taxonomy (NCBI): domain Bacteria; kingdom Bacillati; phylum Actinomycetota; class Actinomycetes; order Kitasatosporales; family Streptomycetaceae; genus Kitasatospora; species Kitasatospora sp. NPDC005751. The sequence goes on from NZ_JBEXYC010000057.1 coordinate 7,302, forward strand.
CGCCGTCCGGCTCCGCGACGCCCTCCGGGGCGGGTGGGGGCTGAGATGGCGGTGATCGCGGTGGTGGGCGGCCCGGGAGCTCCGGGCGCGACCACGACGGCCCTGGCGCTGCTGCTGGCCTGGCCGCTTCCGCCGGGGCGCCGGATCGTCCTGGTGGAGTGCGACCCGGACGGCGGAGCCGTGCTGGCCGGCGCCCTGGAGGGCCGGGTCGAGGCGGTCTACGGGCTGCGCAACCTGGCGGTCGCGGACCGGCGCGGCCTGCTCGCCCAGACGCTCTGGGAGCAGCTGATCGACCTCTCGCCCGAGGGCAACGCCGAACGGCTGCTGCTGCCCGGCCTGACCGATCCGACCCAGGCACCCGGGCTCGCCTACACCTGGGAGCCGCTGATGGAGGTGCTGCACGGGCTGGAACCGCAGGGCTACGACGTCATCCTGGACCTCGGGCGCTCCGGCGCCACCGGGACCAGCGCCGTGCTGGCCCGCCGGGCGGACGTGGTCGCGGTGACCGTGCGGACCACCCTGCGCGGGCTGAGCGCGGCCCGGCCGCGGCTGTCCGCGCTCGCCGAGGACCTCACGGCCGCCGGCACCGGGGCCGACGCGCTCGGGCTGCTGCTGGTCACCGAGGGCCCCTACTCCGGCGCGGAGGTCTCGCGCGAGTACGGCCTTCCGGTGCTCGGACTGCTGCCGTACGCGGCCCGCACCGCGCGGGTGCTCTCGGACGGCGGGGACATCACCGACCGGCGGTTCATCCGCTCGGAGCTGATGCGGACCGCCCGGTCGGCGGCCGACGAAGTGCAGCGACTGGTGCGCCGCCGCAGGCAGCGGCTGGCGCCCTCGGCGGCGCCCGCCCAGGTCGGTCCGGCGCCCGTGCCGGACGGGGAGGGCGCGGCCCCCGGGTACCCGTCGGCGCCCCAGCCGTACGGGCCGGTGCCGCAGGCTCCGGTCATCACCACCGGTCCGGTGGCCCCGCTCGCCGGGCTGGCGCCGCAGCCGGCCGCGCCCGCGCCGTTTCCGGCGCACGTCCAGCCGCCGCAGCAGGGGCCGTCGCCGCGGTCCGACGCCCCGGGGGCCCACGGCGGGGCTGAGCAGTACGGCCAGCAGCCGTACGGCGGGGCGGAGCAGTACGGCCAGGCGCCCTACGGGCAGCCGCAGTTCGGCGCGGCCGAGCCGTACGGGCAGCAGCCGTACGGGCAGGCCTCGTACGGGCCCCAGTCGTCGCCGCAGCCGCAGCCTCAACCGCAGTCGCAGCCTCAACCACCGCAGCCCCAGACGCTGTTGGCCCAGGGGCCGCGGCACCCGTCCGCCGGTCCGCAGTCCCACGTCAGCTACGGGGAGGTGCTCCGTGCGCGGTAGCCCCCTGCACCAGCGTCCGGCGGCCGACCCGGCCGCACTGCCCTGGACGGCTCCCCAGCCGGAGCCCCCGTCGGCGCCCCGGCCCGGCCACGTCCCCCCCGGCCCGGTCGGGCCGGCCGCCGCGCCGTACCCGGACGGGTACCAGGCCGGTGCGACCCCGACCGCCGTGCCCGCCCCGCTGCCCGCGCTCGACCTGCGCGGCGCCGGCACCCGGCCGGCCGTCGACCCGCAGGTGGCGCGCGAGCTGAAGCGCCAGGTGGCGGCCGAACTGCACCAGCAGATCGCCCGGTTGACCGCGACCTCCGGCGTCGAACCGGACCGCGCCACCCGCCGCCAGCGCGGGCGGGCCCTGATCGAGGAGGCGGTCGCCCGCTGGTCCGACGCCTACGCGCAGACCCACGGCATCCCGCCGACCCGCGAGCAGGACCGCTCGCTCGCCGAAGCCGTCTTCGACCTGCTGTTCCGGGCCGGGCGGCTCCAGCCCTACCTCGACGACCCGGACATCGAGAACATCCTGATCAACGGCTGCGACGACGTCTGGGTCTCCCGGGTCCACCAACCCCTGCGCCAGGTGCCGCCGGTGGCCGACAGCGACGCCGAGCTGATCGAACTGCTCCAGGACCTCGCCCGCCAGCACGGCGGCGGCGAGCGCAGCCTCTCCACCTCCAGCCCGACCCTCGCGCTCCGGCTGGAGGGCGGGATGCGCCTCCAGGCGCTCACCGAGGTGACCCCGCGCCCGTACGTGGCGATCCGCCGCCACCGGGTGGCCTCGGCGACGCTGTCCGAGATGGTCCAACTCGGCACCCTGGACACCACCCTGGCCGCCTTCCTGGCCGCGGCGATCCGGGCCCGGAAGAACGTGATGATCACCGGCACCCAGGGCGTCGGCAAGACCAGCCTGCTGCGCGCGATGGCCGCCGAGATCCCGCCGGACGAGCGGATCGGCACCCTGGAGTCGGAGTTCGAGCTCTGGCTGCACACCCTCGGCCATCTGCGCCAGGTCGTCCCGATGGAGGCCCGGGAGGGCAACGGCGAGCGCGTCGAGGGCCGGCTGGCGGGCGAGTTGAGCATCGGCGACCTCATCCCCGCCGCGCTGCGGATGACGCTCTCCCGGATCATCGTCGGCGAGGTCCGCTCCGGCGAGGTCGTCCCGATGCTGCGCGTCATGACCAACGGCGAGGGCGGCTCGATGTGCACCCTGCACGCCCGCGGCCCGCACATGGTCGTCGACCGCATCGCCGAACTCTGCCTGGAGTACGGCTCGCACATGACCGACACGCTCGCCTACCGGCTCACCGCCAACGCGGTGGACCTCATCGTGCACGTCGCGATGGTCGACGAGACGGCCGTCGGCGGCCGCCGCCACCGCTTCGTCTCGCACGTCCTGGAGGTGGCCGGCCTCGGCGAGAGCGGCCGGCCCGCGCTGAACACCGTGTTCGGCCCGCGTCCCGAGCTCGGTGAGCCCCGCGCCGTCCCGCACACCCCGCCGAACTGCCTGGACGATCTGCGCCGGGCCGGTTTCGACGCCGCGCTGCTCGGCTCCCGTTACGGGAGCTGGGGCCAGCCGCTGCAACTGCGGATCGGCGGTGGGGCGCGATGACCCTGCTCTTCGTCCTCTGCGGCCTGCTGGTCACGGCCGGCCTGGTGACCCTGGTGTTCTGGGCGCTCGGCAGCGAGGAGACCGGCGACCCGGACGAGGACGGCCGGAGCCCGCTGGCCTCCCGGGGCCACGTCCTCTGGTACGGCGCGCCCGGCACCGCCTCCGCCCGGACGGCGCGGCTGCGCCGGATCCAGTTGCCGGTCGCGCTCGTCGCCGCGCCGCTGGGCTGGCTCTTCACCGGCATCCCGCTCACCGCGCTGCTGGTGCCGCTGGCCGTGTTCGGCCTGCCCTGGCTCTTCGACACCACCCGCTCGGACACCCACCGCATCGAACGGCTGGAGGCGCTCTCCGAGTGGACCCAGCGCATCGCCGACGTGCTGCTGCTCGGCGTCGGCCTCAACCAGGCCATCGTCACCAGCCGCCGCACCGCGCCCGCCGCCCTGGAGCAGGAGGTCGGCGAGCTGGCCGCCCGGCTGCAGGCCCGCTGGCGGCCGGAGGAGGCGCTGCGCGCCTTCGCCGACAGCCTCGCGGACGCCACCGCCGACAAGGTGCTCGCCGCCCTGCTGCTGCGCGCCGGGGACAGCGGCCCCGGCCTGGCCCGGGCGCTCTCGGACATGGCCGAGTCGGTCCGCGAGGAGGTCCGTCAGCGCCGCACGATCGAGGCCGACCGGGCCAAGCACCGCACCACCATCCGCTGGCTGGTCGGGATCATCGTGCTGGTCGTCGTGATCGGCTCGTTCAACACCGACTACACCCGGCCCTACAGCACCGCGCTGGGCCAGATCGTGCTCGCGGTGGTCGCCGCGCTCTTCGTGGCGATCATCGCCTGGATGCGCGCGCTCGCCGCGCACCCGCCGGTGCCGCGTCTGCTGGAGCCCGAACGGCGCGGCCGCGGCGGGGGCCGGCGGCGCGCCGCCGAGGCGTCGGCCGAAGGCGAGCCGCAGGAGACCGGGGACGACCGGCGACTCCTCGGGGAGGTCCGGTGATCTCCCCCTGGTCCGTGCTGGCCGGCGCGGTCGCGGCCGGCGGCGTCGCCCTGCTGATCTCCGAACTCCGGCCCGCGCCGCCCGACCTGAGCCAGGCCCTGGACCGGCTGCACCGCACGCCCGCCGACCGGGCGCCGGACCCGGACGAGCGGCCGCGCTGGTTCGACCGGATCGGCGAGCGCTCGATCGGGCTGCGCGGGGTGCGCGTCCCGCAGCGCGAGCTGTCGCTGATCGGCCGGGCCCCGGCCCGGTTCATGGCGCACAAGCTGCTGTTCGCCGTGATCGGCCTCGTGCTGCCGGCCTACCTGTCGGCGATGGCGGTGCTGCTGGACATGGGCCTGCCGTTCGCGCTGCCGCTGCTGGTCGGGCCGTTGCTCGGCGGGCTGCTCTGGTTCGTCCCGGACGCCATCGTGCGCGGCGAGGCCAAGGAGGCGCGGACGGAGTACCTGCACGGCATCGCCGCCTACCTGGAGCTGGTCGCGCTGGAGCGGGCCGCCGACCTCGGGCCCGCCGAGGCGCTGCGCCGGGCCGCCGCGGTCGGCCGCGGCCCCGTCTTCCGCCGGATCCGGGACGCCCTGGACCGCGCCGCGACCGACCGGCTGCCGCCCTGGGCGGGACTGGACGCGCTCGCCGCCGAACTCGGGCTGACGCCGTTGCAGGACGTCGCCGACATCATGCGGCTCTCCGGTACCGACGGCGCCGCCGTGTACGACACCCTGCGTGCCCGGGCCAAGGGCCTGCGGGGCGAGTTGCTCGCCGAGGACCTCGCGCGGGCCAACGCCGACAGCGAACGGATGGTCGCGCCCGGGGCGGCGCTGACCCTGCTGATGACCGCCCTGATCGTCTTCCCCGCGCTCCACCAGATGCTCGCCTGACACCGTGCTGGTGCCGGTGAGCGCCTGTCACCACACCCAACCCCCGGGAGTCCTCCGATGTCCGACCAGCTCAAATCCCTGGCAGGCCGACTGATCCGGCCCACCCTGCTGCCCGTGCAGTTCGCCCTGCTGCTCTTCCAGTTCCGGGTCGGCCGGCTGAAGGCCGCCCGGGCGCGCGGCGACCGCGGCGCGATCAGCATCGAACTCGCGCTCGCCATCATCGCGCTGGTGTTCGTCGCCGGAGCGGTCGCGGTGGCGCTGTACGCGTTGAAGGACAAGGTCGTGAAGAAGGTCGAGCAGGACCCGAACCTGCCCGGCGGGGGCGGTGCGGCCACCCCGTGAGGCACCGACCCCGTCGCCGTCGCGACCGCGGAGCGATAAGCCTGAGCCTGGCCATCGTCTTCCCGGTCGTCCTGCTGCTCGTGCTGCTCGTCGTCCAGGGCTCGATCTGGTGGTACAACCGCCAACTCGCGCTCACCGCCGCCCGGGAGGGCGTGGACGCCGGCCGCGTACAGGGGAACCGGAGCGACGAGGTGAAGGACACCGCGGCCAGGCGGCAGGCCGAGGACTTCCTGCGACGGCAGGACGGCCCCGGCTACCGGGTGCGGACCGACGGGAGTACGCCGGAGCTGATCCGGGTCACGGTGGAGCTCACGCCACCGGTCCTGATCCCCGGCATCACCCCGCCGACCATCACGCAGCACGCCGAGGCGCCGCGCGAGCGCTTCGTCCCGCCGGCGGCCGCGCCGTGAGGCGGGCCCCGCGCCCGGCCCGACCCCCGTGGCCCGTCCGGTGGGGGCGCGGGCTCGTGAGCCTGCGCCCGGCCCGGTCGGCGCGCGGGCGGGACCGCGGCGGGGTGGCGATCGAGGCCGCGATCGTCGCCCCCGGCGTCGTCGCGCTGGTGCTGGTCGCCATCGCCGCCGGGCGGGTGCAGACCGCGGCCGGCACGGTGGAGGCGGCCGCCCGCTCGGCGGCCCGGACGGCCTCGCTGGCGCGCAGCGTGGACGGAATGGACGAACTGGTCCGGAAGACCGCCGCCGAGACCCTGCGGCAGCAGGGCGTCAGCTGCCGGGACAGCGACACCGCGGTCAAGCACGGCGAGCTGACCAGCCACGGGGTGACGCTGGCGACGGTCGAGGTGACGGTCCGGTGCGACGTGGGTCTGAGCGACCTCCTGGCCGGGCCGGGCATGCCCGGGACGAAACGGCTGGTGGGCCGGTTCGTCTCGGTGGTCGACCACTACCGGGCCGGGTGAGCCGGCCGATGGCGGTGGGGCGGACGGCCGGTGCCGACGAGGGCTCCGGGCGGGGATTGGGGACGGCCCGCGCGGGGGAGACGCAAGCGGAGAGCTCCCGGGGGACGGCAGGACGAGGCGGAGCGGTCCCCGGTGGGACCGCCAGGGAGACGAAGGTGCGGGAGGGGGCGTGACGGTGCGCAGACCCGGGGGGGAACGGTGGGGCGGCCAGGCCGTCCGACGGCGGACCGGAGGCCGGCGCGGCCGGGACCGGTCGGACCGCGGCGCGATCGCGATCTTCGTGGCGATCTGTGCGGCGTTCCTGGTCCTGGTCATCGCGCTCGTCGTGGACGCCGGCGGCCGGCTGCGCGTCGCCGAGCGCACCGACGGCTACGCCCAGGAGGCCGCCCGGGTGGGCGGCCAGCAGCTCGACGAGGCCGCCGTGCTCCGGGGCGAGGGGTACAAGGTCAAGCAGGACTACGTCAAGGACGCCGCCAACAGCTACCTCGCCCTGTACCACCTCGCCGTCCACGACGTGGCGTTCTCGGACGACGGTTCGTCCGTGACCGTCACGGTGCAGGCCGACTACAGGCCGGCCCTGTTGGGCGAGCTCGGCAAACAGAAGGTCACGGGCAAGGGCAGTGCCACCCTCGTCCACGGAGTCGAGAAAGCGGAGACCGACTGATGGTCGCGCCACGTGCCAAGGACCAAGCCCGCGCCGGACGCCCGGCCCGGGGCGTGCCCGCCGCGGCGGGAGCCCGCCACCGGCCGGCACCGCTGCCACCGCGCCGAGGGCGGGGCGGCGCGCTGCTCGGCGCCCTCGCCGCGCTGGTCACCCTGCTCGTCCTGCTGGTCGGCGTACCCGCGCTGCTGGTGTACGGCACCGGGGCGGTCGCCGCGATGGGCGAGGTCGCGCCGGACGGCGTCGGACAGCTGCTGACCAGTCCCGACGACGGGCGGCTCTTCCTCTGGCTGCTCGTCGTGGTCGGCTGGCTGGGCTGGGCCTGCTTCGCGCTCTCCGTCCTGCTGGAGGTCCCGGCCCAGCTGCGCGGGCGGATCGCCCGGCGGATCCCGGCCTTCGGCTGGAGCCAGCGGATGGCGGCCGGCCTGGTCGGCTCGGTGATCGCGCTGCTGCCGGTGGCCGGTTCGGCCTTCGCCGCGGTGCCCGACCGGGCGCCGGCCGTCGCGCAGATCCAGCCGGCGGCCGGTGTGCAGCGGGCCGCGCTGCCCGCGGCCCAGGCCGCGCCCGCGCTCGCCCCCGCCGCCGACCAGCAGCCCACCTACACCGTCCGGGACAGCCGGCCGGCCGACAGCCTCTGGTCCATCGCCGAGCGCCAGCTGGGCTCGGGGGAGCGGTGGGTGGAGATCGCCAAGCTCAACGACGGCCGGGCGATGGGGGATTCGGGTCTGCGCTTCGACGCCGAGCGGCCCATCCAGCCCGGTTGGGAGCTGCTGATGCCCGGCGACGCCAAGGCCGACGAGGCCAAGGCGCCCGCCCCGGCGCCCGCGCCCGTGCCGCCGGCGCCGAGCGTGCCGCAGACGGGCACGGACGGGAGCGCCGGGAGCGGCCGCGGCACCGTCACGGTGGCGGCCGGTGACAGCCTGTCGGCCATCGCCGAGAGGGAGTTGGGGGACGCCGAGGCCTGGCCGAAGCTGTTCGAGGCCAACCAGGGCGCCCAGGCGCCGGACGGCGAACGGCTGACCGATCCGGACGTGGTCGTGCCGGGGATGGTGCTGACCCTGCCCGGTGCTCCGGCCCCGGCGCCGGCCCCGGCCCCGGCGCCGGCCCCGGCTCCCGCGCCGGCACCGGCGCCGACCCCGGCTCCAGCCCCGGCCGACCAGGCGCCCGCCCCGGCCCCGCCGGCGCCCGCCTCGCAGGCTCCGGCCCCACAGACCCCGGCCACCCCGGCGCCCTCCACCCCGGCGCCGGTGCCCGCCGACGCCCAGGCCCCGGCCGCGCACGCCGAACAGGCCCAGGGCGACGACTACACCGTCGCCCTCACCGCCTCCACCGTCGGCGTGCTGCTCGCCGCGATGATGGTCGGCACCGTCGCCCACAAGCGCGGCACGCAGCTGCGCGCCCGCCGGCCGCGCCACCGCATCGCGCTCCCGGCCGCCCCCGCCGCCGCGTTCGAGGCCGAACTGAAGGTCCGCCAGGACGACCGCGGCCTGGACCTGCTCGACCGCGCCCTGCGCACCATGGCGCGCAACACCGTGCGCGGCGGCAAGCGCCTGCCCGCCATCGTCGCCGCCCGGATCACCCCCGGCCACACGGTCGAACTGCACCTCTCCGGGCCGGCCGCCCCGATCGCGCCGTTCCGGGCCGCCCACGCCCCCAACGTCTGGTGGTGCGCGGACGACTCCGGCGAACTCCTCTCGCCCTCCCAGGCGCGCAAGACCGCCTCGCCCTACCCGGCCCTGGTCACCCTCGGCGGCGCGCCGGACGGCTCGGTCGTCCTCGCCGACCTGGAGACCGTCCGGCTGCTCCACCTCTCCGGCCACCCGGACGACGCCCGGGACGTGCTGCGCACCCTGGCCATCGAGCTGGCCCACAGCCCGCTCGCCGACCGTCTCCACCTGCACCTGGTCGACCTCGCCGAGGAGTTGCCGATCAGCGGGCCGGCCGCCGAGCGGATCCACCGGCACGCCACGCTGGAGGCGGCGCTCGGCGCGCTCGGCCCGCGCACCGCCAAAGCCCGCGCCACGCTGGTCGCCGCCGAGGCCGCCAGCCCGCGGGACGCCCGCAGCCGCGGCCTGGCCGACGAGTCGTGGGTCCCGGAGATCGTGCTCTGCGCCCAGCAGCCCGGCGGCGACGTCCCGGCCGAGCTCGGCCGCCTGCTCGACGCCCGGCCGCGGACCTGCGTCGCCGTGGTCACCCGCGCGCCCGAGCGCGGCACCGGCCCGGTCGCCCGCTGGACGCTGCCCGCCACCGGCCAGGCCACCATTCCCGGCCTGCACGTCACGGTGGAACTCCAGCGCCTCAGCGACGGGCAGTACGAGCAGGTCTCCGAGCTGCTCCGGGCCGCCGACGACACCACCCAGCACCCCGCCCCCGCCTGGACGCTCGACGGCCCCGGCATCGACCTCGAACCGGCCGAACTCCCGGCGCCCGTACCGGTACTGGCGGCGGTCGGGGCCTCGGCACCGTTCGGTGACGGTGTCCTCGGCGGGTCGCTCGGGGGCGGCTTCGACAGCGCTTCCGCCGACCGGTCCGACGGCACCGAAGCGGCCGGTCCGCGGCTGCTCGCCCGGGTGATCGGCACCGGTGCCAGCCCGTTCGCCGGCACCGACCCGGCCGCGCCCGCCGCCGGTGGACCGGGCTCCCGCTTCCTCGTCAACGGCCTCGGCCGGCAGGCGAGCAGCCCGGCCGCGTTGTCGGCGGCGCCGCCCGCGCTGCCGCCCACCCCGGCGGTCGCCGAGGAGGGCGAGGCCCCCGAGGGGGACGCCGACGACACCACCCAGAACCTCCGGCTGCCGGCCGCGGCCGAGACCCGGGCCGTCGAGGTGGTAGTCCCGGTCCAGCCGGTGCCGCCGGCGGCTCCCGGACCGGAGCCGGCCGCGGAGCCCGCGCCGGTGCCGGAGCCGGTCCCGACGCACGAACCCGCGCCGGCGCCCAGCGGCGGCGCCCCCAGGGTCCCGGGCCGCCCGGAGCCGACCCCGGAGCCGACCCCGGAGCCCGCCGCGGAGCCGGCCCCGGAGCCCGACGTCGAGCCGGAGCCCGCCCCGGTGGCGCGCACTACCCCGGTGCGCAGCGACAGCGACGACCTGCTCGCCATCCTCCGCTCCCCGGAGGCGCACGCCGTCCGCACCGCCCCGCGGATCCGGCTGCTCGGCCCGGTGGACGTGGCCGGCGCCGCCGGCACGGTCGAGCCCGCGAACCTGCCCCGGCTCACCGAGCTCGCCGCCTACCTGGCGCTGCGCTCCGGCGCCGACCACGCCGCGCTCGACCACGACCTCCACCCGGGCGCGGCCCACCTGGACACCCACCCCACCGTCGCCGACGCGAAGAGCCCGCTGCCGGGCAAACTCGCCGATCTGGCGGCCTGGTTCGGCTCCTCGGCGGAGGGCCGGGCCTTCCTGCCCACCGACACCACCGACGGCTACGCCTTCGCGCCGACCGTCACCTGCGACTGGGACGAGTTCCGCGGCCTGTACCGGCGCGGCATGCGCAGCACCAGTGCCACCGCGGACGCGGCGCTCGCCCACGCGCTCGCCCTGGTCCGGGGGGCGCCGTTCGCGGAGGCCCCGCCCGCCGCCTACGGCTGGGCCGAGGCCGAGCGGCAGGACATGATCGCGGCGATCGTCGACACCGCCCACGAACTCGCCGCCCGCCGCCTCCAGTACGGCGACCACCGCAGTGCCGAGGCCGCCGTCTTCCGCGGCCTCGCCGTCGCCCCGGACGTCGAACTCCTGCACCGCGACCTCTTCTACGCCTACGCCTCCGCCGGCGCCCGGGACCAGCTCCTGCGCGCCGTCAACCGGCTGGACGCACTGAGCCGGCGCACCGGCCGGGACCTCGACGCCGACACCGTCGCCCTGCTGCGGGACCTGCTCTCGGGGGCCTGAGTCCGCTGCTGCCCCGGCGGCACGGAACAGCCGTGCCGCTCGGGGCGGCAGTGCTGCCGGGGCGCCCGGTCCCGTGACGGCCGGTGGCCGGTGGCCGGTGGCCGGTGACGGGCGCGGGTCGGTGCGCCTGCGGGTGTCGGTGGCGGGCGGTACGGTCCTGTCATGGCAGCCAGAATCGACCTGACCCTCGATTGCGCGGACGCTCAGCTCCTCGCCGCCTTCTGGAAGACGGCGCTGGGCTACGTCGACGAGCCGCCGCCCGCCCCCTTCGCGACCAGGGCGGAGTGGCTCGCGCAGTTCGACCTGCCGGAGGACGAGTCCGAGGATGACGGGGCCTGGCTCTGCGACCCCGACGGGGTCGGCCCCCGGCTCACCCTGCTCAAGGTCCCCGAGCCCAAGACCGCGAAGAACCGGCTCCACGTCGACGTCCGGGTCCCGGGGCACGGCAGCCCCGAGGAGCGGTGGGCCCGGATCCGGGCGGAGGCCGGGCGGCTGGTGCGGGCGGGCGGGAGCGTCCTCGCGGAGTTCGACGGGCACCACGTGGTGATGGCCGACCCGGAGGGCAACGAGTTCTGCGTCGCCGCGGGCCCGGCCTGAGGCCCGCGGCTTCGCCGGGGCGGACGCCCCGTCACCGGGGCGGTCCGTTGCACGATGGGGTCGGATCACGGGGTCGGAAGGGCAGACCCGCCGACCGGCGGCGGTCCGCGTCAGAAGCGGTGGTCCTCCGGTCACCGGCCGTCAGAAGCCCCGGGGCGCAGGGCCGCCCGCGCGGCGGGCGGAGCGCCGACCGTGCCGTCCGCCCACGGCCGTTCGGGCGCGTACGTGCGTGCGGGCCCGCCCGGCGGACGCCCGGGCGCGGCGGCTGAGCAGCGGCGACGCGGCGGGCCCCGGCGGCGGGGCGGTGATCGCCCACCCGGCCTGGCTCGGGTGTGCCGGGATCTCGTAGGGTGGCGCTGACGGACGTGGTCGCAGGCGCCACGGGCAAGGGCAGCAGACGCCGCTCAGCGGCGGGGCGGGGCGGTGACCAGAGATGGCGGAGTCGACAGCTGTCCCAGGAGGCCCCGATCCCGGTGCGGACCAGGGCCCCGGGGATGCCGTGCCGCCGTGGCCGCCGCGCAATCCGTACGAGGAGCACCCGCCCGGTCCCGCGGCCCTCTACGAGCCGCCCGCGGCCGTCCCGGCCGCCGTGCAGACCGCCGCGCCGGTGTCCGTCCCGGCTCCGGCCCTGTACGAGCCGCCCGTCCCGGCCCCGGCCGCGCCGATGGCGCCGCCCACCGGCTGGACCATGACCGGGATGTCCGTCGTCGCCCCGCCGCCCGCCGCGGCGGCGCCCGCCGCACCGTCCACCGCCACCCCGCTGCCGTTCACCGTCCCGGGCGGCACCCCGGCGCACGGCACGACTCCCGCGCACGGCACGGCCCCCGCCCACGGCTTCGGCGCCGGACCGGGCGGTCTCGGGTCCGCGCCGCGCGGGCGGATCCTGGTGGTCGAGGGCGGCTACGGCAACGCCGGCCGCCGGACCTGGGGGCGCGGCGGACCCGCCCAGGCGCCCGTCCTCTCCGCGATGCTCGCCGCCGTCTCGCCCCAGGTGCTCCTCGCGGCCGACGCGGTGGACGCCGTCCACCTCCCCGGCGCCAGCGACCCGCACACCGTGCTCGCCCACCTGCGCGCCGCCGCCCGGCACCCCGGTCCGCTGCTCGTCCACCTCGGCGGCCACCTGCTCGCCGACAAGCGCGGCGGCCAACTCCACCTCACCCTGCGGGACTCGAAGTCGGGGAGCATCCGCCAGGACGGCATCGCCTGGCAGTCCGTCGCCGCCGAGCTGCGTCACCGGCCCGCCGACTGGCAGACACTCGTGATCGCCGACCTGAGCGCCGATCAGAACGCCTGGCCCTACCTCCAGGGCACCGTCTCGCCGCTCGCCGACGGCCTTCCGCTCTGGGCGGTGGTCAGCCCGGACCCGGAGCAGATCGGCACCTTCACCCGCGCGCTGATCGAGGCCCTGCACGGGGGACGCCCGGGTGCCGAGGCCGTCCTCGCGCCCGAACAGCTGCGCCAGCAGGTGTACTCGGTGCTGCGCCCGGACGTCGTCATCCTCGCCACCCACGCGCCGAACCGGCCGTTCTTCCGCAACACCGCCCGGCGGACGGACGGCGTGCTGCCGGAGGCCGTCCCGTACGAGGGCCCGCGCCCCGCCGCGCTGCTGCCCCGTCCGCCGGTCCAGCGCGACGCCGCCCCGGCCGCCCGGCCCGCCGTGACCCTCGACAAGGCCGCCACTCCGGTCTTCCCGGCACCCGGCTCGGCACCCGCACCCGGCTCGGCACCCGCGCCCGTGCCGCTGAGACCTGCCGCGGTGGCGCCGTCCGACGGACCGGTGAACCTGCTGAAGCCCGGCGTGCCGCCGACACCCCCGCTCCCGGCGCGGCCGGTCGACCTGCTGAAGGCCTATGCCTGGCGCCCGCCGGTGACGTCGGGCGTGACCCTGGGCAAGGCGCCGTCCACAGACGCGCGCCCGGCGGACGAGGCGGCCGCGCAGGCGGCACCCGTTGACGCTGCACCCGCCGACGCGGCACCCGCCGACGCGGCACCCGCCGACGCGGCACCCGCCGACGCGGCACCCGCCGACGCGGCACCCGCCGACGCGGCACCCGCCGACGCGGTGCCCGCGGACCGCGGGCCGACCGAGGTGCCGCCGGTGGACGGGCCCGCGGAGGCGCAGCCGAAGGACGCCGCGCCCGAGCCGGAGCCCGCGCCCGAGCCGGAGCCCGAGCCCGAACCGGCTCCCGCCCCCGAAGCCCCCGCCCTCGAGGCGCCCCGCCCCCGCGACGACTACCGCGAGGTGATCGGCCGCATCGTCCGCAGCGCCGACGCCGGGGACCACGCCGCCGCCACCGACCTCGCCTTCGCCCTGGAACTGGAGGCGATCGCCGAGCACGGCGCTGTCTCCGCGCCCGTGCTCCAGGTGCGGCAGGTCCGCGCACACGTCTGCCGGCTGGCCGGGAAGTCGGTCGAGGCGGCGGACATCTACCGCGAGGTGGCCCTGACGCTGCTGCGCTCCCAGGGTCCGGACTACCCGGAGACCCAGCAGGCGGCCACCAACGCCGAGGCCTGCTGGCGGGCGATCGCGGACCGCGCGGAGGCGATCCGGATCGCCCCCGAGATCATCGAGATGCGGGCCCACCTCCCGGGCCCCGACGGGCGCAAGCTGCGCGCCGCCGAACGCCACCTGGCCCAGCTCGCCGCCCCCCGCCCCGACCCCGCCTGAGCCGTCACCCGGCGTACCGCCGCACCGATGCCCCGGCACGGCGGAGCGGGCGGCCCACCCGGCCGCCCGCTCCGCCGCACCCGGCTCCAGGCTCCCGGCGCCCGGACCGGCCCTACCGGCCCGCGAGGGCGTGCACGAACCTGGCGGCGTCGATGGTGCCGAGCCCGCTGGCGAGGTCGTAGCCCTTGGCGGCCCGGTAACCCGTCACCGTGTCCCAGGAGTTGTCGCCCGCCGTCACGTCGACCAGGCCGCTCCACTGCTGCGGGAGCAGGGCGAGCCCGTAGAGCCGCCCGTTGAGCTGGCCGAGCCGGCGCCCGGCGAGCTGGTCGGCGAGCGCGACGACGCCGGAGAAGATCGGGGTCGCCTCGCTGGTGCCGCCGGTGATGTGCCAGCCCGCCGTCGCCGGGTCGTAGGACTCGTACGTCCAGGCCGCGCCGTCGACCGCCGCGCTCATGCTGAGGTCGGGCGTGCCGCGGTGGTTGCCGGTGACGCGGGCGACGCCGGCCTGGTACCAGGGGCGTGCGAAGACGGCGGAGGTCCCGCCGCCGCCCGCGCCCCAGTTGTCGTGCCAGACCTGGTCGGGGGAGGTCCGCCGGCCCGCGTCGTCCAGGCTGAGCCGGGTGCCGCCGACGGAGGTGACCAGCGGGTCGGCGGAGGGCCAGGAGTTGACCCTGCCCGGGTAGAGGTCCTCGCCGTTGGCCTGGTAGTCGGTGGCGCCGGTGTCGCCGGAGGCGGCGAGTACGGTCACGTCGTGTGCGGCGGCCTCCTGGAAGGCGTACCGCAGGCCGGTGAGCGAGCTGAAGTCGCCCTTGTCGAAGCCGGGGAAGGTGTTCTCGGTGGCGCCGAAGCTCTGCGAGATCACATCGGCGCGGCCGGACTTGATGAGGGCCTTCTCGGCGTCCATCATCTCGGGCAGCCCGGTCGTCCCCTCGGTCTCGGAGACGCCGGTCTGGACCAGGATGATGTGCGCGCCGGGGGCGACGGCGTGGGCGTACTCGACGTCGAGGGTGCTCTCGCCGGCCCAGCCGGTGTGATCGGGGTTGGTCGGGTCGAAGACCGGGACGTCGCCCCACTTGACCACCTCGACCTGGGTGTCCGGGATGCCCCACTGCTTGTCGAAGACCTCCAGGTCGTGCTGGATGGTCGGGGAGCCGAATGAGTCGACGATGACGATCGTGCGGCCCTTGCCGGTGATGCCCTCGCGGTACAGCGGGTCGAGGTTGTAGGCGGTCCGGTACTGGAGCGGGGAGTAGCAGTGGATGCCGATCTGGCTGACGCACTGGGAGGTGGGCAGGGGTGCGTCCCGGCCGACGGCGCTGAGGTGGCCCGTCGAGGCGGGGCGGACGTGGACGCCCGCGAGGCCGGCGGCGGCCGCCGGGTGGACGGCCGGGACGCCGAGCGTGCCGGCCGTCAGGGCGGTGGCCCCGACGGCGAGCAGGGCCAGGGCACGGCGGAGGGTGGCGGGGCTGCCCATGGGACTCCTTGGGACGCAGGGCCCGACCTGGACCGGTCGGGTCGGTCCGGCCATCCCATCGACAGCAGCATGATCATGCCATAGTCATTCCGTACCCGTCGGCATGCTCGCGCAGGCCACCGGAAAGGGTAAAGGCCGTCCCAGGTGAAGGTAACCCACCACCCGGGACGGCTATCTGACGAAACGTCAGAAGATCTCAGCGGGCCCCACCGTTGACGTACAGCGTCTGCCCGCTGACGTAGGAGGCGTCCTCGCTGGCGAGGAAGGCGACCACCGAGGCGATCTCCTCCGGCCGGCCGACCCGTCGCAGCGGCGTCCGGGCGGAGACCTCCGCCTGGTGGTCCTCGGCCGTCGCGCCGACCCGCTCGGCGGTGGCGGCGGTCATCGCGGTGGCGATGTAGCCGGGGGCGACGGCGTTGACGTTGATGTTGAACGGACCCAGCTCGATCGCCAGCGTGGCGGTCAGGCCCTGGATGCCCGCCTTGGCGGCGGCGTAGTTGGCCTGGCCCCGGTTGCCGAGCGCCGAGCGCGAGCTGAGCGAGACGATCTTGCCGTACTTCTGGGCGGTCATGTACTTCTGCGCCACGTGGCTGCAGTTGTAGGCGCTGGTCAGATTGACCGTCAGCACCGCGTCCCAGTCGGGCCTGGTCATCTTGAAGAAGAGGTTGTCCCGGGTGATCCCGGCGTTGTTCACCAGGATGTGCACCCCGCCGAAGTCCCCGGCGACCTCGGCGAAGACCGCCTCCACCGCGTCGTAGTCGGCCACGTCGCAGCCGTACGCCCGCGCGGTGCCGCCTTTGGCGGTGATCTCCTCGACCGTGCCGGCGGCCCGCTCGGCGGTCAGGTCGACCACCGCGACGGCGGCCCCCTCCTCGGCCAGCAGCCGCGCGGTGGCCGCGCCGATGCCCTGGGCCGCACCGGTGACGACGGCGACCTTTCCTGCGAAACGGGTCACGACAACTCCTTCGACTTCGACTTCGACTTCGGCTGCGATGGGAACTGCGACTGCGACTGCGCCTGCGACCGCGCGGTCGGCCTCGATTCGGAGGACGGGACGGCGGCCGGCGCTCAGGGGGATTCGACCAGGACGGCGGTGCCCTGGCCGACTCCGACACACATGGTGGCCAGCCCGCGCCGGGTGCCGTTGCGGCGCATCCGGTGCAGCAGGGTGGTGAGGATCCGCGCGCCGGAGCCGCCCAGCGGGTGGCCGAGCGCGATCGCCCCGCCGGTCGGGTTGACCAGCTCGGGGTCGAGGCCCAACTGGTCGACGCTGGCGAGCACCTGCGCGGCGAAGGCCTCGTTGAGCTCGGCCTCCTCCAGGTCGGCGACGGACCAGCCGACCCGGCCGAGCGCCTTGCGGGTGGCGGGCACCGGGCCGATGCCCATCACGTCCGGGTGCACCCCGGCCGAGGCGCCGGCCACGTACCGGCCGAGCGGCCGCAGGCCCAGCTCGCCCAGAACCTCCTCGCTGACCAGCACCAGGCCGGCCGCCCCGTCGTTCATCGGCGAGGCGTTGCCCGCCGTCACCGTGCCGCCCGGGCGGAAGGCCGGCTTCAGCCGGGCGAGCTTCTCCGGGCCGGTGTCCTCCCGGATGCTCTCGTCCTGGTGGACGGTCACGCCGTCCGGCCGCTCGACCGGGACCAGCTCGGCGTCGAAGTGGCCGTCCTTGCGGGCGGCGGCGGCCAGCCGGTGGCTGCGGAGCGCGAAGGCGTCCTGGCGCTCCCGGGTGATGCCGTGGCGGGCGGCGACCTCCTCGGCGGTCTCGCCCATCGAGAGCACGCCGTGCAGCTCGGCCATCCGCGGGTTGGTGAGCCGCCAGCCGAGCCGGGTGTCGAAGGTCTCGATCCGGTGCGGCAGCGCCTCGTCGGGCCGGGGGAGGACGAAGGGGGCGCGGGTCATCGACTCGCAGCCGCCGGCCAGCACCACGTCGGCCTCGCCCGAGCCGATCGCCCGGGCGGCCTGGGTGACGGCCTCCAGGCCGGAGGCGCAGAGCCGGTTGACGGTGGCGCCGGGGACGCTGTCGGGCAGGCCGGCGAGCAGCACGGCCATCCGGGCGGCGTTGCGGTTGTCCTCGCCGGCCTGGTTCGCGGCGCCCCAGTAGACGTCGTCGATCCGGGCCGGGTCGAGGGCGGGGACATCGGCGAGCAGGGCGCGCAGCACGGTGGCCGAGAGGTCGTCCGGGCGGACCGTGGCGAGCGCTCCGCGCAGCCGGCCGATGGGTGTGCGGCGGGCTGCGGCGAAGTAGACAGGACGCACGTCGTCGGGCTCCTTATCCGGTGGGGTTGTCCGGTGAGTGGCGGTCAGAAGGCGTTGACGCCGGTGAGCGAACGCCCGATGAGCAGCTTGTGGATCTGGCTGGTGCCCTCGTAGAGGGTCATCACCCGCGCGTCGCGCAGGTACTTGCCGACCGGGTACTCGTCGATGAACCCGTAGCCGCCGAAGACCTGGAGCGCGTTGTTGGCGGCCCGGACGGCGGCCTCGCTCGCGTAGAGCTTGGCGACGGAGGACTCGGTGGCGAACGGCAGGCCGCGCTCGATGTGGTCGGCGACCTTCCAGGTGAGCAGCCGGGCGGCCTCGACGTCCACGGCGATGCCGGCGAGCAGCTCCTGGACCAGCTGGTGCGAGGCGATCGGCCGGCCGAACTGCTCGCGCTCGCCGGCGTAGTGGACGGCGGCCTCCAGGCAGGCCCGGGCGATGCCGACGCAGCCGGCCGCCACCGACATCCGGCCCTTGGCCAGGGCGGCCATCGCCACCGTGAAGCCCTTGCCGAGCTCGCCCAGCCGGGCCCCGTCGGGGACGCGGACGGCGTCGAAGGCGAGTTCGGCGGTGGCCTGGCCGCGCAGGCCGAGCTTGCCGTGGATCTCGGTGCGGGTGAAGCCGGGCAGGTCGGTGGGGACGAGGAAGGCGGTGATGCCCCGGTGGCCCGGTCCGCCCGTGCGGGCGAAGACCAGCGCGACATCGGCCCACGTCCCGTTGGTGATGAACATCTTGGCGCCGCTGATCAGCCAGTCGTCGCCGTCCCGGACCGCCCGGGTGGTCAGGTTGGCGGCGTCCGAGCCGGTGCCGGGTTCGGTGAGGGCGAAGCAGCCGAGCGACTCGCCGGAGGTGAGCCGGGGCAGCCAGTGCCGCTTCTGCTCCTCGGTGCCGTAGCCGTTCACCGACTTGGCGACCAGGCCGAGCGAGACCGAGACGATGCCGCGCACGGCGGAGTCGCCCCGGCCCAGCTCCTCCAGGGCCAGGCAGTACGCGAGGTGGTCGCCGCCGCTGCCGCCGTACTCCTCGGGGATGGTGAGGCCGAGCAGGCCGATGCCGGCGAGCTTGCCGATCACCGCCCGGTCGACGGACTCGGCCCGGTCCCAGGCGGCCGCGTGCGGGACGATCTCGCGGTCGGTGAAGGCCGCCGCGAGGTCCCGGAGGGCGGCCTGCTCCTCGGTCAGCTCCAGATTCATCGCGCCACCTCGTCGGGCTCCGGTAAACTAGCGGTGCAAGTTTTACCGGGACTGTAGCCCCGACCGGGCCGCGCTGGGAAGAGGCGCCTGCCAGAATCGGTCCTCACCCCACTCGACCGGAGGAACCGCGACGATGGCCCGCCCGCGCACACCCCTGCTCAGCCGCGAGCTCATCGTCGCCACCGCGCTGCGGCTGATCGACGCCGAGGGGCTGGACGCCCTCTCCACCCGCCGCCTGGCCACCGAGCTGTCGGTCAGCGGGCCGTCGCTCTACAACCACGTCGCGACCAAGGACGAGCTGCTGGACGCGGTGGTGGACAGCGTGATGGGGGAGGTCGACCTGTCGATGTTCACCGCCGGCGCGCCGTGGCCGCGGGCGCTGCGCGACTGGGCCCGCTCCTACCGCGCCGCGCTGGCCGCGCACCCCAACATCGTCCCGGTGCTGGCCCAGGGCCCCGGCCGCCGCCCGAACGCGCTGCGGCTGGCCGACGCCGTCTTCGGCTGCCTGGTCGAGGCCGGCTGGCCGCGCGGGCAGGCCACCCGGATCGGCGCGCTGATGCGCTACTTCGTCACCGGCTCGGCGCTGGCCTCCTTCGCGGCGGGCTTCCCCGAGGACGCCGGGCTGTACGACGCCGCCGACTACCCGCACCTCGGCGGGGCCCACCGGCTGGCCGAACACCGGGGCGCGATCGACGAGGGCGCCTTCGAGACCGGTCTCGAAGCGCTGCTCGACGGGCTGCTGCTCCGGTACGAGCGGACGGTCGACGGGGCGGCGCCGCGGCCTCACCAGGGCTCGCGCGCCACGAAGGCGGGGCGCAGCGACGGGTCCACCGGGTCGTAGTAGCGGTGGTAGACCGGGGTCAGCCCGCCGGAGACCGGCGGCACGATCCAGCTCCAGTCGGCGGGGGTGGGCCGGCCGAGCCGCTTCTCCTGGGCGATGTGCTTCAGGAACCGCTCCGACTCGGTGTGGTGGTCGGCGATCGTCACCCCGGCCTCCTGGAACGAGTGCAGCACCGCGACGTTGAGCTCCACCAGCGCGCGGTCGCGCCAGAGCGTGCGGTCGCTGGAGGTGTCCAGGCCGAGCCGGTCGGCGACGGTCGCCAGCATGTCGTACCGGTCGGCGTCGGCGAGGTTGCGGGCGCCGATCTCGGTGCCCATGTACCAGCCGTTGAACGGGGCGGTGGGGTAGCGCACGCCGCCGATCTCCAGCGTCATGTCGCTGATCGCGGGCACCGTGTACCAGCGCAGGCCGAGCTCGGCGAACCACGGGTGGTCGGGGTGGCTGAGCTCGACCTCGGGGGTGGTGTCGTCCGGCAGTTCGTACCACTCGGGGCGGGCGCCGGGCCGCTCCTGCACCAGGAGCGGCAGCACCTCGAAGCGCTCCTCGCCGCACTTCCAGCCGAGGTCCCGGGCGCGGGCCGCCAGCCGCGCGCCCGCCGGGTCCCCGACGAAGCCGTGCCCGGTGGGCCGGCCGGCGTAGCGGACCAGCTGCTGGTTGAGGATGCGGGCGGCCGGGCGGCCGGGCCGGTCGGGGGCGAACACCGAGATCACCGGGCGGATCCGGCCGCCGTTGGAGGCCACCCGCAGGTGCTCGAAGCACTCGGTGGCGATGTCGTCGGCCGAGGCCAGGTGCCGCAGGTCCCGCACCACCAGGCTGCGCCAGTACAGCCGGCCGATGCAGCGGGCCGCGTTGCGCCAGGCGAGCCGGGCGCCGTAGGCGAGTTCGGCAGGGGTGTGCTGGTAGGTGCCGGTGCGGTCGATCTCGTCCAGGACCGCCAGCACCCGCCCGGTCGGGTCGCCGGCGCCCGGCTGCTCGCGGTGGAACTGGCGGACGAAGTCGGCGGCCGCGTCGGGGTCGGTGAAGGGCTCGGCGAGCGGCTGGGCCGAGGGTCCGGTGAACGCCTCGCCGAACGGCTCTGCGAGCGGATCGGTGCGGAGACCGGCGAACGGATCGGTGCCGGTGGGGCGGTCGGCCACGGTGGGCCGCCCCGGGGTGGTCCGCCCGGCCTCGGCTCGCCCCGGGTCGACGAGGTACCGGACGCCGGTGCCGTGCACGGTGGTGGGCAGGGGTTCGGGCCCGTGCGACGGCTCGGCGGCCGGGTGGGCGTGGGCGAACGGGCAGCCGCCGCTCGGGGCCGGCACCGCGGCCGGCGTCGGAGCCGGTGCGGGGCGACGGGTCGGGCGGGTGCTGCGGGTGCGAAGCCGGTTGAAGATCAAGGACACATCCCTCCTGCCGAACAGGAGTACCGGAGGTAGGCGCCCCGCCGCAGAGAGTGAACGATTCGGCCCCCGCACCCGCGCCGAGGGCGCTAGGGTGCGGGGGCCGAAGGTCCGACAGTCGGATCAGCCCATGTCCTCCAGGCGGACGCCCTTGGTCTCCTTCATGTACTTCGCCACGAAGACCAGCGACAGGGCCGCGAAGCCCGCGTAGACCAGGTAGGTCGCCGACAGGTTCCAGCGCGAGAGCGAGGGGAACGACACGGTGATCGCCCAGTTGGCGATCCACTGCGCCGAGGCGGCGACGGAGAGCGCGGCGGCCCGGATCCGGTTGGGGAACATCTCGCCGAGCATCACCCAGACCACCACGCCCCAGGACATCGCGAAGAAGAGCACGAAGGCGTTGGCGGAGATCAGCGCGACGGTGCCCTGGAGGTCGGGCAGGGCGACGTCGTCGCCGGTGCCGGTGGCGGAGGAGAACGCCCAGCCGCAGGCGGCCAGCGCGACGGCCATCCCGGCCGAGCCGATCAGGGCGAGCGGCTTGCGGCCGATCCGGTCCACCAGCAGGATCGCGACCACGGTGCCGAGGATGTTGATGACCGAGCCGATGAAGCTGATCAGCAGCGAGTTGCTCTGGTCGATGCCGACGGACTGCCAGAGGATCGACGAGTAGTAGAAGATCACGTTGATGCCGACCAGCTGCTGGAAGACCGAGAGGCCGATGCCGACCCAGACGATCGGCAGCAGGCCGAACCGGCCGCCGAGCAGGTCGCCGAAGCGCGGCCGGTGGTCGGAGGCGATCAGGCCCTGGATCTCGGCGATCCGCGCGTCGGTGTCGGAGCCCTCGCCCTCGACCTCGGTGAGCACCGTGCGGGCCTCGTCCAGCCGGCCGGCCGAGATCAGGTAGCGCGGGGACTCGGGGATCATCGAGGCGAGCACGAAGTAGACGGCGGCCGGCACGACGCAGATGCCGAGCATCCACTGCCAGGCCTCCAGACCGAGGAGCCGGCCGCGGGTGTCGCCGCCGGCGGCGTCCGCCAGGACCCAGTTGACCAGCTGCGAGATCGCGATCCCGAGGACGATCGCGGCCTGCTGGAAGGAGGCCAGCCGGCCCCGGTAGCGGGTCGGCGCGACCTCGGCGATGTAGGTCGGGGCGATCACCGAGGCGATGCCGATGGCCGCGCCGCCGAGGACCCGCCAGCCGGCGAGGTCCCAGGCGGCGAACGGCAGCATCGAGCCGACCGCGCTCACCGCGAAGAGCAGCGCGCCCGCCTTCATCACCTTGATCCGGCCGTACCGGTCGGCGAAGCGGCCGGCCAGCGCGGCGCCCACCGCCGAGCCCAGCAGCGCGGACGAGACGATCAGACCGGTGACGCCGTCCCCGACGCCGAACTTCTCCTGGATGCCGGAGACGGCGCCGTTGATCACGGAGCTGTCGTAGCCGAACAGGAACCCGCCGAGGGCCGCGGCGGCGGTGATGAACACGACGAAGCCGAGGCGGTCGGAGGATCGAACCTCCGCCGCCACGGGCTCCGAGGGCTGCTGGGTGACGCTCACGATCTTGACTCCTGATACTCAACGCTGAGCTTGGTAGCCGCGATCGTAACCCGTCAATGTTCAAGTGTTGTACGTGGGATGCCCGACAAATCCCCTTGCCTATTAGTAAAGTGAACTGTCAAACCGGTTCGGCCACCGGCGAGGCCAGGGACAGCCCGAACCGGCCCTCCTCGTCCGTCCACCAGTGGCTCAGCCGCAGGCCGGCCGCCGCCAGCTCCTCGGCCACCCGCTCCCGGCGGAACTTGGCCGACACCTCGGTGCGCAGCTCCTCGCCCTTCTCGAAGTGGATCGGCAGGTCCAGCGCGGGGATCTTCACGGTCTGCTCCTGCAGCGAGCGCAGCCGCATCTCGATCCACTCCCGCTCCCGGTCCCAGAGCGCCACGTGCTCGAACGCGGTCGGGTCGAAGTCGGCGGACAGCTCCCGGTTCAGCACGTTGAGCACGTTCCGGTTGAACTCCGCCGTCACCCCCGCCGCGTCGTCGTAGGCGGCCACCAGCACCTGCGGGTCCTTGACCAGGTCGGTGCCGAGCAGCAGGAAGTCACCGGGGTCGAGCGCGGCCCGCAGGCGGCGCAGGAAGACCGCCCGCTCGGCGGGGAGCAGGTTGCCGAGGGTGCCGCCGAGGAAGGCGACCAGGCGCGGCCCGCCCTCCGGCGGCAGGCCGAGCCGGGCGGTGAAGTCGGCGAGCACCGCGTGCACGGACAGTCCGGGGAAGTCCAGGGCCAGTGCCTCGCCCGCACCGGTCAGGGCGCTCTCGCTGACGTCCACCGGGACGTAGCTGTCCAGCGTGCCGAGGTCGCGCAGCGCGTTCAGCAGCAGCCTGGTCTTCTCCGAGGAGCCCGAGCCCAGCTCCACCAGCGTGCGGGCCCGGGTGGCGGCGGCGATCTCGCCGGCCCGGTCGGTGAGGATGGCCCGTTCGGCGCGGGTCGGGTAGTACTCGGGCAGCCTGGTGATCTCCTCGAACAGCTCGCTGCCCCGGGCGTCGTAGAACCACTTCGGCGGCAGCCACTTGGGATCGGCGGTCAGCCCCTCGCGCACGTCGTGCCGCAGCGCGGTGCTGAAGTGGTCGGCGGGCAGCAGTCGGGTGAGATCAAAGATGCTCATGGCAGATGGATCCTCTGTTCAAAAAGTGAAGGTGAGAGGAGCGAGAGAGATTTCAGAGCGGGCGGACCACGACGCCGTCCGGGCCGGCCAGCAGCAGCGAGCGGTCCGGGACGACGGTCCAGTCCGGGTGGTCGTCGTAGGGCTCGGAGGCCACCAGGACGCCCGCACCCGGCAGGCTCCGGTGGTGCAGCGTGTCGCCCCAGGCGGTGGCGGCGATCGCCCGGCCGTCGGTCAGCAGCAGGTTGAGCCGGCCGGTGGTGTGCGCGGTCACGTCCGCGACCGCGCCGGCCAGGGCCTCGCCGAGGCCCGCGCCCGCGCGCAGCCGGTGCAGCGCGAGGCCCCAGAGCAGCGCCGAGTCCGTCCGGGCCGGCAGCTCCAGCAGCTCGGCCGGGGAGAGCCGCCCGGCCGCCGCGTCCAGCTTGTCCGGCCAGCCGGCCACCGCGCCGTTGTGGCTGAACAGCCAGGGCCCGGCGGCGAACGGCGCGGCCGCGTCCTCGCCCGCCGCGCAGCCCTCGGTGGCCGAGCGGACGGCCGCCACCAGCGCCCGGGTGCGGATCACCCGGGCGAGGTCGGCGAAGGAGGCGTCCGCCCAGATCGGTCCCGCCCGCCGGTAGCGGGCCGGGGTCGGATCGCCGTCCGCGTACCAGCCGAGGCCGAAGCCGTCGGCGTTGACCGTGCCGTACTGCTGCGCCCGGGGGGCCCAGGACTGCCGGTAGAGCCCGAACGGCGGCTCCACCAGCAGCTCCCCGGGCGTCACCGGGGCGCCGAGGTAGGCGAGGTGGCGGCACATCAGCCGGCCGCCACGTCGGCCGCGGTGCGGAACCCGGCGAAGATCTGCCGCCGGACCGGGTAGTCCCAGTTGCGGAACGTGCCGCGGCAGGCCACCGGCGCGACCGCGAAGCAGCCGCCGCGCAGCACCTTGTACTCGGGCCCGAAGAAGACCTCCGAGTACTCCCGGTACGGCCAGGCCCGGAAGCCGGGGTAGGGGTGGAGGTCACTCGCCGTCCACTCCCACACGTCGCCCATCAACTGCCGTACGCCGTAGGGGGACTCGCCGGCCGGGTAGCTGCCGGCCGGCGCCGGGCGCAGATGGCGCTGGCCGAGGTTGGCGTGCTCCGGGGCGGGCGGGCCGTCGCCCCACGGGTAGCGGCGGGAGCGGTCGGTGGCCGGGTCGTGCCGGGCGGCCTTCTCCCACTCCGCCTCGGTCGGTAGCCGCCGCCCCGCCCAGCGGGCGTAGGCGTCCGCCTCGTACCAGCTGACGTGCAGCACCGGCTCGTCCTCGGGGACGGGCTCGACCGTGCCGAAACGGCGGCGCAGCCACTGGGCGCCCTCGCGGTGCCAGAACAGCGGGGCGGTCAGCCCGGCCCGCTGCCGGTGCTCCCAGCCCTCGGCCGTCCACCAGCGCGGGTCGTCGTAGCCGCCGTCGGCGATGAACCGCAGATAGGCGCCGTTGGTGACCGGCGTGGTGTCCAGCCGGAAGGCCGGCAGGTCGATCCGGTGCGCCGGGCGCTCGTTGTCCAGCGCCCACGGCTCGGTGTCCGTCCCCATGGTGAACGGGCCCGCGGGGACGAGCACGTCGGCGGGCAGCGCCGCCGCGTCCGCCGGGGCGGGCGGCGGCGGGGGAGCGGCCAGCGCGGGCTCGCCGCGGCGCAGCTGGTGGGTGACCAGCATGGTCTCGTCGTGCTGCTGCTCGTGCTGGGCGATCATGCCGAAGGCGAAGCCGGCGTCGAGCAGCGGAGCGCCCTCCAGCGGGCTGGCCTCCAGCAGGTCGAACACCCGGCCGCGGACTTCGTGCGCGTAGGCGCGCGCCTCGGCCGGCGGCAGCAGCGGCAGGCTGGGGCGTGCGGCGCGCGGGTGCTCGAAGGCGTCGTAGAGCGGGTCGATCTCCGGGCGCATCGGCTCCCGGCCGCCGATGTTGCGCAGCAGCCAGAGCTCCTCCTGGTTGCCGATGTGCGCGAGGTCCCAGACCAGCGGGGACATCAGCGGGGAGTGCTGGGCGGTGAGGTCGTGGTCCTCGACGCAGTCGGTCAGCGCGGCGGTGCGGGTCCGGGCGGCCAGCAGCTCGGTGGCGATCGCCTCGCGCAGGGCCGCCGGGGGCAGGCCCTCGGGGGACGGGCCGGCCGGCGGGGCGGGGGAGGCCGCGGGCGGAGACCCGGGGCCGGTCGCCCCGGCGGTGCGGGAGCCGGTCGGGCGGGCGTCGTCGATCATGGTGCGGCCTCCTCCGGGGGAGTGCGTCGGGTGCCGGAGCGCAGGGCGTCCAGCTGGTCGTCGGCCGGGCAGCGGCCGCGCGCGGGGTAGCGCTCGGCGAACTCGGCGACGGCGGTGCGCAGTCGCTCGGCGCCGGGCAGGCGTCCCAGCGCGGCGTCGGCGGCGGCGAAGCAGGCGAGGGTGGCGCGGCGCAGCGCGGGATCGGCGACCGCCAGGGTGGCGGCCCGGCGCCACGCGTCGCTGCGCGGCGGGAGCGGCCCGGTGGCGCTCTCCAGCGGCTCCAGCGCGGCCAGCGCCGCGTCGGCGGCCTTCGGGTCGTCCAGCAGCGCGGTCACCAGGGCCGCGGGGACGATCCAGCCGTCGCCCGGCTGGGCGTCGATCATCCGCAGCTCCAGGTGGCCGTGCGGGCGGACCGGCGGGAACAGCGTGGTGCGGTGGTAGTCCAGGTCGGCGAGGGTCGGCGGGCGTTCGCCGCCGCCGCGCAGCCAGTCGAGGAAGGTCAGGCCGGCCGGCGCCGTCCACGGCAGGCCCTCGGGGCGCCGGATGCAGAGCACCTCGGCGTCCAGCACGTACCTGGTCCAGGCCTCGCGCGGATCGCCGTGGTCGGGCGCCGGGGCGAGCGTGCGGGTGGGATCCATCCGGGACCAGACGATCTGCCGGGTGGACCGGTGCCCGGTGGGCTTCCCGTCCAGCAGGGGGGAGTTGGCGAAGGCGGCGACCAGGACCGGACCGAGCTGGTGGGTCAGGCGCCAGCGCCGGTCGAGCGCGTGCGGGCCGTCGGCGGCCCCCGCGTCCAGGCAGACCTGCACGGAGGCGGTGCCGGTCATCATGATCCGGCCCCAGGGTCCGGCGGAGTCGAAGAACCGTTCCATCGCGAGATAGCGGGGGTGGTCCAGCACCATCGTGCGGGGACGGGCCAGGGGGTCGGTACCGGTGCCGGTGAGCCGCAGACCCTGGGCCGCGAAGGCGGCCCGCAGGGTGGCGAGATCACGGCGGGTGTCGTCGACGCAGGCGACGATGCCGTCGGCGGGCGGGGAGCTGAGCTCGACCTGTCCACCGGGTTCGAGGGTGAGGCGGGCACCGGACGGCAGGACCGTCCCGTCGGCGCCGCCCAGTGGCAGTGACTCCAGTGCGGCGTGCAGCCGCTCCGGTAGCACGGGGCCGGTCGGACATCGGTCGTCGTGGACGAACCACTCGACCTCCACGCCGACCAGCCGGGGCGGCCCGATCTTGAAGCAGACGCCGGCCATGTGGCGGCGCGCCGTCGACTCGGTGAGCGGGGTGACGCTCCCGGTGGGCGGATCGGTGCCCTGGCGGTCGGTCGGGCTGGTCGGGCTGGTCGGGCGAACGGGTATCACCGGACTCACCATCCTCGGGATCACGATTGCGGCCCGGTCTACCCTGCCCAGTCTGCTACGGACCATGCCGGGGCGCTCCGCAAACATCTGGTGAAGAGAGGTCGTCGCAGGTCAGAGGCGGTGCAATCGGGTGATACCGGGATTTCGGAGCCGTTCCAGCCTGCCCACGGCCGCCGCCAGCGCGGGCTCCGGCAGGGCGTAGTTCAGCCGCAGCGAACCCTCGCCGCCGGGGCCGAAGTCGTCGCCGTCGGAGGCCTCCAGGCCGCACCGCTCCAGCAGCGCCGCCCGGGCGCCCACGGGCGGCAGGCCGAGCGCGGCGGCGTCCAGCCAGAGCAGGTAGGAGGCCTCCGGCGCGGAGCGGACGGCTTCTCCGAGCACGCCGGTCAGCCGGTCCCGGGCGGCGGCCAGGTGGTCCAGCAGCGCGTCCAGCCACGGGCCGCCGTCGCGCAGCGCCGCCTCCTGCACCACCTGCTCCAGCAGCCCGCCCTCCCACAGGCCGTACCCGGCCATCACCTCGGTGAGCCGCTCGCGCAGCGCCGCGTCCGGCACGAGCGCGAAGCAGCTGGGGATGCCGGAGGTGTTGAAGGTCTTGCCGACCGAGTTGAGGGTGACGGTCCGATCCCGGTAGGGGCCCGCGACCGCGACGGCCACCGGGTGGCGGTGGCCCGGATGGGTGAGGTCGCCGTGCACCTCGTCCGAGAGCAGCACCCCGCCGCCCCGGGCCGCCGCCTCGGCCAGGGCGCGGACCTCCGCGGCGGTCCAGACCCGGCCGGACGGGTTGTGCGGGCTGCTCAGCAGCACCGCCCCGGCCCGGTGCCCGGCGAAGGCGTCCAGCGGTAGCCGGTAGCCGGTGGCGTCCCGGGCCAGCGGCAGCTCCCGGTGGGCCACTCCGGCGGCCCGGCAGATCTGGGCGAAGCCGCCCCACTCCGGCGCCGGGAACAGCACCGGCCCGGTCGGTCGCACCGCCTCCAGCAGCAGCCGGACGGCGGTGCGCGCTCCGAACGGCAGCAGCAGCACCCACGCCGGGTCGATCTCCACCGCGTGCCGGTCCCGGTACCAGCGGGCCACCAGCTCCCGGCCGGCCGGGTCGCACACCGTGTACCCGTACGCCGGGTGCCGCGCGCGCCGGCCCAGCGCCGCCGCGACGGCCGGCGGGCCGGGCAGGTCCATGTCGGCCAGCCCCATCGCGATCACGCCGGCCGCGCCGGCCGTCCGGGCCCACTTGCTGCTCCCGGTACCGGTCCGGTCGAAGGCCCGCCCGAAGAGCCGGTCGGGGGCGTGGCCGGGGTCGTGGCCGAGGTCGTCCGACGGGGTCGTCATGGCGGGCGCCTCCCGGGCGGCGGTGGGGGTCGGTCCCGGGCCACGCTAACCGCCCGGGCGGGGCCGGTCACCAGGGCGCGGGCGGGCCGCCACCGGCACCGGCCCGCGTCCCGAGGAGCGGTCGGCAGGGGCGCGGCCGCCCGGCGGGGCCGTACGCTGCGGGACGGCTGCGACCGGGGACGCACGGGGACACCCGGAAAGGGCGGGACCGATGGGACTGGTGGGACTGCGAGGACGGGCGGGCCGGGCGGCGCCCGCGGCGGACCGGGGCGGGCCGGACGACGAGGTCACGCTGTTCGTGGCCCGGCGGGTCGAGCCCGGTCACGAGGAGGCGTTCGAGCGGTGGGCGAAGGGGATCCTCGCCGCGGCCGCCGGGCACGAGGGCAACCTCGGCACCGGACTGCTGCGCCCGGCCGGGCCGGACGACCCCTGGCACCTGCTGCTGCACTTCCGTGACGGCGGGGCGTTCCGTTCCTGGCAGGCCTCGCCGGCCCGGGCGGCCTGCTTCGCCGCGGCGGACGGGCACCACCACGAGGTGCACCGGCACGAGATCCTCGGGATGGAGGGCTGGTTCGCCACCACCCGGTCGGCGGCGAAGGGCCGCCCGCCGGTGCGCTGGCGGATGGCGGTCGCCTCCACGGTGGCGATCGCGCCGCTCACCGTCACCTCCGGGCTGCTGCTCACCCCGCACCTGGCCGGCCTGCCGGTGGCGGTCCGCGCCCTGGTCACCGCACCGCTGATCAGCGCGCTGATGACGTACGCGGCCCTGCCGGTGGTCACCCGGCTGCTGCGCGGCTGGCTGTTCGGCCGCACCGACCGGGTCTAGGTGTCACGCCGGGCGGTCGGCCGGCGTGCCGCCCGCCCGGCCGCCCGGGTCCCGGCGGGCCAGGTGGGCGGCCAGGCCGCGGCGGCCGCGGCGCATCATGACGGCGTGGTTGGCGCGGAACACCGGGTGCAGCGGCACGGCGAGGCGCCGGAGCAGCGGGTGCCCGGGCCGGGCGTCCTCCTCGAACAGGGCGCGGGCGCCGGTGCCGTCCGCCCCGACCGTCCAGCGGGACCAGCCGACCAGGTCGCCCCGCATCGCGACCTCCAGGACGCCGGCCACCGGGTCGCGCCGCACCACGGTCAGCCCGATCACCAGCCGGTACGGCAGCAGCGCCCGGACCACCGCCTCGCCGTCGTCCGGGCCGAACCGCCGCACCGCGCGGATCTCGGGCCACCAGAGCAGGTAGCCCGGGACGTCCTCCAGCGCGGCGTACACCGCGGCCGGCGGCGCGGCCAGCCGCCACACGTGGCGGAACCGGTAGTGGTTGAGGTCCACGGCCGAACTCTAGGGCCTCCGGCCCGGCCCCGGGGGGGCGGACCTCCGGTGACCGGCTCCACCGACCCCGGGGCCGGGGGAGCCCTAGGCGGGCTCGGACAGTTCGAAGGCGGTGTTGACCAGGGCGACGTGGGTGAACGCCTGCGGGGTGTTGCCGAGTTGGCGGCGGGCGCGCGGGTCCCACTGCTCGGAGAGCAGGCCGAGGTCGTTGGCGAGCCCGACCACCCGGGCGAACAGGTCGCGGGCCTCGGCCCGCCGCCCGGTGGCGACGAGCGCGTCGGCGAGCCAGAACGAGCAGGCCAGGAAGGCGCCCTCGCCGCCGGGCAGGCCGTCGGTGTGCCGGTGCGTCCGGTAGCGCAGGACGAGGCCGCCGTGGTCCAGGCCGTCCCGGACGGCGTCCACGGTGCGGACCACGCGCGGGTCGTCCGGCGGCAGGAAGCCGCACTTGACGACGAACAGCGTGGCCGCGTCCAGGCCCTGCCCGCCGTAGTGCTGGACGAAGACGCCGCGCCGCCGGTCGTAGCCGTGCTCGCAGACGTCGGCGTGCACGGCGTCGCGCATCGCCCGCCAGCGGGCCACGGGCGCGGGCAGCCCGGTGGCCTCGGCCATCCGCACCGCGCGGTCGGCGGCGACCCAGGACATCACCTTGGAGTGGACGAAGTGGCGCCGCTCGCCGCGTACCTCCCAGAGGCCCTCGTCGGGTTCGCGCCAGTGCTGCTCCAGGTAGGCCATCAGGGCCCGTAACAGCGTCCAGACGTGCCGCTCCATCGGCAGGCCGGCCAGCAGCGCCAGGTGCAGGGTGTCCACCACCTCGCCGTAGACGTCGAGTTGGAGCTGGTCGACGGCGGCGTTGCCGAACCGGACCGGCCGGGAGCCCTCGTAGCCGGGCAGCCAGTCGGCGGAGATCTCGCCGAGGACGCGCTCCCCGGCGACGCCGTAGACGGTCTGCAGGTCGCCCGGGTCGCCGGCGATGGCGCGCAGCAGCCAGCGGCGCCAGGCGGCGGCCTCGTCGCGGAAGCCGCCGCGGAGCAGCGCCGAGAGCGTCATCGAGGAGTCGCGCAGCCAGCAGAAGCGGTAGTCCCAGTTGCGGGTGCCGCCGATCCGCTCGGGCAGTGCGGCGGTGGGCGCGGCGACGATCCCGCCGGTGGGCGCGTAGGCGAGTGCCTTGAGGGTGAGCAGCGAGCGCAGCACGGCCTCCCGCCACTCGCCCCGGTAGCGGCAGCCGGCCGCCCAGTGCTGCCAGTCGCGCAGCGTGGCGAGCAGGGCCTCCTCCGGGTCGGTGCGCGGGGAGGTGGGCAGGTGGGAGGGCTGCCAGGTGAGGACGAAGGGCACCCGGCTGCCGGCGGTGACGGTGAAGTCGGAGACGGTGACGCCGTCCACTCCGTAGGTGTGGACCTCGGGCGGCACCCGCAGCCAGGCGGAGTCGGGCCCGGCGACGGCGACCCGGTGCCGGCCGGTGCGGCGCACCCACGGCTCGATCCGGCCGTAGTTGAACCGCAGCCGCAGCTCGCCGCGGACCGGGACGCTGCCCTCGACGCCCTCCACGATCCGGATCAGCTGCGGGGAGCGCTGCCCGCCCCGGCCGCGCTGGGGCATGAAGTCGGTCACCCGGACGGTGCCGTCGGCGGTGTGCCAGTCGCTCTCCAGGACGAGGCTGTCGCCCCGGTAGCGGCGCGCGGAGCACCGCGCGCCGCCGGCCGGGGCGAGCCGCCAGGCGCCGTGCTGCCGGTCGCCGAGCAGCCCGGCGAAGCAGCTGGGGGAGTCGAACCGGGGCAGGCAGAGCCAGTCGACCGACCCGTCCCGCCCGACCAGCGCGGCGGTCTGCAGGTCGCCGATCAGGGCGTAGTCCTCGATCCGTCCGGCCATCGGGTCCATTCTCCGGCCGGGGCGCGCCCTCGGCAGGACGGGGCGATTCCGCTTGCACGCGTTCGGCGTGCAGAGGAGGATCTTGTGTGCTTGTAGTCTCATCAGAACCAGCAGTCCCACGGGGCGACTGGTTCACCGGAACCGGAATGAAGGAGTCCCGAGGATGCGGCGACCGAACTGGGTACCGGAAGGTACGGACCTGGACAAACCGAACGCCGCCCGGGTCTACGACTACTACCTCGGCGGGTCGCACAACTTCGAGGTGGACCGGGAGATGGCCCGCCAGGCGATCGCGCTCTGGCCGGAGCTGCCGCAGATCATGCGCTCCAACCGGGCCTTCCTGCGCCGCGGCGTGCAGTTCGCCGCCGAGCAGGGCATCACCCGGTTCCTGGACATCGGCTCCGGCATCCCGACCTTCGGCACCGTGCACGAGATCGCCCGGGCGATCCGCCCCGAGGCCGAGGTGGTGTACATCGACCGCGACCCGGTCGCCGTCGCGCACAGCCGGCTGCTGCTGGCGGAGGACGAGGGCTGTTCCGTCGTCCAGGCCGACGTCCGGGACATCGACGACCTGCTGGGCCGCCCCGAGGTGACCGCGCTGCTCGCGCCCGGTGAGCCGGTGGCCGTGCTGCTGGTCGCCGTCATGCACTTCGTCAGCGACTCCGAGGATCCGTGGAAGCTGCTGGAGGTGCTGCGCGAGGCGCTCCCGCCGGGCAGCGCGCTGATCCTCTCGCACGCCTCCCTGGAGGGCCGGCCCGACCAGGCCGAGGACCACCAGAAGCTGTACCGGATGACACCCACCCCGCTGACCATGCGCACCCGCGAGCAGATCACCGCGATGTTCGCGGGGTTCGAGCTGGTCGAGCCCGGTGTGGTCTACCTCCCCGAGTGGCGCCCCGAGCAGCCGGAGGCGGTCGGCCGGCACCCCGAGCGGATGACCGGGATGGCGGGCGTGGGGTTCCGCCGGTGAACGAAGCGCCGGCACCCGGCAGCGCCGATCGGTTCCACGAGGACTGGGCGCGGCTGCTCTCCGGCGACCACGGCACGGCGGTCCACCCCGGCCTGCTCGGCAGGCTGGTCTCCCGGACCGCCGCGCTGCTCCACCGCGCCCAGCTGGGCGAGCCGTTCGACCCGGGGCTGGCCGCCCGGGCGGGCGCCGAACTCGTCGACGCCCACTTCACCGACCCGGTGGTGCTGGCCCGGGCCCTCGAACTGCTCCAGGAGCACCCCGCGGCCGACGACCGCGGGCCCGCGCTCTGCGGGGCCTTCGCGGCCGGCTGGGCGGCCGCCCTGCGCGAGCGGACACTGCGCGAGCAGGAGGCCATCCGGACCGCCGCCGACAGCGCCCGGCGGGAGGCCGAGCGGGCGCTGCGCGCCTCCGAGGCGCGGTTCCGCGCGCTGTTCGAGAGCGCGGCGATCGGCATCGGCATCGGCGACACCGAGGGCAACATCCTCGCGGTGAACAAGGCGCTCCAGGAGCTGTTCGGGGCCGCGCCGGAGGACATGCGGGGCCGCCGGGTCGGCGACCTCGTGCACCCCGAGGACACCCCCGGCGTCTGGGAGGCGTACGAGGAGCTGATCAGCGGGAAGCGGGACTACTTCCAGGTCGACAAGCCGTACTACCGGCACGACGGCGAGGTGGTCTGGACCCACCTCACGGTCTCGCTGATCCGGGACGACGACGGCCGGCCGCAGTACCAGGTGGCCATGCTGGAGGACATCACCGACCGCTACCGGCTCCAGGAGCGGCTGCGCCACCAGGCCACCCACGACCCGCTGACCGGACTGCCCAACCGGGCCGCCTTCTTCGAGCGGCTGGAGAAGCTCTTCGAGGAGCCGGACCCGGGCGCCCGCTTCGGCCTCTGCTACGTCGACCTCGACGGCTTCAAGGTGGTCAACGACAGCCTCGGCCACGACACCGGTGACCAGCTGCTGGCCGCCGTCGCCGCCCGGCTGAAGGCCGCCCTCACCCCGCTCGGCCACCTGGTGGCCCGCCTCGGCGGCGACGAGTTCGTCGTCCTGCTGGAGAACTGCCGCGGCGAACAGGAGGCCGTCGCCGCCGCCAAGACGGTGCTGAAGGCGCTCGCCGGGCCGGTCCTGATCGGCGATCACAAGCTCGCCGTCGGGGCCAGCGTGGGCGTGCTGGAGCGGCGCATCTCGACCACCACGCCGGGCGCCGCGGTCCGCGCCGCCGATCTGACGCTGTACCGGGCGAAGGAGGCCGGCCGCGGCCGCTGGACGCTCTTCGACCCCAAGGAGAACGCCCGCGCGGTCAGCCGCTACGCGGTCTCGGTCCGGATGCCGGCCGCCCTCGACCGCGGCGAGTTCTTCATCGACTACCAGCCCCTGTACGCGCTGGCCGACGGCCGGCTCGCCGCCGTCGAGGCGCTGGTGCGCTGGCGCCACCCGCAGCTGGGCGTGCTGGGCCCGGACGAGTTCGTCACCACCGCCGAGGAGACCGGCCTGATCATGCCGCTCGGCCGCTGGGTGCTGGAGCAGGCCTGCGGCCAGGCGGCCGACTGGATCAAGCGGTTCGGCGACGACGCGCCCCAGCTGAACGTCAACCTGGCGGTCCGTCAGGCCCGTAGCGCCGCACTGGTGACCGATCTCGGCCGGATCCTCGACTCCACCGGGCTGGACCCGGCCCGGCTCCAGCTGGAGATCACCGAGTCCACCGTGGTCGGCCCGGAGGACGAGGCGCTGCGCACCCTGCACGGGCTGGTCGACCAGGGCGTCTCGCTCGCCGTGGACGACTTCGGCACCGGCTGGTCCAACCTCGCCTACCTGCGTGACCTGCCGGTCTCCGGGCTGAAGATCGCCGGCTCCTTCGTCGGCGACCTGCACGACCCGGCCAAGGACGCGGCCACCGGCTGGCGGATCGTCAGCGGCCTGGTGTCGATGTCGCACGCGCTGGGCCTGACGGTCACGGCCGAAGGCGTGGAGACCCTCCGGGACGCCGAGCGGCTGCGCGGCATCGGCTGCGACTGGGCGCAGGGCTGGCACTTCGGGCGGCCGGTGCGACCGGCCGAGATCGCCCGCCGGATCGCCGAGGAGCCGGGCGGCCGGCCGGTCGGCTGACCGGCCGGCCCGGGCGGGTGCCGCCGGCACCGCCGGACGAACCAGGGGAGCACCTCGGCCCGACGAACCAGGCAGAATCCGGCCCGACGAACCAGGCAAAATCCGGACAAACTACTTGACGTGACGGCGGTCACCTGGGCACGATGAGGCCCTGGCACACCCCGCACTCCGGTGCGGGAAGCACATTCGGCCAGTTCGACAGACCGGCGCTTCGGCGCCCGGGAGCCGGCGGCGCACCCCCCGACCGGGCCGCCCTCAGCCGCTCCCCACCGTTTCGGCCGTCCCCCCGGGGACTTCCCTCCGGGGCCCCGCCCCGCGCACCCCCGCGTCGCGCACCGGGCCCGCCCCGTCACAGGGGCCGCGCCGTGCCCGGCGCCGCCCGCCGCCTCCTCCCTCCGAGAGGCCGCCCCCGATGAGCACCACCCTGCCCCCCCACGTCGTTCCGTCCCCGGACCACGACGGCCGGCCGCAGCGCCGGGCCGAGGACCGGGCCGCCCCCCGACGGCCGATGCGCCGCGCCGAGGACCGGGCCCCGGCCCGTCGGCCGATGCGCCGGGCCGGGGACGGCGTCGCCAGTCGGCACAGCGTCACCCTGGTCGTCCCCGCCCAGAACGAGGCCCGCAACATCCCCTGGGTGTTCGAGCAGATCCCGCGCTGCGTGGACGAGGTCATCCTGGTCGACGGCTCCTCCGACGACGCCACCGTCCCGATGGCCCGGCACTGCCTGCCGACCGTCCGCAGCGTCCAGCAGAGCGGGCCCGGCAAGGGCAACGCGCTGCGCACCGGCTTCGCCGCCGCCAGTGGCGAGTACATCGTCATGATGGACGCCGACGGCTCGATGTGGCCCGGCGAGATCCCGCACTTCCTCCACTTCCTCGACCACGGCTTCGACTTCGTCAAGGGCTCCCGGTGCATCGCCGGCGGCGGCTCGCTGGACCTCACCAAGGTCCGCTCCTTCGGGAACCGCGCGCTGCTCGCCGTGGTCAACCGCCTCTACGACGCGAGCC
This sequence comes from Kitasatospora sp. NPDC005751, assembly GCF_040630835.1. NCBI lineage: Bacteria > Bacillati > Actinomycetota > Actinomycetes > Kitasatosporales > Streptomycetaceae > Kitasatospora > Kitasatospora sp. NPDC005751. Next base: position 43,138 of record NZ_JBEXYC010000057.1, read on the forward strand.
TCACCGACTTGTGCTACGGCTACTGCGCCTTCCGCCGCTCCTTCCTGGACGCGCTCGACCTGCGCTCCTCCGGCTTCGAGATCGAGGCCGAGATGATCGCGCACGCGCTGCGCTCCGGACTGCGGATGGCCGAGGTGCCGAGCCTGGAACTCCCCCGCCGCAGCGGTCGATCCCACCTGCACGCCGTCTCCGACGGCCGCCGGGTGCTGAGGACCCTGATCACCGAGCGTCCCGGCGCCCGGTCCTCGGCGGCAGCCTCCGCGGGGGAGCAACGATGAATGGCTCCGACCGGCGCACCGCAGCTGCCTGCCCGCGCTCCGCCGCCCGCGACTCGCTCTACACCCCCGTCCGCGTCGTCGACCTTGACCTGGACGATCCGAGCGAGCTGCGCTCGCCCGGTGGTCTCGGCACCGTCGACCCGGTCGGCCGCGTGTTGGCGTTGGTGCGGCTGCACGGACACCCGCTCGGCTTGGTCACGGCCACCGGAACAGCGGGCGACAGTGCCGCGCTGCGCCGGGCGCTGGTCGACGTCGCCCACCGGGAACTCCCGGTTCCCGCCCTGTCCACCGCGACACCCGCGGCGCGTCCCGGTCGGGTCGGCCGCGCCCGGGTGCCCGCGGGCCCGGTCACGGTCAGCGTGGTGGTCTGCACGCGCGACCGGACCGAGCAGCTGCGGAGCTGCCTCGACTCGCTCCTGCGGACCGGCTATCCGCACGTGGAGGTCCTGGTGGTCGACAACGCCCCGCGGAGCGACGCCACCGAACGCCTCGTCGCCACGCGGTACCGGGACCGCGTCCGGTACCTGCGCGAGCCGGTGCCGGGCCTGGCCCGGGCCCGCAACCGCGGCCTGGCCGCGGTGCACGGCGAGGTGGTGGCGTTCGCCGACGACGACCTGATCATCGACACCGGCTGGGTCGGCGCGCTGGCCGGGGCGTTCGGCGCGGACGACCGGATCGGCTGCGTCACCGGCCTCGTGCTGCCCGCCGAACTCGACACCCCGGCCCAGGCCGCACTCGAACAGTACGGCGGCTACTCCCGCGGGTTCGCGGCCCGCGACTGGTCGCTGCGCGACCGCCCGGACGACCCGCTGATGCGGTTCTCGGTCGGCCGGTTCGGCTCCGGGGCGAACATGGCCTTCCGGACCGCCCTGCTGCGCGGCATCGGCGGCTTCGACCCGGCGACCGGCGCCGGTACGCCCGCCCGCGGCGGCGAGGAACTGCTGGCCTTCTTCCAGATGCTCGACGCCGGCCACACCGTCGCCTACCAGCCGGACGCCATCGTCTGGCACCGCCACCCGCGCACCGGCGACGCGCTGACCCGGCAGGTCTTCAACTTCGGCGTCGGCTTCGGCGCCTACCTGACCGCCGCCGTCGCCCACCGGCCCGGGCTGCTCACCACGCTCGTCCGGCGCGTCCCCTCCGGTCTGCGCCGCTGGCAGCGGGTGCGCCGGCACCGGGCCCGCTGCGGGCCGGCCGAGGGCGAGGCCGCGCTGCTGCGGCTGGGGCGCCGCGAGTTCCGCGGGCTGCTGGTCGGGCCGTTCGGCTATCTGATCAGCGTGTGGCGCCAGCGGAGCCCGCGCACCGGAGGTGCGTCATGACCACCGTCCTGCGGGCGCCCGCCCAGGTGGTGGAACTCGATCTCGACCGGCCCGGTGGGCCGTGGCGGCCCGGCTTCACGGCCCCGGTCCGCCCGCAGGGGCCCGTGGTGGCCCTGGTCCGCCGGGCCGGCCGACCGCTCGGCCTGGTCGCCGTCGACGCCGACCGGCCAGGTCCCGACGGTAGCGCGGTCCCGGACGCCGGCCCGGACGCCGGCCCGGACGCCGGCCCGGACGCCGGCCCGGACGCCGGCCCGGACGCCGGGCGGCTGCGCCGCCGGCTCGTCGAGGCGGCCGAACGCCACCTCGACACCGGGCCGGCGGCCCCCGCCCCGCCGCCCCCCGGCGCCCGCGCACCCCTGGTCAGCGTCGTCGTCTGCACCCGCGGGCGGCCCACCCTGCTCGGCGACAGCCTGAGCGCGCTGCTGCGCACCGACTACCCGGCCACCGAATTCCTGGTGGTCGACAACGCCCCCGAGGACGACGCCACCGAACGGCTGATCCGCACGCTCGGGCCGGACCGGCTGCGGTACCTGCGCGAGCCGGTGCCGGGCCTGGCCCGGGCCCGCAACCGCGGCCTGTCCGCCGCCCGGGGCGAGTACGTGGCCTTCACCGACGACGACGCGCTGGCCGACCCCGGCTGGGTGAGCGCCCTCGCCGGGGCCTTCCGGGCCGACCCCCGGGTCTCCTGCGTCACCGGTCTCGTGGTGCCCGCCGAACTCGACACCGAGGCCCAGGCCGTCTTCGAGCGGTACTGCGGCTTCGGCAAGGGCTTCGCCCCCCGGGACTGGTCGACGCGCACGGCCGGCCGCGACCCGCTCTTCCCCTTCGCCGCCGGCCGCTTCGGCACCGGCGCCAACATGGCCTTCCGCACCACCGTGATCCGCGACCTCGGCGGCTTCGACCCGGCGACCGGCGCCGGTACGCCGACCCGCGGCGGCGAGGACCTGCTCGCCTTCCTGCGCGTCCTGGTCGCCGGTCACACCCTCGCGTACCGGCCGGACGCCGTCGTCTGGCACCGGCACCGGCGCACCATGGCCGAGCTGGAGGCCCAGATCCAGGGCTTCGGCACCGGCCTCGGCGCCTATCTGACCGCCGCCGTCTCGCAGCGCCCCGGCCTGCTGGCCGAGCTGCTGCGCCGCCTCCCGGCCGGCACCCGGTACGCCCTGCGCCGGGCCGTCGCGCCCGCCCCGGCCCCCCCCCGCCCCGGGGGGGGCGGCCGGGCGACCGGGC